>JAHEKM010000173.1 GCA_024638325.1 Gemmatimonadota bacterium | reverse complement strand
CCGGTAGCCGCGAGTTCGGCGGGGGACTTGTTGCCCAGGCCCGCCGCTCCGCTCAGGTCGAGTAGAACCGGAACCCTCATGGGGGCCTCGTCGGCCTCGAATGCCGTGAAGCCTACACGACGCAGCTCGTTCGCGGTGTAGTCGCCGTCTACGGTCAGAACCAGCACATTGTCACGGACGCGTGAAAATACGGGCATTGGGGCTCTCCGGGGGTGACAACCGAAGGCAGAAAAGTGACCGGGCCGGCGGTAGGCGGTCAAGAAAGAGCCTCCCTCATGTCTCCCTGGCGTCCTACATTGGGGCGACCCAAGTCGGCCCACCGCAACCAGGACGTACGGCTGCTGATGCCCGAATCGGACGAGAAGAGGGAGCTGGGCGGACTCGCACAATCGATTGATGCGCTCTTCTCGCAGCGACCGCGGGGTGCCGCAGTCAGCGAGCCCGAGGCGGAAGCGCCGATCGCCGAGGACGTGGGTGAGGCCCCTGCGGACGTGGAGATCGCGGCGACCGATGACCTCTTCGACGAGCCGGAGCTCGTCGAGCCGGCGGCGGTGGCCGAGGACGACGCAGTCGGATTCGACCCGGACCCGTTCGATGCGCTGGACGAGGTGGAGGTCCCGGCCTCGAGCGACCCCGAAGTCCCAGCCGACGAGGTCGAGCCGGAATCCGTCGAGCCGGTCGTGGCGGAGTTCGTCGACCCGCTCGAGTCGGACGTCCTCGACGAGGTGGACGCCGAGGCCGCCGAGCTGTCTGAAGCCGACCCCATCGCGATCGAAATGGAGTCCGCCGAGGTGAGCGACGTGGAGCCTGCGGACCCGGTCGACGCGGAGCCCACCGCTGCGGCTCCGGAAGTGCCGGGCTCGGCTCTGGCGGAAGCCGTGGACGCGTTTCTGGCCGGTCATCCGGGCGCCGCCAAAGACGTCGAGAGCATCGCCGCGAAGCTCCGTGAGCGACTCGCGCTGGACCCGCTGGCGGACGCGGCCGAGCGCCTGGTCATGGGGGCCGAGGACGACGAAGACGACCCGGCGATGCAGATGGCGGGGCGCATCGTCAATCCGGCGGTCGCGAGCAGGATCGTGCAGCGCATGGCGCTCGAGGAGAACGAGCCCCATCGGGCGCACTACCTCACATTCACGAAGCGGTTGGGCACGGTGATGGCGAACGCCTTCAAGGGCGTGCTGACGGGCGCCACCGACGTCCGTACTCGGCGTGCCTGCTACGAAGGGCTGATCTCGCTCGGTGACGAGGGCCGCCCCGTGATCGAGGCGATGGTCGAAGACGACAACAGCTTCCTCGTGCGCAACGGCGTCACCATCCTCGGCGAGATCGGTGGGGAAGGGGCGGTCGAGCTCGTGACGAGCGCGCTGGCGAACACGGACTTCCGCGTGCGCAGAGACGCTGTCTCCGCGCTCGCCAAGCTGGGCGGGGAGGACTCCAGCCAGCTGATCATGGCCTCCCTCGAAGACCCGGACCCATCGGTGCGTGCCGCGGCGGCCGAGGCAGCCGGGCAACTCGGCATCGAAAGAGCGCTCAAGCCCATCTTGGCGCTGCTCGAGGACGACAGCCTCCCCGACGACGAGAAGGTGCCCATACAGGTCCAGGCGCTGCGAGCGTTGGGACATTTGGGAGACCCGGGGGCTGTGCAGGTCATCGAGAAGCGTGCCACTGGATCCCTGTTCTCCAAGCCCCCGACCGAGGTGCGGGTCGCCGCCTACCAAGCCCTCCACGACATCGGCACGCCGCACGCACGCGAGGTCATCGAGAAGGCCAAGAGCGACAAGGATCCGGTCGTGCGGACGACGGTTCGAGGCTTCGGCTCGGCCTAGCAGCTCTTCAGACCAGGCGTAGCACCCGCCTCAGGGCCGTGAAGAAGACAGGGATCTCACGTGCGGCCTTCATCATGGACGGGAACGAGTCCTGGGCCGAGTGCCCGAACAGGCGCGTGACGGTGAGGTGAGCCGGCGTGGACCGCGGCAGCGCCTCCCGCAGTCTCAGGCTCTCCGAGAAGGGAATCAGATGGTCGCGCCGGCCGTGGAGGAGGTGGACCGGTTTGCGCACTCGCGCGAGTGCCGGTCGCGGTTCGATCTCAGGGTCCGTGCGTAGGGCCGCGACGACCAGAGCTTCGGCCATCTCGGCCGCCTGTTCAGGATCCGGAAGGATCGCCGAGCCTGGCGCGAAGAGGTCGAACAGCGGGATCTGGTCCTCGGGCAGTCCGGCCCTGAGCTCGGCCTTCTTCGGATCCAACCGCGGGTCGAGTGAAGGTATGCCCGTGTCGCCCGCGTGCGCGGCGAGCCCGCCGAGCGCCTTCGCCACGTCCCCAGCGTGGGCGTACTCGTCGATCGCGGTCAGGTAGTTCGACCCGATGATCCAGCGCCCGTACGAATCGGGGGTGAGTCGGTAGGGGCGGCCTCGCCACTCGTGGACACCGGTCAGCAGGAAGCGCACCGCTCGCCTGAGGTTGCAGTACCCGCCGAACGCGACCGACCCGGCGACGTCCTCCTCGAGGTCGGGGTGTGCCGTGGCGGTCACCGCATGCGGACCACCGAAGGAGAAGCCGATGAGCCCGACCGGTGCGTCGAGCGCCCAGCCGCTTTCGCGAAGGCCGGCGACTCCGGCCTTCACCGTCGGCACCGCCAGGTCGGGGGCGAGCGACAAGGCCATCCACTCCGGTACCTCCGGGATGATCGCCACGGCTCCCGTGGAGACCACCGCGCGCGTGAACCTCTGAAGCTGCGCGTGCTCGGAGCCGCGCCGCGTGATTCCGTGCAACACGATCCACGCGGGCAGTGGCCCACGGGCGGCCGCGGGCCGCACGATGCGGGCGGGTACTCTGGTGCCGCCACGATCAAGCTGGACGACTTCTTCCACGCACGGGTCGTGGCCGCTCAACCAGGCGCGAGCGTACCTGGCCGTTCGAAAGGACCCGTGTGACATGGACTCGAACCTACCGGCCGCCCGCGATGGCTGGAAGCGGAACGCGTGACGTACGGACCGGGCATGGCGACGTAGGCGAGACCACGCTTGCTCGGCGCTCCGCGGGCGGACATCATCGGGGCGCCGGAGTTCCCATCCACGCCCCCGCCCATGACGCTCGACCCTCTCACAGCGCCGGATGGGCACACGAGGTCGGATCCCCCCTACGCGCTCGCCGCGGCGAGCGCCGTAGTCGTTTGGCTTCTCTACGTGGTGACGCTGGCTCCAACGACCGCGTTCTGGGACACGAGCGAGTACATCGCGACGGCGCACATCGTGGGGATCCCCCATCCGCCCGGGAATCCCTTGTTCGTGTTCGTCGGTCGCGCGTGGAGCCTCCTGCTGGCGCCCCTGGGGCTCCCGGTCGCGGTTCGCATCAACCTGTTGGCCGCAACGACGAGCGCGGTCGCGACGGGGTTCATGTACCTGATCGTGCACCGCTTCCTCTCCGAGATCGTGCTCGAGGTGCGCTACGCCAGACTCGGCTCGTTCGCGGCCGTCCTGCCGGGCGCGACGGCCTTCACGGTGTGGAACCAGTCGAACGTGAACGAGAAGGTCTATACGCTCAGCGTCCTGATCATCGCGGCCGTCAGCTGGCTCGCGATCCTCTGGCGCGACCGCCGCCATGAGCCGGGCTCGTCGCGCTACCTCCTCTGGATCGTCTTCCTTCTCGCGCTCGGCTCCACGAATCACATGATGTCGGTGCTGCCCGCACCGGCGTTGGCAGCTCTGGTGCTTCTGTCGGGACCGCTCACGCTCCTTCGGTGGCCTTTCGTCTGGCGGTCCGTGCTGCTGATCGTGCTGGGGCTCTCCTTCAACTTCGTCCTGCCCATTCGAGCCTCGCTCGACCCGGTCATCAACGAGGGCGACCCGGCCTGCGAGTCGTTCGCGGGTGCCGCTGCGGCGATCTACACCAATCCGCTCCCTGGAGGGCTCGCCGACGCGATTCCGCGCTGCCAGCCCCTGGCGGACGAGCTCGCGCGGGTTCAGTACCAGACGCCGCCCATCACGGAGCGGAACTCGCCGATCACCGCCCAGTTGCAGATGTATTGGCAGTACTTCGACTGGCAGTGGGCGCGGGGCGTCGACCCCGCCGCGACGCCCAGCACGGCCAGGCTCCCCTTCACCCTGATCTTTCTCGCCCTCGGTGTGGGGGGGCTCGCGGCCGCGTGGCGCTCGGGCGCGGCCATCTTCGCGTATGTGGTGGCCCTGACCGGAACGCTCACCCTGGCCCTCGTCGTCTACCTCAACTTCAAGTACGGCTTTTCGCTCGCACCCGAGGTGACCGACCGGGGCCTGCACGAGGTGCGGGAGCGCGACTACTTCTTCGTCGCCGGATTCCTCGTGTGGGGCTGTCTCGCGGGCACCGGCCTCGCCTACGCCTGGCACCTCCTCGCGGGTCTCGGCAAGGAGGGACGTCACTATCTGGCGGTCTCGCCCGTCCTGGGCATCGTGGTCTTCCCGCTCTTCTTCAACGTGAGTTGGGCGAGTCGTGCAGGGGACTATGCCGCCCGCGATTGGGCGTACGAC
>JAHEKM010000172.1 GCA_024638325.1 Gemmatimonadota bacterium | reverse complement strand
GACCACGTTGTTGTAGATCGACCCGAACTGGTAGCGGAAGCCGAACCGGATTTGCGCCTGATAGTCCGTCTGCTGCTGAGCCAGCTCCAGGAGGCGCTCTTCGTCCGTCAGGTCGCCGGCAGGCAGGAAGATCTGGTCGCGCACCCTGGAGTAGGAGCCGCCGACCTCGAGCTCGAGACCGCGCGCCACCCTGAAAGAGAGGTTGCCGTTGAACCGCACGTTGTTGACGTGCACGTCGTGCAAGTAGGTCGACCCCCTGACGGAGACGAAGGCACTGCCCCAGGGCTGCCGCTGTTCGAACGAGATGTTGAGCGCCTGTTCGGCCTTGAGCTCCTCGGTCTCTCCGAAGAGCGTCTCCTCGAAGTAGTGGCGATAGACCGGGCCGATCTCGTAGAAGGCCGTCAGCGACCGGCGCGTGGCCTCCTGGTAGGGAAAGAAGCTGTACTCGATGGCCGGGTTGAACTGGCCCCAGACGTCCTGGTTGTTCCGCGTGCTCCGGCCCACGTTGCCGCTCACGCCGATCGAAAAGTGCTGGGCCAGCGCGTACGACGCCCGCCAGTTCACGCCCCAGTCGTAGCGGTTGTCGGTGAACTCGCCCGACGACAGGTCGCGCCGCTGGGAGCTGCGGTTGTAATTGACGCGGTAGTTCTGCTTCCAGGTCGGCGAGACCCGGGACGCCTCGAACGAGCCGCTCACACGCCACGTCTCCTCGCTCGTCTCACTGTCGTAGTTGCCGTTCGCGTTGAGTCGGAAGACCCAGAGATTCCAGGGGTCGTCGACCTCCTCCTGTGAGAGAACACCCAGAAGGGCCGGGTCCTGGTCGGCCGAGCCGATGCCCGAGACCTGCAGCAAGTCGCGGAAGCCGGACTGCGTGGCGAAGTGGGCGATCCCGACACTGAGCGCCAGGGCCACCCCGTCGAGCTCCTCCTGCTGGGTATCCGTCGGCAGCGTCCTGTAGAGTGTCTGCGACACGTACTGGCTGTACTGCCCGCGCCCGAGGAAGTCGAGCACGTACTCGCGGCCACCCGCGCCCGTATTCTGCCGGGTGAAGATGATGTGGAGCTGCGCGTCGGCCTGGTCGCGGACCCACACGACCCAATCGATCTCCGTGCGGAACCAGGTGCGGTCGCAGTTGCCGCCTTGGCAGTCGAGGAAGACGCGGGGACGGCCCGCTCCGTTCTGGGCGGCGGCGGCCTCCGGTAGCGTCCACGCGCCCGCGAGGACCATCGCGAGGACGTAGAGAGATCTCCGGATAAGGGGCATTCGCGATCCGTGCTGGTTCTTACTCGGGAGGAGTGCCGGGGCGCGGTGCCCCGTAGTCAGACAGTTGAGACCGCGCGAGGGTTGTACCGGACGGGTGGTGGATGCAAGACCTGGGAACCTACCGCCCGATCAGCTCGTCACTCAGTCGGCGGAGCGCAGCCCTCGCGTCTTCGTCATACGCCTGTGCGTGCGCACGCCCATCCCGGGTCCCGTTGAAATAGCCGCCAGAGCCCGGGTCTTCGGGTCCAATCAGGCTCATCACGGCCTCCAACCCCTCGTCCACCGAGCTCCGGGGAGTCACGCCCGCCGACCGCACCATGTTGGTGTCCATGAGGGTCGCGGGGTGCAGCGAGTTCACCCGGATGCCTGTGCCGTCGAGCTCCTCAGCCAAGTCCATCGTATGCATCACCTGCGCCAGCTTGCTCTGCGAGTAGCTCCGCCCCCCTGAGTAGCCCCGCTCCAACATCGGGTCGTCGAAGTCGATGGGTGCCTGGGCGCCCGACGCGACGTTGACGATGCGCGAGTCCGCGGACCTCGGAATGATTGGAAGCAGCATGTCCGTGAGCAGATAGCCGGCGAGGTAGTTCACCTGAAACGACAGCTCGAGTCCGTCGGAGCTTTCTTGCCGCTCGTCGTTTCCTGTGAGCCAGATGCCCGCGTTGTTCACGAGGACGTCCACGCGCTCGTAGTCCCGCAGAAGGGCGTCGCCGAGTGCCCGGACCTGGGCGAGGGACCCGAAGTCCGCCGCGTAGAAGGAGGCGGTCCCGGGCCCCGCCTGGATCTCCTGTGCCACCTCGAGCCCGCGGGCTCGGTTGCGTCCGTGGACCACGACATGGGCTCCGCGTTCACCCATCGCGAGCGCGACCTCGCGACCGAGTCCGCTGGTCGAGCCCGTGACGACGACGACCTGACGGCCTTCGAGCGCCGTAGGCGAGGGAGCCGGTGGCTGCGGCAGGATCATTTGCGCCTCGGCGGCTCCGCCAGCCGTGAGGGCCGCGGCGAGCGCGAGGGCAAAGCTACGGGTCGAGACGTACGCGCGGGCAATGAGAATGGGATCCTCCGAGGGCGGTGGTTCGAGGAGCGGAACCTCCCGGCGCTGCCGGCAGGGCGCAAGATGGTGTCACCGATTCTGGCTACGCTCCCAGCGGATCGGGACATCCCTCGGTCCGTCGAGTGTCCGAGATCTGCGTGATCTTCCACCCATCGGTGTCCTCCAGGAGCTCGATGGAGTTCACTCCGCAGTGGCTGATGCGCCCGTTCAGGTAGAAGGTGTACGGGGCCCAGATCGATGCCATGGCGTCGTCGATGCGGACCTCGACGTCGTAGAGCTGCTCGTTCCAGGCGCCGGCGGAAGCGGCCACGGCGCGGACGAATCCGTCGAGCGTCTGCGGCTCGATCTGCCCTTCCGGCGTCAGCACGGCGAAGCGGACGTCGGGGGCGAGGACCTCGCGCAGGATCGTCTCGTTGGCCATGCGCACGCCCAGGAAGAGCTGATCCACCGCGGCTCGCGGTCCATCGGCCACCTGCTGGCGTTGCACGTCGAGCCCTGCGGTCCCGAGCGAGACCAGGACCGCGAGCACCCCGAGCTTCAGCATGTACTCCTCCGTATGATCGACTGCGACGGGTCGATTACCTTGTCGTCCATGGAATCGTACGCAAGATGGCCCCGGTTGCTCCTCGGCGCAGCCGTCGCGGTGGCGGCGTGCTCGGGCACCGGGTCCCCTGTCGAGACGGCGCCTTCGGCCACCGGGCTGGAATCGCCGGCCGCCAACTATTGGGTGTACGTGGCCGCCGAGTCGGCCGACCTGTTGCACCGGGTGCGCTTCGGGGCCGACGGCCTCACGGTCGAGAACACCGTGGAGGTGGGCGAGCTGATCGACGAGACCGACGGGCCGCACGGTCTGAGGCTCTCCCCCGACGGCCGGCAACTCTACATGACCACCGCGCACGGGGTGCCGACCGGCAAGCTCTGGAAGATCGCCGCCGGCGCGGATACGCTTCTCGCCGAGCCGATCCTGCTGGGTCGTTTCCCCGCCACGCTCGACGTGACACCGGACGGGCTCTACGCACTCGTCGCCAACTTCAACCTGCACGGAGAGCATGTCCCGTCGACGATCTCGACCGTGTATCTGCCCGACCTCGTGGAAGTAGCGCAGACGACGGCTTGCGTTATGCCACACGGCGTACGACTGGACCCTGGTGGCCGAGCCGCCTACTCGGCGTGCATGATGGACGATCGCATCATCGAGATGGATCTGCGGACCTACAGCATCACCAGAGCGTTCTCGGTGGCGCCCGGCATGGAGGGCCCCATCGATGCCGCGGCGGACGGGCACGGCATGGCGCCCACCTGCTCGCCAACGTGGGCGCAGCCCTCCTCGGATGGCGCCCGGGTCTACGTTGCCTGCAACGCGGCCGACGTCATCCTCGAAGTCGACGTGGCCGAGTGGCGCGTGCGGCGGCGGTGGGAGACCGGGCGCGGACCCTACAACCTCACCGTCTCACCCGACGGGTCCTGGCTCTTGGCGACCCTCCGTCCGGGGGCTGGCGTGCAGGCGATCGACCTGCGCAGCGGTGCCATCGGCGGGCCCGTGCCGACGAGCGGACGTCTCGCCCATGGGGTCGTCGTCTCGCCGGACGGGCGCTATGCCTTCGTCAGCGTCGAGGAGGTAGGCATGGCACCGGGCAAGCTCGACGTATACGCCGTGCCGAGCCTCACACGTGTGGCCTCGGTCGACCTCGGCCAACAGGCGGGCGGCGTCGCCTTCTGGAAGATGGAGCCCAGCGGCTCCTAGAACGCGACCGACTCCGGCTGCAGGCGGATCGACCAGAGCCCGCTCGTGTTGTCCGAGAAGAAGATGTTGCCCTTGTGCGGGATGACCGACCACGCGGCGGGCGCGTTGTGGATCCAACCAGCCGGGTCGTGTGCCTTGAAAACGGCGATCTCCCTACCCTGGGTGTAGAGGTTCCCCATCAGCTCGCCCGAGACGTCCACCATGCGGGCGCCACCCTCGTAGTACGCCTGATAGAGGATGTCGTCCTCGACCCACATGTTGTGTGAGCCGAACTCGGGTACCTCGTATCGGCCGACGACCTGCGGGTTCTCCGGGTCGTTGAAGTTCACGATCTGGATGTAGCCCGCTGTAGCGCGCGAGTACCCGCCGCGCCCGGTCTCCGGGTCGTACGGCATGCGGATGTCGGGCCCCGTGCCCGCCCAGGCACGCCCACCCCGGCCGATGATC
>JAHEKM010000171.1 GCA_024638325.1 Gemmatimonadota bacterium | reverse complement strand
CACCCGCCGGCTCGTTTTCGTCGTAGGAGAGCACCACGTCGACCTCGCCATCGTCGAGCGCGCGCAGCGCATCGCCCGCCACCTCCGGCACGATTCGCACCTCGACCGAGGGGTGCCGCTCGCGGAACGCGGGGAGCACGTCGCCCAGCCAGTGGTAGCAGGTGAAGCACTGCGAGGTCACGCGCAGCAGGCCGGTCCGGCCCTCGACCAGCTCCGCGAGGTCGAGCTCGAGCGCGTCGAGCGCGCCCAGCACCTCGCCGGCACCTTCGCTCAACCGTCGCCCGAGCGCCGTCGGGACCATGCGCCGCCCCCGCCGCTCGAACACCGCCCCGCCCACTTCCTCCTCCAGTCGCGCGAGCTGGTGGCTCAGCGCCGACTGTGACAGATGCAGCGCCTTGGCTGCGGCTGTGAGCGTACCGGCGCGCTCGACCTCGCGGACGAGGCGGAGGTGGCGGAGGTGGATGCGCATGGGCTCACAAGATCGCCTTCCCGAACAGCGACGCCACCAGCTCCACCGCCATCTCGGCCGTCCGGTTGTAGGTATCGAGCATCGGGTTGACCTCGACCACGTCGGCGGAGCCGAGCCGGCCGTCCCGCGCGACGATCTCCATGAGCAGGTGCGCCTCTCGGTAGGTGAGTCCACCCGTCACGCGCGTCCCGACGCCGGGCGCCTCCCGCGGATCGAGCACGTCGAGATCGAGCGAGACGTGGAGGCGCGGCGTGTGGGCGAGGCGCTCGAGCGCGTCCCGGGCCACGTCGGCGATGCCGCGGTCGTCGATCTCGGACATCGTGTACACGCGCACACCTTGGCTGCGCAGCAGCTCGCGCTCGGGCGGATCCAGGTCGCGCACGCCGATCAGGACGACGTCGCGAACGGTGAGCTTCGCGCCCGGCCGGCCGAGGTTGACGAGCTGCGGCGCGCCGTGGCCGAGCAGCGCCGCGAGCGGCATCCCGTGGATGTTGCCGGAGGGTGAGGTCTCGGGCGTGTTGAAGTCGCCGTGCGCGTCGATCCAGAGTACACCCGCCGGGCCGGGGGCCGTGATGCCGCCTATGGTGCCGACCGAGATCGAATGATCGCCGCCGAGAAACAGCGGCACGCGCCCCTCCGCGACGGCCTTCTGGCCGATCTCGTAGACCTTCTTCGACGCGCTCACGACGACGGGCAGGAATTCGAGCCCGCCCCCCTTCGGCGGGAGGGTGAGGCGCTCGCGGACCGGGATGTTGCCAAGATCCTCGGTGTGGACGCCCAGGCGCTGGAGCCGCTCGTGCAGGCCGGCGATGCGCAGCGCGGAGGGGCCCATGTCCACCCCGCGGCGCGACTGCCCGAGGTCCATGGGAACACCGACGATGGAAACGGTCTTATCCATCGGGACTCGTTCGCCTCTGGCACGAAGGTGTGGGTAGACGAGGAGGAATATAGGCGCGGGCAGGCCGCAGGAGCCCCTCGGCGCCGCCTTGGCGCGAGGCTCCCCTTCAGGCCGAACCCTACGGTCGGCGCGTCCGCGCCGGAGGCGCTAGGACCTTGGACCCGTCCAAAGCGCCACGTAGACCTTCACGTTCGAGCCCGCCGGCACGACCCAGATCAGGTCGTCGTACGCGTCCCCGTCGATATCACCCACATAGAGCTTGGCGTTGCCCCATTCAGTGTCGAAGGTCGGATGGACGACGTCGTACGTGCTCTCGAACGTCCCGTTCGTCGGATCGAAGTTGTACCCGAAGCGGAGCAGGTTGCCGTCCGCGCTGTTGAGCGCGTTGACGACGTAGTCTGCCTCCCCGGTCCCGTCGAGATCACCCACCGCTGTGGTGTTACGGGCGCCGGGCTTGAAGCTCCCGTTTCCGAAGTTCCTTCGAACGGGGGCGACCGCCCCGGACGGACCCCACTGGGCCACCTTGATCGTCGGCTGGGCGACGCCCGGATTGAGCCACCCGTACCCCTCGCGATTGCCGATCGGCACGATGTGGAAGTTTGCTTGCTCATTGGCGTTGTGCCAATCGACCGGGCCGTCCATGTCCTGGTCGCCTGCCCTGTACACGCCCGTGTTGCTGGTGAACTCCGTGTGCAGGTAATCCCCGTTCGGCACCGCGAACATCAGGTCGTCGAACGTGTCACCGACGTAGTCGAGGGCGTAGAAGAGCTTGGCCTGCGTCCAGAACTGACCGTGGTCGCGCGTCGCCGCGTTTTGATCCGACAGCACCGTGATGAACGGCTGGCCCAGGCCGCCGAAGTCGAAGCGATAGACCCGGTTCCAGTCGGTGAGCCCGGCGGTGCTCATCGCGATCTCCAGCCCGTCGAGCGTGGAACCCTGGAAGTTGCCCAGAACCGCTTTGTAGTTGACGGCCGGGCCGTACGTGACGTTCAAGGAGTCCGCCACGATGAGCCATTCGAACTCGCCCTTTTGTGACAACCCCGTCGGGCCTCCGAGGACGTACTGGAAGAGCCCGAGGTTCGCTCTGTTCGGCTGGTAGTTGGGCTCCCACCAGAGCACGTCGTCCGTCCCGTCACCGTCCAGGTCACCGACGTGCGGCTCCTGGATGGCCCCGAGCCCGATCGGAGAGCTTCCCGTCGGCAGTGACACCACGTCGAAGCCACCCGCGCCGGTCTCGCTGCGCACCTTCCCGTACGCGACCGCGATGCGGTGCGCGCCGCCGTTGCCCGGATCGTGGTCCCAAAGCAGGTCGATCAGGCCGTCGCCGTTGAAGTCGCCCGTTCGGGTGACTCGCGACGTCGTAGGCAGAGACAGGGTGAGCGGCTCCGACGGCAGGAACACGAACTCGCTGGTGCTCTTCTGGCAGTCCCTGAGGGTGTACTGGGTCGCATCGGTGACCGAAGCCAGCTCGTTGTTCAGGGTCCTCAGCGTGAAGCTGATCGGCACCGCCTGGGAGAGTTGCGCACCGGTGTCGAAGTACGCCTCCCAGTTTCCGTTCTGGATCGCATCCTGAGCGCCGGTCGAGCTTCCGCCCCAGAAGTTGAAGTACTTCTCCGTCTGGCCGATCATCTTGCTCTGCTCCGTGGTCAGCGAGCCGCTGGCGCTCGTGACCAGTCCCTTGTAGCGGACCTGAAGGGCGGTCTTCAGGGACCGAAGATCGGTCTTGGCCGTGAACGTCGCCATCATGATCCGACCATATGTGACGCTCGCGACGTAGACTGGAAGGTTGTCGGGGCCGATCTGGCCCGCGGCGATCTTCGCGTCGAGCTCCTCCCTCGTGAATCCCGGTCCGAACCATGCCGTCGGGGACGGCGGCTGATCCACCGCCAGCGTGTACATCTGCTCGGCGAAGTACACGATCACCGAATTCTCGGTCTGAGACCTGCGGTACGACGCGCCGCCTCGGCTGCTCCAGTTGAGGTACTTCCCCGAGAACTGCACCTCCGCTGCGAACTGGGCGTCCGAGTAGTACTCCAGGACCGAGCTGACGATCTTGGTCGGATCGCCGACACTGTCGGTGCTCGCCGGGAGCACCAGCTGACTCCTGGCGCCGTTCACGGCCGACGCGCTGGGCGAATTGACCGTAACGGACGTGGTTCCCGAGGTCGTGATGCCCTCGAGGAACAAGGTGATCGGCGTGCGGTCCTCGGGAGCGATGACGAGCGGCAGCAGCTCCGCTGAGCTCCCCGCACGTGATTTCCCCTGAATGAACGCACCGGGCCAGATGAGGCCAGCGCTCGGGTTGAGGATCACGATGTCCGTGGTGTTGTCCTTCAAAGACACCGCCTGCTCCGTGCACACCAGATTCACCGGGCCGGGATTCCCGGTCGAAGGGTCGATGTAGTCGGTGACTGCGACCACGCTCTGCGTCGCGCTCCCCTTAGTCTCACCCTCCGCTTCGAGCGGATTCACGGAGCGCCACGTGGGGAGCCCGGAGATGTACTCCGCGACCGTCTGGCTCGGGGTCGGGGTCGGATCCGTGGGACCGTCGCCGCCGGGGCTACAGGCGGTCGGGACGAGGCTGACGAGACACGTGGCGGCGAGAACTCGGAAACTGCCCGGACCAGACGATGCCCTCATGACACCCCCAAGACCATTGGTATGGCCACGGGATGGCGGATCAGACCGCGGCCCGGAGCAATTGGGCGCGGAGCATAGGCGGGGGGGCCGTCGATCCGCAAGATGGGGTCGCGACTGGGTCGAACTCCCCGATTCGCGGGCCAGGTTGCTCGCCGTATGCCATAATCCCATACTTATGGCATGATCAAGCGCACCTTCGTACTCGACGAGGAGTCGAGCGCCTACCTCGATCGAATGGCCGAGCGCACCGGGATGGCGAAGAGCCAGGTGGTCCGCGAGGCGCTGCGCGTCTACGGCGCGCAGCTTGGACGCCTCACGGATGAGGAGCGCGACCGGCTTCTCGAGGCCTTCGACCGAGCGGCCCCCGCCGTGCCCGCCCGCCCGCGAGAAGAGGTGGATGCGGAACGAGCCGAGATCACGCGTGCGCGGAGGACGGGTGGGAGGCGTCGGACTTGATCGTGCTCGACACCTCGATCCTCATCGAAGCGTTGGGCGCCGGGGGATCCATGCGGCGAGAATTTCGGCGCGCGATCGCCTCCGGCCACC
>JAHEKM010000056.1 GCA_024638325.1 Gemmatimonadota bacterium | reverse complement strand
TCGACGGAGAACACCACCTCCGGCGCGTCGTCGTCTACCTCCCGCACAGCCGTGAAGGTGAGCGGAAAGCCCTCGGCTAACGCGGCTACGTGCTCGGGCGCGAGCGCTATGGTCGCGGCGAACGGGTTTCCGGTTCCGGCTGCGCCAGCCCAAATGATGTTCGGTTCCTCCGGCGGCCCGAAGTGGAGGACGTAGCCGTTCTCGCCGCCGAGCGCCGTCGGGAGGTTCGCCTGCACCGACAGGGCCGGTGTGAAGGTGACCTCGGGGTGCGTGTTCTCGATGCCGAGGGGCGTGTTGATCGAGTCGATCAAGGCCAAATCCTCGGGAGCCAGGTCGGCCCGCGGCCGTAGGAGCGGGTTCAGTGAGACGTTGATGGCGATGTTGCCCATCCGCGTGCTACCGATGGTCCGTGCGCCACTGAGCTGACCCTGAGGCGAGAGTTGGAGGGGGCCAGGCGTCGTCCAAGGCCGGAGCTCCAAGCGGTCCCACAGCAGTTCGGCCGACGAGATGAATCGGAACGGTGACTGGACCGTGCTGTCACGCGCGGCCGCGCACACGCGGCTTTGCGCGCCCGCGCACTCCTCGACGGCCGCGCCCCGAACGAGGATGACATTACTGCACGCCTGGGCTTCGTTTCGCAGCGTGCCCGTGGGTGCCATCACGGAATCGGCGGCCGCCTGCACCCCGTCCAGCGCCTGGGTCACGGCATCCTGGATGGCTCGCTTGGCGGCGGCGCGTTCGTCGAGGACCGCCTGACTCTGGCTGGTGACGTAGCGCTGGGCGAGCGCTTCGTCGGCCCGGAACCAGTCCCGCACCGCGATCTCGATCGGGTCGGTGGCGCTCAGCGAGTCGACGATCGAGGACTCCTCGATACGGATCGCTCCGGCGATCGCGAGCAGCCGCTGCACACGGGTCGCCAGGGGCGTCAGCTCGACGTCGAGGGCTTCGAGGCGAGTGAGCGCGCTCGTACAGGCGCGCGTGCGCTCTAGCTCGATCCCCACGAGTCCTGCAGGAACGCCGTCTTGAGCGGCGAGGGGGGAGACTGCACAGAGAAGCGCAGCCGCGGTGCAAAGTAGACGCAACGGAAGCCTCTAGTGGGGGAGCTGCGGACGGAGCCATCCGTACACCCATACTCCGGCCAGTGCTCCACCGAGCCCGAAGAGCATGACCGGGAGCCCCGTGCCCAGCAGCGCGTAGATCGGGCCGGGGCACGCGCCGAGCAGGCCCCAACCGAGCCCGAACGTGATGCCTCCCAGTACGTGCTGGGGCGACGGGCTCCGGTCCGTCGGGTCGGGAAAGACGATCTCGTCGCCGAGGACGCTGCGCGTGCCGAGCCGCTTGAGTACGAGGACACCGAGCGTGGCCACGACCACCGCGCCGCCGATCACCCCGTACATGTGAAAGGCCTGGAAGCGAAACATCTCCTGGATTCTGAACCAGGACGCCACCTCGGACTTGATGAAGATGATTCCGAGGTAGCAGCCGACCAGGAAGTAGGGAATGAGCGACTCGGACCTCGCGGTCGGCACGGAGGCCGACTCGGCGACCACGGCCTCGGGGGCCATCAGAGCACGATCCCGATGAGGAAGTGCGCCGAGATCAGGCCCCCGACGAAGAAGCCGAGGACCGCGAGCAGAGACGAGAGCTGGAGGTTGGCCAGGCCGGAGATCGCGTGGCCGGACGTGCATCCGTTCGCGTAGCGTGCGCCGAAGCCCACCAGAAAGCCGCCGACGATCACCAGGGTGAAGCCCGCCGGGGACAGCAATGTCTCCAGCGAGAACACGTCGGCCGGCATCATGCCGCTGAAGTCGCGAATCCCGAGCTCCGCCAGATCGGCACGTGTGGCTGGCGAGATCGCGACGACGTCGTCAGGCGTGGAGAGCAGTCGCCCGCCGATGTAACCGCCCGCCACGGTCCCGAGCATCATGGCCAGGCTCCACGCGCCCTGCTTCCACCAGTCGTAGGTGAAGTACTCGATCCGTCGTGGCAACACGGCGGCACACATGTGCTGGAGGCTCTGGGAGACCCCCCATTTCTTGCCTCCGTACCAATACACGAACGGGACGACGAGTCCGATGAGCGGGCCGGCGACGTACCAGGGCCACGGCTGTGTGATCAGTTCCATCATGGGGGGAGGAGTTTAAGCATCTGTCCCCTTTGTGCAAACGCCTCGCAGACACGAGGTTAGGCACATGTCAGAGCCCAAGAAGCGCCTCATCGTCGTCGGCGACCGCGTCCTGATTCAGCCCGAAGAGGGTGAAGACCGCACCAAGGTCGGGCTGTACCTCCCCGCGACCGCGGTCGACAGCCAGGCGGTTCAAGGGGGCAAGGTGGTCGCGACCGGGCCGGGTAACGCGGTTTCGGCCCCGACCGAGCTCAACGAGGAGCCCTGGAAGATCGGTGCCCCGGAGCCCAGGTACGTCCCCCTCCAGGCACGGCTCGGCGACTACGCCATCTTCTTCCGACGGGCGGCGGTGGAGATCACCTTCGAGGGCGATCGCTACCTCGTCGTGCCACAGGCGGCGATTCTGACATTGGTGCGTGAGGAGGACGACGCGGACGACGCGTTGCCGTACTAGCGGCAGCGTCTTGTCGAAACGGAGCCGACGGACGCGTGAGCGTTCGGTCGATCTGACCCGCTACCAGGACGTCATTCCGGACTGGGGCGCGTTCCTGGAGGCCGCGGCGCGACCCGAGCCCACCGTGTTCCGCGTGCGCACCGGACGCATCGATGAGGCGGAGCTCACCGACCGGCTGACGCGGCAGGGCTTCAGACTTCGCCCGTTGGACGGACTCCCGAGCTTCTTCCAGGTGGAGGAGGAGCCGTTCCCGGTCTCCCTCACGTTGGAGCACTGGCACGGACTCCTCTACGTGCAGCAGGCGTCCACGGGGGTGGCCGCGCCCGCGCTCGGGCCTCGCCCGGGTGAGCGCGTGCTCGACCTGTGTAGCGCACCGGGGGGGAAGACGACGCACGCCGCGGAGCTCATGGGCGATCGAGGGTGCCTGGTCGCGAACGAGATCGACGAGCGGCGCATCCGGGGGCTGCTCGGAAACGTCTACCGGCTCGGGCACACGAACATCCTGTCGGTCGCGTCGGACGGTCGGGACTTCCCCGAGGGCGCGCGCTTCGACCGCGTTCTCGTCGACGCGCCCTGCTCGGGGGAAGGCACCCTACGGCGCCGGGCCGGTGAGCCGCCCAACCAATCCCCGTCCTTCTTGGGGTACGTCACGGCGGCGCAGCGCAGGCTCCTGGAGCGGGCGGTGCGGCTCACCCGGCCGGGGGGGACGATCCTCTACGTGACGTGCACCTTCGCGCCCGAAGAGAACGAGGCCGTCGTCAGCGACGTGCTGCGCGAGCATCCGGTCGAGCTCGAGCCACTCGACCTCCCCGTGCCGCACGCCCCAGGTCTCACCGCCTTCGAGGGGCTGAGCTTCGATCCCCGCCTCGAAGGCGCGGCCAGGATCTATCCGCAACACCTCGACTCGGGCGGGCTCTTCCTCGCCAAGCTCCGCCGCCTGGACGACGGAGGGGCGGTCGAAGACCCGGGCTCGGGCGCCGTCGGTGAGGGCTGGTCGCCCGTTCCCGCGGTCTTCCCCGGGGATTCGGCGACCCCGGAAGAGGCTCGGGCGCGCATCGACTCGGGTTTGCGGGAGCTGCGAGAGCGGTACGGCGTGGACGCCGCCGTCCAACGCGACTGGTCGTGGACGATGCGAGGCGGGCGGGCATGGCTGCACACGGTGGACGCGTGGCCGCTCGCTGCCTGGGAGGAGGGTGGGTGGCGCGGGATCTCGATCGGGCAGAGGTCACTGGAGTTCGACAGCCTGGGACGTCTGCGGCCGACCAACGACTTCCTGCGATTGGTCGGCGGGCTCATCGAGCGCGCCGTGGTGGACCTGACGCCCCGTGATTTGGGCGTCCTCCTCGACCGCGAGCCCGTGGCGGTCGACATCGACCTCCGCGGACCTGTCGCCCTACGCCTCGGGGACGACGTTCTCGGCCGTGGCGTGATGACGGGTGGCGGACTGGTCAGCGAGATCGCCAAGGCACGCGCGACAGACCTCCGAAGGACGCTGGCCGCCGCGGGCGGAGCGGAAGACGACTAGGGGACTGAGCTCACCCGCGCTCGCTCGCGCCCGCCTGGAGCGCTCGTGCGAAGCGTGCGTCCGCCGGGGCGAGCGACATGCTCCCGAGCTCCTCGGGCGTGAACCAGCCCAGCTCGGTGTGCTCGCGGAGCACGGGCGTGCCGGCCGTGAGTGTCTCCACGAACTCGATGACGAACGGCGCGCCCTCGTCCGCGGCCGAGTAGAGCAGGGCACCGAGCCCGGTCGTCTCCAAGTCCAGTTCCTCTGCGAGCTCACGACGGACGGCCTCGATGCGCGTCTCGCCGTCCTTCACTTTGCCGCCCGGGAACTCCCAGAGCCCTCCGTGTCGCTTGCCCTCGGGCCGGCGACAGAGCAGGTAGCGCCCGTCGCGCACGATGACGGACGCGACGACGGCGACAGGGTCGGTACCGGTCACGAGTAGCCGATCGCGATTCCGGTGGCGATGGCCACCGCGCCGATGACGAGCAGGCCGCCGTAGACCGGCAGCGCGTAGCGGAGCCAGTCGTCGTAGCGGACGCCGGCGGCGGCGAGCACCGCCAGCAGCGCCCCGTTGGTCGGGGCGACGAGGTCACAGAGCACGCCTCCATACTGGTACGCGAGGATCGCGACCTGGCGCGGCAACTCGAGCAGGTCGGAGACGGGTACGAGCAGCGGCATCGTGAGCACGGCCTGCCCGCTGTTGCTCGGAACCGGCACGTGGACCGCGGCGTGCGCCAGCATCATCCCGATGGCCGAGACCAGTGTCGGAAGGCTCTCGAGAGGCGTGAAGATCGCCTGCACGAGGGTGTCGATGATTCGGCCCTGGTCGAGCACCACGGTGATGGCGCCGGCGAAGCCGATCAGAAGCGCCGCGTATGCCATCTCGCGAAAGCCTCGCACGTACGCCTCGGCCGTGCCCGACACACCCAGGCCCGCCAAGAGTCCGACCACGACGCCCATGGCGAAGAAGGAGGCCGAGAGCTGGTTGAAGTCCCAGCCCGCACCCAGCAGCCCCCAGGCGGCTACTGCGAACGTGGCGCCCACGATCGTCAGGATCGTCATGTCGCGCGACGACAACGCGGCTTCGGCGGCGTCGGTTGCGTGGGCGCCTTCAGGAACACGCGTCTTCACAGCGAGGCGCATGGTCATGCCGACCCAGAGGGCGATCGCGACGACCAGGACCGCCGTGCGGAACGCCCATCCCGAGGCGGGTTGCACGTCGGCGACGCCCTGAGCGATGAGAACGCCGAAGGGGTTGATGGGACTGAACGCGGCGCCCACCGCGGCCGCTCCGGTGCTCATGGCGACCGCCACCAACGGCGTGAACCCGAGCCGGGCGGTCAACACGATGAGCACCGGCACGAGGGCGACGATCTCCTCGGACATGTTCATCGTCACGCCGCCGAGGCAGAAGAAGAGCGACACGGCCGGGATGACCAGGACGCCACGCCCCCGAGCGATCCGCGCGAGCGCCGCCGTGGCTCGGCCGAGGGCACCCGTTTGGTCCACGACCACGAACGCCCCTCCCACGAGAAAGACCAGGAAGATCACGTCGGCTCGCTCAGCCATGCCGAGCGGGAGCGCGATGAGGGCGTCGAAGGGTCCCACGGGGCTTGGCTCGACGGCCTGATACGTGTCCGCCACGACCACCGTTCGGCCCGTCGCCTCGTCGACCGCGCGATCGAATTCACCGGCCGGGAGGAGGTGGCTCGCGAGCGCGGCGAGGAGCACGCACCCCGTGAGTAGAACCAAGGGATGGGGCACCCGAAGTCGCTGCGGGGCGGTCACCTGGTCGCCGCTTTCTCCAGAGGCAGGGCCGCGTCCAAGGCGCGAAGGGCCATGATCACGGTCTGCACCGCGGTCGTGAGCTCAGAGGGATCGATCTGGTCCACGTCGTCGGTGGGCTCGTGATAGTCGACATGGTCCTCGACACCGAAGTAGACCCAGGGCACGCCGGCCCTGCCGAAGGACGCGTGGTCCGAAGCGTCGGACCAGTCGTCACCTTCAGGCGCGCCCGGCCGGTCGTGCCCCAGGCGCAGCTCGAGCGGGGCGGCTTTGGCGATATTCTCCAGGATCGGCCGCAACTCCGGGGTGTGGGACGCGCCGCCAGCCCATAGGACGCCGTCGGTGCGGGCGATCATGTCGAGGTTGACGTTCAGCGCGATCCGCGGGAAGGCGACGGGTGGGTCGGCGACCAGCGCCCGCGACCCGTTCAGGCCGCCCTCCTCAGCGTCGACGAAGGCCAGGACGACGGTGTGCGCGAGTGGCTCCGCCCGCAGCAGCCGCCCGATCTCGAGGAGCGCCACGGTCCCGGAGGCGTTGTCATCGGCCCCGTTGTACACGGTCCCGTCCAGCGTTCCGAGGTGGTCGTAGTGCGCGGTCAGGACGATCACCTCGCCCTCCGGATCGGACGAGCCCGGAACCATCGCGACGACGTTGACCCCCCGCCCGCCGGGCCACTCGAACCCCAGCAGGGGTGAGGAGTCGGGCGTGACGAGGCCCGCTTCCCGTAGAGTGGCGGTCAGGAAGGCCCGCGCGCGTTGGGCCCCAGGCGTGCCGGTCCGGCGTCCGGCCATGGAGTCGTGCGCCAGCACCCCGAGGTCACGCATCATCCGTCCGGTATCTACAGACGGAAGCGCCTGGGCCAACACGGCCGACGGGACAATGCACAGCGTAGCCGCGGCGAGGGCGGCCCTCGGAAGGGAAGCCTTGATCATGGGCGGAAGCTTGCCCCGAAGGGGCCCCTGCGCCAGTCGCCGAAGAACCGCGGAAGCGGCGAATGTGTTTGACATCAGGGCCCCCGCGCATCAACAGTAGATGGGGCCCCCCCGCCTCACTCTTCATGGTGGTGCATGTCCCTTTCATCCCACGGGGGGATGTCTCCGACGGTCCGGTACGCGCTTCTCGGAGCGGCGTTCGGGGCCGTATTTCCGCTGGTCTCGACCCTCCTCCAGGTGGGTCTCTCCGGCGCCCCCCTCTCGATCGCCGCCTTCCTGCAGGCTCAGGCGACGGATCCGCTGCTATGGATCATAGACGCGGCGCCGCTGGTCCTGGGGCTCTTCGGCGCGCGTCTGGGACAGACCCAGGTCGAGCTGGAGGAACTGCAGCGCCGTGCGCACGAGGCGCGGCTGGCCTCGGAGATCGAGCGGTTTTTCACGCTCTCGCCTCTGCCCATGGCCATCGTGGACGCCGGAGACGGGGGCTTACGACGCATCAACCCGGGGCTTGCCGGCCTCCTGGGCCGTGAGCCGGAGGAGGCCGAGGGAAGCCGTTTCGAGGAGCTGCTGGTGGACCCGGCGGAGGGGGCGCACGTGGGTGAGCCCATCTGGCGGACCAGCGACAATCCGCGAGTGATCGAGGCCCGGCTGCGGAACGCGGCGGGCGAGTCTCGGCTGGTTCGGTGGACGGCCGTGTCGGCGCCTGACGAGGGCGCCAGCTACGTCGTGGGCCGGGACATCACCGAGGAGCGCCAGGCGCACGACCTGCTCGTGAAGGCCAAGGAGACCGCCGAGACGACGGCGCGACTCAAGAACGACTTCCTCGCGAACATCAGCCACGAGATCCGCACGCCGATGAACGGTATCATCGGCATGACGGGTCTGGCGCTCGACACGCAGCTGACGCCCGAACAGCGCTCCTTCATGGAAGCCGTCGACGAATCGGCCCGCTCCCTCCTCGACATCCTGATCGACATCCTGGATTTCTCCAAGATCCAGGCGGGCACGCTCGCGTTGAGGACCGGGCCGTTCCACCTCCACAAGACGCTCGCGTCGTCGCTGAAGACGCTGGCGGCGCGCGCGTCCGAGAAAGGCGTCGAGCTCATCTACGAGGAGGAGGCCGGGCTGCCGGAGCGTCTCATGGGGGACGGAGGGCGCCTCAGGCAGGTCTTGGTCAACCTGGTCGACAACGCGGTCAAGTTCACCGAGCAGGGCGAGGTGGCGGTGCGCGTGAGCGTTGCGCGCAGGGAAGGAAGCCAGCTGGGCGTTCGGTTCGCCGTCCAGGACACCGGCATTGGCATCGACGAGGATCTCCTGGCCGGTATCTTCGCGGCGTTCTCGCAGGCCGATACCTCTGCCACGCGGCAGTTCGGCGGAACCGGGATCGGCCTCGCCATCTCTTCCGAGCTGGTGTCGATGATGGGCGGTGAGCTGAGGGTCGAGAGCACCGTCGGGAAAGGGAGCACGTTCAGCTTCGTGGCGGACGTGGAGATCGCGCCCGCAGAAGCGCCCGTGGGGACGCGGCCCGACCTGGACCTCGCGGATCGCGTGGTGCTGATCGTGGACTCGAGTCCCTCGTTCAGGCGCGTCCTGACGGAGTACGTGAGGAGGCTCGGCGGGCGGGCCGTCGCGGTCACGACCGCCAAGGAAGGGGTGCTCGAAGCAAGCCGTGCCAACGACCTCGGCACTCCGTTCCATATCATCGTGGTCGGTACCGGTCTCGACCCCGCCGGGGTGGCCGAGATGCTTCAAAAGGCACCGCAGGTCGGCGGGCCGGAGCTGGCGCTCATCGGCCGAACCGCCGAGGCGCACGCGCCCGGCGAAAACACGCGTCGGCTCGCGAAACCGATCTTCCCGTCCGAGCTCGTGGAGGCCATCGGCGGCCGCCGCGAGGAGACGTCGACGACGTTCGACCCCGGCGATGCAGAGTCGACGCGTCGACGCGAGCCTTGGTCCGTTCACCTTCTTCTCGCCGAGGACAACAAGGTCAACCAGATGCTCGCCGTCGCCCTGCTCCGCAAACGGGGCTACGACGTGGTGGTCGCCAGCAACGGTCAGGAGGCAGTCGACCTGGTGAAGGCGGGTGACTTCGACCTCATTCTGATGGACCTACAGATGCCCGTGATGGACGGCTTCGAGGCGACGGCCGCCATCCGTGAGTGGGAGCTCGACCGCGATCGACGCATGCCGATCGTCGCGGTGACCGCCCATGCCATGGAAGGAGACCGGCAGCGTTGTCTCGACGCGGGCATGGACGACTATGTGAGCAAGCCCATCGATCCAGACGAGCTAGAGGCGGCAATCGCACGGTGGACCGGAGACACGCCCGTCTTCGAGCCGCAGCGTGCGCTCGCGCTCGCTCGCGGTGACGAGAGTGTCCTGGACTCCATTGTGCAGCTGTTCCTGGAGCAGACGCCGGAGCGTTTGGACGAGATTCACCGCGCGTTGGATGCGCGGGACGCGCCCGAACTCGAGCGCACGGCGCACACCCTCGAGGGTGCGGCGGTCCGTCTCGCGCTGCCCCGGCTCCGCGACGTCGCCCACCGAATCGCCGTGCTGAGCAGCAAGGGCGAGCTCGATCGAGCGGCGCAGCTCATGGCCGAGCTCGATGACGCGGTCGGGAAGGGTACGTCGGCTGTGCGGGAAAGGCTGGACTCGGACGTAGCCTGAAAGGGCGCCACCGCCGCGTCGACAATGGCGCGCGGCCGCGTGGGCGACGAGGTTGGCGCCCGGGAGGCTCGCCATGACACGTCGTCCGACTTTCTGGCTCACGTTCAGCGCGCTCGGCCTGGCCGGCGTGGTGGCCGCCGTGACGCTGTTCTCGGTGGCGCTGCCCAGCATTTCGGTCGACATCGTGATGGACCGAGCCGCGGCGATGGACAGCGCGTCGAGTCTCGCCGCCAGGTACTCCTGGGGCTCGAGCGAAGACCGCTCGGCCGCGACCTTCGGGCTCGCCGACCCCATCGTGCAGACGTACGTGGAGCTCGAGGGCGGTGGAAGCGAGGTCGTAGAGCGCCTAGCCGAGCGCAACGTGTACGAGGCGTACCAGTGGCGCGTCCGCCGCTTCGCGGAGGCGCGTGTCGAGGAGAGCTGGACGAGCTTCACGCCGGCCGGGGAGCCGTATGGCTTCCAGGTCCGGCTGGCCGAAGACGACCTCGCGGAAGGAAACCGGTCACCGGAGGACGCCCGGGGGGTCGCGGAGGCCGTGGCGACGGCGTGGGGTGTCGCACTGGAGGCCTACGCGCTCGTGGAGTCCTCGGCGGAGACGCTCCCCGCCGGCCGTGTGGATCACACCTTCGTGTACGAGCGCTCGGACGAGCGGCTCGCGGAGGCGAGCTTCCGTCTACGTCTGGTGGTGGCTGGGTCGAGAGTGACCGGGTTGACCCACTTCGTCCGCGTGCCCGAGGCCTTCGGGCGACAGTACGCCGACATGCGGTCGACCAACGACACCATCGCGTTGGTAGCGCAGGCCGTATTGCTGATCGTGTTCGGGTTGCTGGGCGCGGGTGTGGGCAGCGCTCTGCTGCTCCGCGAGAGATGGCTCGAGTGGCGCGCGCCGCTCGCGTGGGGCGCCATCATCTCCGGACTGCTCGGTGCGGCCACTGTCAATCAGCTCCCACTGACCTGGAGCGGGTACGACACGGCGCTTTCGGCGACGAGCTTCGTCGTTCAACAGGTGGCGGGCGGTGCGGCGATCGCGCTGCTCGGCGCGCCGCTCATCGCGTTCTTCCTGTTGGCCGGGGAATCGCTGGGTCGCAGAGCCTTTCCCGCCCATGTGCAGCAGTGGCGGTTCTGGTCCCCGGAGGTCGCGTCGTCGCGGACCGCCCTGGGCATGACGGCCGCGGCGTACCTGATGGTGGGCCTGCAGGTCGGGTACGTGGTGCTCTTCTACCTAGGGACCCAGCGGTTGGAGGGATGGTGGTCGCCGGCCGACGCGTTGGTGCAACCGGATCTGCTGGCGACGTATCTGCCCTGGTTGGAAGCCGTCTCGCTCTCTCTCTTCGCCGCGTTCTGGGAAGAAAGCCTCTTCCGAGCCGCTCCGATTGCCTGCGCTGCGCTGCTCGGGGCGCGCTTCGGCCGTAAGGGTCTCTGGGTGTGGACCGCGGTGGTACTTCAAGCAGTCGTGTTCGCGGCGGGACATGCGAACTATCCGCAGCAGCCCCCGTACGCCCGTGTCATCGAGCTGACGGCCCCGGCGCTACTGTGGGGCGCCGTATACGTGGGATACGGCCTCGTTCCGACCATCATGGCGCATTTCCTGTACGATCTGTCGTTGATCTCCATTGTGCTCTTCGAGTCACGCGCCCTCGTGGATCAGACCGTCATCGTCATGGTCGGCCTCGTGCCCTTGGGAGTGGTGCTATTTGCGATGCGTCGGCATGGGGCGCGGTCGAGGCCCCCGGAGTGGGCCTACAACCGGGCTTGGGTGCCACCGACACGGGCGGACCGGGACACGACGACCGACGTCGGCGCCACACCGTCGGTCGACCCGTTCGGCGTGGCAGAGGTTACGGCACGACGGCCCGGGCTGCCGGGGTGGGCGATCGGTCTCGGGGTCACGGTCGGCGCGGTCGCCGTAGCTTCGGTGGCGAGGATCGATCCGCCGCCGTCGCTGGCGGGTGACCGGAGCTCGGCGATCGAGGCGGCCTCGGCGGCGCTCGTTGCGAGAGGCGTGCCGGTCGAGGAGTGGGACTTCTTTGTGGCCACGGCATCGGGCGCCACCGAGGGCCGGGAGTATGTCTTCGCGGAGGCTCCCGAGTCGTTCGAGGAGCTCGAGGGTCGCTATTTCGGCGCTCCTCGATGGATCGTTCGGCTCGTCGATTGGGACGCCGAGGCCGCGGAGCGGGTCGAGGAGTATCGGGCCTACGTGACGCCGGACGGCTTCGTCGAGCGTGTCTCGCACACGCTCCCGGAGGCGCGGCCCGGAGCCTCCTTGAACGTACAGGCCGCGCGTGTGCTCGCGGTGCAAGCCGTGACTCGACGATATGGTCTCGAGCCGGGCGACCTGAGGGAGGTCGAGGCCCAGGAGACCCGGCGGCCCAACCGCACCGACTGGCTCTTCACCTTCACCGAGCGCGGACGTCTGCAGGAGGTGGAAGGGGAGCTGCGTCTACAGGCCGGCATCGCCGGCGACGAGGTGACCGACGTGGTGTCGACGGTCTACCTGCCCGAGGAGTGGCGCCGAGAGCGGCGCAGACTTCAGAGTCGCACCCAGATCATGGCCGGCGGCTTCAGTCTACTACTCGTGATCCTGTTCGGCGGAGCGACCGTCACCGCGGTGGTGGTTTGGAGTCGTCGCGGGCTGCCGACCCAACCCCTGATCGCGATCAGCGGGGTCGCGCTGGTCACGTTGGTCGCGTCCTCGGCCAACGACTGGCCAATGACCACGGCGAGCTTCGTTACGGGCCAGCCCTGGGCCTTCCAGGCCAACGCCACATTGCTCGGTCTTGCCTTGGTGGCATCGATCGCCGCGCCCGCGATCGGCCTCGTCGGTGCGTTGGGACACGCCTGGCTCGAACCCGCTCGTCCCTACCGGCCCGGCCCTGCGTTGGTGGTCGCTTCCGGCTCGTGCTTCGGCGGCCTCGCGGTATGGGCGCAGTTCATGGCCCCCGGTCCGCGCACGGCAGGCTACTCGGGGGCCGCTGCCGCGGTGCCGATGCTTTCCCCCGTAGCCGGCATCGCCCCGGCCTTCCTTCTGCTCACGAGCGCAGCGCTCGCCGCGGTGGCCCTCCGAAGGAAGTACCGCGGTCACCCGGTCGTGGAGTCGACGCTCTGGTCTCTCGTCCTCGGGGCCGCCGCCGTCCTGACGCCGCCTGAGGTGCAGGCATCCCTGCCACTCTGGGGTGCGACCGCGTTGCTGGCCGCCGCGGTGTTGGGGGCCGGTTTCCACCTGTGCACGCGCGTCCCGGCGCTCGTCCCCGCGTTGGTCGCTTCGGTGCTCGGGATGAACACGCTCGCGGACACCTGGTGGGAGCCGTACGCAGGTGCGCGGGCGGGTGGCGTGATCGCGGCACTGCTTGTGGCGGGCCTCGCGTGGTTCTGGACCCGCGAGCTCACCGTCGTGCGAGCACCGGCCTCAGCCGATCAGTCGCTCGTGGGAACGCGCGCTTCGGTCGGGAGCGAGTAGAGGTGCACGGTCACCGCGAGCGCGACGAAGAGCAGGATGGCGACGGCCCATAGGCGGTTCATCAGCAGGATCGCGCTGATGCCGATGCAGATCCACAGAACGGCCAGCGACCGGTGCCGGACGCTCGACGAGATGATGCCCCGCTCGCGGTAGTCTCGCAGGTACTTTCCGAAGAGGCGGTTCTCGTGCAGCCAGCGCTCGGCTCGAGGAGAACTGCGCGCGAAGCACCATCCTGCCAGCAGCAGGAAGCACGTCGTCGGCCACAACGGCACGAGGATGCCGATGACCCCTAAACCGACGCTCGTGGCGCCCACGCTGAAATAGACCCCCCGCCGGATGGGACTCGGAAGGCGATCGACCGTTCGCTCGGCCGCGTCGTGATCGATGGGACAGTCTTGGCTCATGGCGAGTCATGGTAGCGAAATCGGCCGTCTGCCAAAAGGATCAACGGCTCGACTAGCCCCCGGCGTGCTCCTCCCTGAGCTTGGTCTTCTGCACCTTGCCGGTCGCGCCCATCGGTAGGGCCTCGACCCAGATGATGCGATCGGGTAGCTGCCACTTGGCCAGCGTAGCCCCGAGGTGCTCGAGCACGCTGTCGTCGGAGGGCGGCGGATCGGTGCCGGGCACGGCGACGAGGATCGGACGCTCCATCCACTTCTCGTCGGGGACACCGATGACAGCGGCCATCGTGATGCCCGGGTGCCCCATCGCGGTGTTCTCGACGTCGATCGAGCTGATCCACTCTCCACCCGACTTGATGAGGTCCTTCGTGCGGTCGGTGATGCGGATATTGCAATCGGGGTCGAGCGTGGCCACGTCGCCGGTCGGGAACCAGCCATCGGACGTGAGCCTCTCCGTGTCGTCGGCGAAGTAACCGTCTACGACCCAAGGGCCGCGCACCTGCAGCTCCCCGAAAGCCACGCCGTCGTTGGGCAATACCTCGCCGTCCTCGTCTACGATGCGGAGTTGGACGCCGAACGGCGGGCGTCCCTGCTTCAGGTGGTACTCGGAGCGGCGGGCCGGCGGCATGCTCCGCTCCCCCGGCGTGAGGACGTTGGTGGAGCCGAGCGGGCTCGTCTCGGTCATGCCCCAGGCATGTCTGAACTCGATCTCGAACTCGCCCTCGATCGACTCGATGAGGGAGCGAGCCGGGGCGGACCCGCCGATGACCATGAGTTCCAGCTCGGGCGGCTTCTTGGCGCCGCTTTCCCTCCAGTGCTTGAGCAGCGGGATGAAGACCGATGGCACGCCGGCGCAGTGCGTCACTTCCTCGTCGCGCAGGAGCTCCGTGATGGAGGTGGGGTCCAGCTGCGCTCCCGGGAAGACCAACTTGGAGCCCGCCGCCGCGGCGCCGTACGGAAGGCCCCAGCCGGAGGCGTGAAAGAGCGGCACGATGGGCATGACGCTCGCTGCGCGGCTCAGGTTGAACACGTCCGGCGAGATGATTCCGTAGGCATGTAGCACCGTGGACCGGTGGCTGTAGAGCGCCCCCTTGGGGTGCCCGGTCGTGCCGGACGTGTAGCACAACGCCGCCGCCGTGTTCTCGTCCAGCTCGGGCCACTCGTAGTCCCCGTCGTGTTCGGCGAGGAGGTCCTCATAGGCGATGGCGCCCGGGAGCTTGCTCTCGGGCAACTCGTCCGAGTCGCACATCACGGCGTAGACCTCGATCGACTCGAGCTGGTCCACGACCGCCTCGACCAGGGGGATGAACGGAGGGTCGAGGAAGAGAACCCGATCCGCGGCGTGGTTGAGGATGTAGGTCAGCTGCGTGGGATGCAGGCGCGGGTTCACCGTGTGGCAGATGCCGCCCATGCCCGACGCGGCGTAATAGACCTCGAGGTGGCGGTGCGTATTCCAGGCGAACGTCGCGACCCTGTCGGTCAGGCCGACACCCCGCCCCTGAAGCGCACCGGCGAGGCGCCGAGATCGATCCCGGACCTCACCCCACGTGCTCCGGTGGATCGAGCCGTTCATGATGCGGCTGACGACCTCCCGGTCACCGTGCACGCGCGCGGCGTGCTCGATGAGCGACGAGACGAGGAGCGGCATCTGCATCACGCGTCCGCGCATGGAGCCTCCTTGGTGGTTCTCGATCCGGGCCCTCAGTTGAACCTGGTGGTCATGAATGAGCCCTCGGTCAGCGAGACGTCCGGTTGACCCGTCTCGACCACGGTCGCAGTGAAGGTCCCGCCGATCCGCGTGTCGGTGAAGGTCGTGATGTTGATGACGGCATCCGAGGCGAGCTCGGTGGCGTAGTCCATCCCGGCGGCGTCGGTGAAGCTGACGATGGGTCCGAGTGAGTTGCTGGAAGCATTGGTGTGCGTGCCGGTCCCGATCGGGTCGTCATCGAAGATCGAAATCGACATGTGCCAGGTCCCGGTGACAGAGGTGATCACCACCGAGTTGTTGCTCGTGCCAGGGTACACGTACGAGAAGAGGGCGGTCTCACTGGTTTCTTCATGCAGCACGCCGTTGGCTCGGAAGCGCAGGAAGAGGTCGCTGCCGCCCGGGCCGGTTCCGTCGCCTTCCCCGCAGGAAGCGAGCGCGAGCGAAGCAAGCAGGACGAGGACGGTGTGGCCACGGGCACGGGGGGTAGACATGGGTTGGAGGCATCTTACGCGAGGTGTTGATCCGAACCGCGCCGAAGGGGTGGGAGGCCCCGCCCTCAGCCGGGCGGCAAGAGTACCGCCCCGGCTCGGGCGTCAGCAAGCCGCCCCCGACCCCTCTACGGCGCACCCATCAGGGGGTCCGTCACCCCGATGACATGGATCGCGATGAGCCCGACGATACCGATCACCAACAGGTAGTAGATGGTCGGCAGGATCGTCTTGCGAAGCGTGTCCCCTTCCTTGCCGAGCAGTCCCACCGTGGCCGACGCGGCGACGACGTTGTGGATCGCGACCATGTTCCCAGCCGCGGCTCCAACTGCCTGCAACGACACGATGAACACCGTCGACATCGCGAGCCGCTCGGCCACCCCGTACTGGAAGGCGGCGAAGGTGAGGTTGCTCACCGTGTTGGAGCCGGCGATGAAGGCGCCCAAGGCTCCGGTCACTCCGGCGAAGAATGGCCACACCTGACCCACGTTCAGCGCCACCCACTCGGCCATGGCGAGCGGCATCGATGCGATGCCCGCGCCGTTCACGTCGGAGTTGATGTAGACCCGGACCATCGGGACGGTGAAGACCAGCACGATCCCGGCGCCCACGAGCACGTTCGTCGACGACTTGAATGCGTGCACGAGTTCGGACCCGCTCATCCGATGCAGAACGGCGGTGATCCCCACGACGACGAGCAACACGAAGGCCGGGAGGTACAGCGGCGTGGTCGAAGCGGTGATGCCGGAGCTCAGGATGTCCGGCCACGAGATGGCGACCGACTGCAGCCACCCCCGGATGGGGACGGGGATGTCGGTGCCGGGGATCGTCACCAGCCGCGTGAGCACGAGAATCAAGCCCAGGAGGGCATAGGGGACCCAGGCCATGACGGCGCTGATGCCGCGACCCTCGGGCACGTCGGCGAGCTCGTCTTCGATGCCACTGACCCACGACTCGTCCCAGGTCTCACGCTTCGGGAAGTCCCACGTGTCCTGGGGCAGCAACCACCCCTGGCGGGCGACCCAGACGACGATCGCCAGGCCGACCGGCGCGCCCAGGAGCGACGGGAACTCCGGGCCCAAGAAGGTGCCGAACAGCACGTAGGGGATCGCGAAGGCGAGTCCGCCGAAGATCGTGAAGGGCAGGATCGAGAGCCCCTCGGTCCACGACTTGTTCGCGCCGAAGAAGCGGGTCGTCATCACGATCATCCACGTCGGGATCAGGAAGCCCGCGATGGCGTGCAGAATCACCACCCTGGACGTCACCAGGCGCAGGAACTCCGGCATGGTCAGGCCGGCGGCGGTCAGATCGGCCATGAAGTCGGCTCCGCCTAGACCGTTCTGTACGCCCACGACTACGGGTGTGCCGACGGCCCCGAACGTCACCGCCATGCTCTGGATCATCATGCCGAGCATCACGGAAGCTGCGGCCGGAAAGCCCAGCGCCACGAGCAGGGGCGCGGCCACCGCGGCCGGGGTCCCGAATCCGGCGGCGCCTTCGATGAACGATCCGAAAAGCCAGGCGACGATCACGATCTGAACCCGCCGGTCGTCGCTGACGCCGTGGAACGACCGCTTGATGGCCGCGACTCCGCCGGAGCGCTCCAGCGTGTGCAACAGCAGGATCGCGCCGAAGATGATGAAGAGGAGGTCGAAGGTGACGAAGAGCCCCTCGATCGAGGCGGCGACCACGCGCGACGTCGACATGCCCCAAGCCAGCATCGCGACGAGCACCGCAGCCACGTACGCGGCCGGCATGGCGTGCTTCGCCTGGATGCGGAAGCCGATCAGGAGGACGCCACCGAGCGCGATGGGGAAGAGGGCGAGGGCCGCCTGGAGTCCCAGACTCATCCAGCTACCTCCTGTCTAGACTGTCGTGAAGGGCTCGCTACGCTACGTGTTGCGGGTCAGAAAGGCACGTCGAGCGCCTCGCACAGGAAGCGCATGAAGGGAGTGCCGGCCTTGAATCGCTTGGCCAGGGCCTTCGGAAGCTCGGGGTCGAGCACGAACGCGTCGGGCAGCTCCGCCACCCCGATGTAGTCCTTCCACTTCAGGTCCTCGATGAGCGGGTGGTCGGCGTCGAAGTCCTTGGGAGCGCGCTTGAGGCGGTCGCCGGCGAGCTCGAAGACTTCCTCGAACGCTTTGGCGCCCTTGGCGCGCTTCCAGGCCGCCGGCTCCTCCACGATGTGTTCCCTGATCGCGCGGAGTGCCTTGCCGTCGGGGTGCCAGATACCGACGCCGAGGAATGCGCCTCCCGGCTCCACGTGGAGGTAGTACCCGGGCGCGTGCGCGTCCTTGGAACGGTCGTGCCGGAAGTGCAGACCGAGATGCGTCTTGTAGGGGCTCTTGTCCTTCGAGAAGCGAACGTCCCGGTAGATGCGGAAGAGCGAGCGCGGCGTCGCCATGAAGTGCGGGCTGATTTTCTTCAGCTCCGGGGCGAAGGCCGCGATGACCCTCAGCGACGGGTCCTTGAGGTGCTCCTCGTAGCGCCTCTTGTTCTCCTTGAACCAGTCGCGGTCGTTGTTCTTCTTCAGGTCCTTCAGGAACCGGAAGGTCTCCCTGGTGAAGCACGTCTCGGCCACGGTCCTCTCCGTCGTTCTGCGGGGTTCGCCCGGTCAGGGGTAGAGGCGCTCGGACGTCCAGCCGTCTTCGGCGCGTCGAAACCGAAGCCGGTCGTGGAGGCGGTCGGCTCGACCCTGCCAGAACTCGATCCGCTCGGGGGTGAGCCGGTAGCCTCCCCAGAACGGGGGGAGCGGCACCTGGTCGGGGTGCTCGGCCTCGACTGCCCGGACTCTGGCCTCGAGCTCGTCACGACTCGATAGGACGCTGCTCTGGCGCGAGGCCCATGCACCGACCTGGCTGCCACGACCGCGGGTGCCGAAGTAGGCGGCGCTCTCCTCGTCGCCCACGCGCACCACCGGTCCAGCCACGCGCACCTGGCGCTGAAGAACCGCCCAGTGAAAGCAGAGCGCCGCCCTGGGGTTGGCATCGAGCTCGGCGGCCTTCTGGCTGCCGAAGTTGGTGAAGAACACGAACCCTCTCTGGTCGACCCCCTTGAGGAGCACCATACGGGCCGACGGCATACCGTCCGGTGTCGCGGTCGCCAG
>JAHEKM010000055.1 GCA_024638325.1 Gemmatimonadota bacterium | reverse complement strand
CCACCAGGCGCTCTTCACCGTCGACCGTAGCGAAGAGTAGGTGATCCGGCGCGTCGACGCGGACGCCGTCGAGCATGCGGCCCGGGTTCACGTAGTGCACGCCCATGCCGGGGATGTCCCCGAGCGCGGGCCGAAAGCCCGCCGCAAGCGCGGCTTCCGGCGTCGAGAGTCCCGCCAACGTCTGACGGAGCTCCTCGACCCGGGCCCTATCCGCGTCGGAGAGGCCGTTCCAGGGTGGGGCTGCCAGATCGGTGCAGCTCACCACCGGACCTGCGTGGCTGTGCGTGTCGGTATCAACGTGGCCGTGAGCGTCTGCGTCCGCCCCGGTGTGGTCGTGGTCCTGCGCGAGCACGGGGCCCGCGCTCAGGAGCCCAGCGATTGCGACGGTCCCAGCCAGTGCAGCGATCCGAGCCATGACTCCCTCCGGAACAGACAAGACGCCCTTCGAATTCCTGCCTCCAATGTGCCTACCGTTCTCTAGGGGGACAACTCGCGAGTCCTGGGCCTAGGGCGCCCCCTCGGCGGCAGCCAGCACCTCCATCAGTTCGTCGAGCATCGCCCGGCTGTTCGCACCCCTGACGCGCGTCGGCGCGAGGCCGAGGTCGTCGCCGTTGTCGTCGACGAGGACACCGCCCGCCTCCCTCACCAGGATCGCGCCCGCCGCGAAATCCCAGGGCATGAGGACCTCCTCCCAAAAGGCGTCGAGAGTCCCCTGCGCCAGGTAGCACAGGTCGAAGGCCGCCGAGCCACCCCGACGGACGCCCGAAGCCGCACGGAGCACCCCGTCGAGCTGTCGCAGGTACCCGGAAAGCAGCTCGAGCTTCTTGAACGGGAAGCCTGTACCCACGAGCGCGTCCCGGAGTCGATCGCGTGGGGACACCGTGACACGGCGGCCGCCCTTGAAGGCGCCCTCGCCGTCCGACGCCCACCAGCGCTCGCCCGTGGACCCGGAAACGACCGCCCCGGCGACGGGCCGCCCCTCCACGGCCACAGCCACGGACGCGCAGTAGAGGGGATGGTCGTGCAGGAAGTTCGCGGTGCCGTCGAGCGGGTCGACGATCCAGAGGGGACGCCCGTCCCATGACTCCAGCTGCTCCTCGAGGCCTTCTTCCCCCTCTTCAGCGAGAACGGCGTGGTCCGGATGACGTCCAGAAATGACGCTGAGCGCGGCCGCCTGCGCGTCGATGTCCGTCTGCGAGACGTAGTCCGCGCGGGCCTTCTCGGTGGCTCCGGAGAGCGAGACGCGCCCAGCGTCACGCCGGTGGACGCTCACGGCGGCCTCGGCAGCGGCCAGGGCGGTACGGACCAGGGGATTCACGTATGGGACGGGCTGGAACGTCGGAAAAAGAAGGTGCCGTGCGGCAACTGGGGCCGCTAACTTAGCGAGCCCACCTTTCGCGTCCCAACCCACCGCATCGCATGAGCAGCCCCGCCCAGGCAGGCCGCAAGAAGCGTGTCTTCAGTGGCATGCAGCCATCCGGTGAAGCGCACCTCGGCAACTACCTCGGCGCTCTGAGGCCGTGGGTGCAGCTGCAGCGCGAGTACGACTGCGTCTTCTGCATCGTCGACGACCACGCGATCACCGCCGGCGGTAACCCGGCGGACATGCCGAAGAACGTCGTCGACCTGGCGGTCTCGTTCCTCGCCGTCGGCCTCGACCCCGAGCAGGCGATCATCTTCGTGCAGTCGGACGTGCCGGAGCACACGGAACTCGCGTGGCTCTTCAACGCCGTGACGCCGGTGGGCGACCTCGAGCGCATGACGCAGTACAAGGACAAGGCACAGCACTTCGAGTCGATTCCCGCCGGTATTCTCAACTATCCGATTCTGCAGGCGGCCGACATCCTGCTCTACAAGGGCGAGGCCGTACCGGTCGGCGAGGACCAACGCCAGCACCTGGAGCTCACCCGGGACATCGCGCGCAAGTTCAACGCGGCGTACGGGGAGACGTTCCCCGAGACCGAAGCGCTCATCGACAAGGGCGTCGGCCGTATCCTCGGACTCGACGGGGAGGCGAAGATGAGCAAGTCGCTCGGCAACACCGTCGGGATCCTAGCCGAGCCAGACGAGGTGTGGGGCCGCGTCCGTACGGCCGTGACGGACCCGCAACGGGTGCGGCGCGACGACCCCGGTCGCCCAGAGGTGTGCAACGTGTTCACGCTCCACGGTCACTTCACGGACGCCGAGACACGTGCCGACATCGAGGTGAAGTGCCGCGCCGGCGAGATCGGGTGCGTGGATTGCAAGCGTATCCTGTCGGACAACATCGCCGAGGCGTTCGGACCCATCCGAGAGCGCGCCGCGCACTACCGCGCGCACCCCGAGGAGGTGCGTCGCACGCTCCAAGAAGGCGCCGAGCGGGCCCGCGCCATCGCGAGGGAGACCATGAGCGAGGTGAGGGAGAAGATGGGTCTGGACTGGCGCAGCGCGATCGTTTGAATCGCATTCGCCGCCGTGGCGGAGTATTTTCGAAGATCGCCCTAGGATTCTCGGAGGATCGCCATGCAGGAGTTGTTCAAGGCCGCGGTCGAGCGCGGTGCCAGCGACATCCACATCAAGGCCGGGGACTTCATGCGTGCCCGGGTCCACGGCATCCTGCAACCGCTCACCCAGCAGAAGCTGACGATGGAGCAGGTGAAGGGGATCGCCATGCAGCTGATCCCGCACCAGGAGGACAAGGACGGCTTCGACAAGCTCCTGGACTACGACTGCTCTTGGGGCATCCCCGGCGTCGGCCGCTTCCGCGTGAACATCATGAAGCAGCGCGGCTCGCCGATGATCGTCATGCGGGCCATCCCCATCGAGATCCCCACGGTCGAGGATCTCGGGCTGCCGCCGATCATCAACAAGATCTCCGCGGCCGAGCGCGGACTGATCCTGGTGACGGGCGTGACGGGCTCCGGTAAGAGCTCGACCATGGCGGCGATGATCAACTGGATCAATCGCAACAAGCAGGTGCACGTCGTCACGCTCGAGAACCCCATCGAGTTCCTGCATCGCGACAACCAGTCTTCGATCACCCAGCGTGACATCGGGACGGACACGGACTCGTTCTCCACGGGCCTCCGCGCCGTCTTGCGACAGGACCCCGACGTGATCCTCATCGGTGAGATGCGAGACAAGATCACGATCGAGACGGCGCTGAAGGCGGCCGAGACGGGACACCTCGTGATCTCGACACTGCACACGAAGAACGCCGTGCAGACGATTTCCCGCATCATCGCCGTCTTCGAGCCCAGCGAGCAGGAGATGATCCGCGTGCGGCTGTCGGAGTCGCTGCAGGCCGTCGTGTCGCAGCGGCTGGTTCAGAAGACGGAGGGCGGTCGCTGCGCCGCCATGGAGGTCATGCTCATGACCTCGACCATCCGCGACTGCGTGCGCGACCCCGACCGCATGGAGGAGATCCCCGACCTCATCGAGGAGGGACGCTCCGTCTACGGCTCCCAGACCTTCGACCAACACCTGATGGAGTTGGTGAAGAGCGAGGAGGTCTCCTTCGAGGTCGCCAAGGCCGCGGCGAACAACCCGTCCGACTTCGACCTGAAGATGAACATGTTCGGGTCGGCGACCGGCGGCTCGCGGCCGGGCGGCACCACCGACCTGGCCGACGAGATGTCCTCGATGATGGGTGGGCAGTGACGGGACGCCGATGAGCCAGAGCTTCCGGGGGACCTTCCTCCCGGTCACGACCCCGTTCGACCCGGTCACCGGGGACGTCGACGTGGTCGCGTTCCGCGCCAACCTGCGTCACTGGTTCCGAAGCCCGATCCGGGGCGTGCTGATCGCCGGCACGACCGGCGAGTCCGTGTTGCTCGATGCCGGCGAGCGCCGAGCGCTCATCGAGGCCGCGGCCGATACCGTGCCCGACGAGGGCTTGGTCATCGCAGGGACCGGAGCCGAGTCCACGCGGGGTACCATCGAGCTCTCCCGGCAGGCGGCCGCCGCGGGCGCGGACGCGGTGCTGGTCCAGCCGCCGGCCTTCTTCAAGGGCGCGATGACGCCGGAAGCGCTCGCACGCCATTACCGGGCCGTGGCCGACGTCTCTCCTGTCCCTGTCCTCGTCTACCAGGTCCCCCTGCGTATGAGCACGGTGGAGCTCGGTACGGGGCTGGTGGAGGAGCTTTCCAAGCACCCGAACATCGCGGGCATCAAGGACTCCCGTGGTCAGCTCGACCTCATAGGGGAGCTGGTCCAGCACGCCCAGGACGACTTCCAGGTCCTGGTCGGAAGCGGCGCCCTCCTCTACGCGGCCTTGGAGACGGGCGCGGTCGGCGGGATTGTCGCGGTCGGCCTGCTGGCCACCGCCCAGGCAGCGGAGATCTCCGTGGCCTGGGCCGAGGGTCGCCTCGAGGACGCCGGGCGTCTCCAGGAGACGATCGCCCCGGTCCACCAGCAGGTGGTCGCGGCCATGGGCGTTCCGGGCGTGAAGGCCGGGCTCGACCTGCTCGGGCTCAGGGGCGGTGCGCCCCGGGCTCCCCTGTCGCGTGCATCGGAGGCCAAGATCGAGGAAGTCCGCGCAATTCTGGAAGCGGCGGAGCTGCTCGCGCCCGCTGGCGTCTGAGCCGCGAAATCGCGCGGATTTCGTTGACACCTTTCTGAGCCGCGTCTAGCTTCTCCCGAAGGATACGTCAGCCAACGGGCCGTCCCCCACCGGGGACCGGCCCGTTTTCTTTTTTCTGTCCGAGGATGCCATGCCGGAGCAGGGTGCGTGCACCGTCGTCGTCGGGTGCCAATGGGGCGACGAGGGTAAGGGGAAGATCGTCGACGTGCTCGCCGAGGGCGTCGACATCGTCGCGCGCTACCAAGGCGGCGCCAACGCCGGCCACACGGTCGAAGTCGGCGACGACGGCTTCGTGCTTCATCAGATCCCTTCGGGGATCCTCCATGAGGGTAAGCGGTGCCTGCTCGGCAACGGCGTGGTGCTCGACATCGGCCAGTTCTTCGAGGAGTACGACGCGCTGGTCGAGCGCGGCATCGACCTCGAGGGTCGGGTCGGCGTCAGCACGAGGGCCCAGCTGCTCCTTCCATACCATCGCCTGCTGGACCGAGTCGTCGAGGACTCCGCCGCCGAGAAGATCGGCACCACGGGCCGGGGCATCGGACCGGCCTACGAGGACAAGGCGGGGCGGCGCGGCGTACGCGTCGCCGACCTGACGGACAAGGAGCGCCTCGAGAGTCGCGTCGCCGAGGCCCGCGACCGGGTTCGGCGCCGGGTCGCCGCGATGGGCTCCGGGGGCGCGGACGAGCTGGACGCCGACACGGATCGTGTGCTCGCGATGTCCGAACGGCTGTTGGCCCTGGCCACCGACACGGGCCGGGAGATCACCCGGGCGCTGAAGGACGGCCGCCGGGTCCTCCTCGAGGGTGCCCAAGGCACCGCGCTCGACCTCGACCACGGGACATACCCCTTCGTTACGTCGTCCAACACGACCGCGGCGGCCGCGGCGACCGGCACGGGCATCGGCCCCACCGCCATCGACGCGGTGGTCGGAGTGGTCAAGGCATACACGACGCGCGTCGGGGAAGGCCCGCTACCCACCGCGCTCGACCCCGAGATGGACGAGCACATGCGCCAGCTGGGTGGCGAGTTCGGCGCAACGACCGGGCGGCCGCGCCGATGCGGCTGGTTCGACTCGGTGCTCACCCGGTATGCCGCGCAGGTCAACGGCCTCACGGGTATCGCGGTCACCAAGCTCGATGTGCTCGACACGCTCGGCGAGGTCCAGGTGGCCACCGCGTACCGGCTCCCCAAGGGCGACGTCACCGAGGTCTTTCCGGCCGACGTGCGCTCACTCGTCTCCGCGGAGCCGGTGTACGAGTCGATGCCCGGCTGGGAGCAGTCCACCTGCGACGCGCGCCGTCTCGAGGACCTGCCGACCAAGGCGCGTTCCTACCTCGACCGCATCGAGGAGCTCACCGGGACGCCGGTGCAGTGGGTGTCGGTCGGCACGCGACGAGATCAGATCATTCCGGTGCACTGATCGCGCGGCGGCGCCGGTCGACCTAGAAGGCCGCGAGCACCACGCTCACGACCCCGAGGATCGTCAGAAGCAAGGTCGGGAAGAGCGCGAGGCCCACGGAGAACGTGAGGCCCATACGGAACAGCGTGGGACCGGCGGGCAGGACTCGGCGTCCCCAGATCGTTTCCAACAGGAGCTCGGCGGCCGGACCCAGCAGGTAGCACAGATTGGCCATCAGGCCGAATACGCCCGCGCCGACCAGGGACGGGGCGATGATCGGGCCGGGCCCGAAGAGTCCGCTCGCGACCCAGAACGCGACCAATGAGACCGAGCCAGCGGCGCCGACCCAGACGTTGTAGGCGAACCGCCGACGCTCCCACCACGCGATGATCGCGCCTGCCCGTCGTGGCGCCGGCGCCGGGAAGAGGAATTCGCTGAGTGCGCTCACGGCCGCTCCTCCGGATGATTGCAGTCGTCGCTTCATCGTACTGGGTAAGTCATAAAGTACTCTGCAATGCAAAGTCGGTGCCAGAGGGATGGTGCCGAGGCCGGTCCTGGCCGGCTGGCTCCACGGCGCCGGCGCGGTTGAGGGGCTCCTGACACGGATCTAGCTTTCGGCCCCGCTCCCCACCCGGAAGAGGCATGTTCGACGAACTCGGCGCCAAGCTCGATGGCGCGCTCAAGAAGCTCCGTCAGCGCGGCGTACTGACCGAGCCCATGATCAAGGAGGGCCTGCGTGAGGTTCGGCGGGTGCTGCTCGAGGCCGACGTGAACTTCCAGGTCACGCGGGAGTTCCTGGGGCGGGTGCAGGAGCGCGCCCTGGGTGAGCAGGTGCTCAAGGCCGTCTCTCCTGGACAGCAGATCGTCAAGATCGTCCACGACGAGCTGGCCAACTTGTTCGGGGACGGGACACCCACGCTGGCCGCCGGCGCGAAGCCGACCGTCCTCCTGGTGGTCGGGCTGCAGGGCTCTGGGAAGACGACGTCGGCGGCGAAGCTAGCCCGCCGGCTCGGCCGCTCCGGCGAGACGCCGATTCTTGCCGCGTGCGACCTGCAGCGCCCCGCCGCCATCGAGCAGCTGGAAACGCTGGGCCGACAGATCGGCGTGCCCGTCGTGGCCGGGGAGTTCGGCGGCGATCCCGTGGCGGCTGCCCTGGTCGCGCGCGACAAGGCCCGCGCGGACGGGCATTCCCACCTGATCGTCGACACCGCGGGCCGGCTCCAGATCGACGACGAGCTCATGGACGAGCTCGGACGGGTTCGGGACGCACTCGAGCCGTCGGAGATCCTTCTGGTCGCCGACGCCATGACCGGCCAGGAAGCCGTAAAGATCGCCCAGGGCTTCGACGAGGCGCTCGGGCTCACGGGCGTCATCATGACCAAGATGGACGGCGACGCGCGCGGGGGCGCGGCCCTCTCGATCCGGGGCGTCGTCGGCAAACCGATCAAGTTCGTGGGCGTCGGCGAGGGCGTCGACGACCTCGACGCGGCCGATCCGCAGCGCCTCGCCGGTCGCATTCTCCAGATGGGCGACGTCGTCGGGCTCGTCGAGCGCGCCCAGGTCGCCATCGACGAAGAGGAGCAGGCGAAGCTCCAGAAGAAGGTCATGGGCGAGGGCCGCTTCACCCTCGAGGACTTCCTGGTGGCCATGCGGCAGGTACAGCGCATGGGACCGCTCGAGCAGATCCTCAAGCTCATCCCGGGGGCGAGCAAGATGAAGATTCCGGCCGCCAACCTGGATCCCAAGCGCTTCAAGCACGTGGAGGCCATCATCCTGTCCATGACGCCCGAGGAGCGTCAGAAGCCGAAGATCCTCAACGCGTCCCGTAGGGCCCGCATCGCCAAGGGCAGCGGGCGCCCCGTGTCGGAGGTGAACCGCCTGCTCAAGCAGTTCAAGGAGATGCAGGGCTTCATGAAGCAGATGCGGGGCATGATGGGTGGCATGGGCGGACTTCCCGGCATGCCGTTCGGACAGTAGACCGCTGTACAGCGTCCCCAGCCCCTTATATCCTTCGCGTCTGCCCTTTTTCGCGATTTGGGCCGCGTGTGAGCACCTGAGAAAAGAAGAACGACAGAGCAGATGCCAGTAAGAATTCGACTCCGGCGGATGGGCCGGAAGAAGCAGGCCCACTACAGGATCGTCGTGGCCGACAGCACCGCACCGCGGGACGGACGCTTCGTCGAGACGCTCGGCTACTACAAGCCGCTTTCCGACCCCGCGCGCTTGGTCATGGACATGGAGCGGCTCGACCACTGGCTGAACGAGGGCGCAAGCCCGTCCGGCACCATGAAGTCGCTCATCACGAAGGCGCGTGCAGGTGGCGACGCGAAAGTCGCCGTCGGCGAAGTCGCCCCCGAGGAGCGTGAGGCGAAGCGGGCAGAGGAGCTGGCGGCGCGTCGCGCGGCTGAGCAGAAGGCCGTCCAGGACGCCAAGGCAGCGGCCGAGGCGGAGGCCGCCGAAGCCGCAGCAGCCGAGACGGCAGCAGCCGAAGCCGCGGCAGAGGCGGAAGCCGCCGAGGCCGAAGCCGCTGAGGAGCCCGCCGCAGAGGCAGAGGCAGACGCCGGTGCCGAGGAAGAGGAAGAGGAGAAGTCCGAGTAGCGCTCGGACCGCCTGACCGATGGGTGGACGCGACCCGAGCCACCTCGTAGTCGGCCACCTCAACAAGGCCCACGGTACCAAGGGCGAGCTCTTCGCCTGGCCGCTGACCGACCATCCCGACAGCGTGTACGTAGCCGGGACGGTCTTCCAGTCGAGTGACGCCGAGGGGCGTGCGCCCGACCCCGACCTACCCCCGCTCCGACTGGTCGCGGCCCGGCCCTTCAAGAAGGGATTCCTCGTGTCCTTCGGCGGCATCCACGATCGGAATGCTGCAGAGCAGGTTCAGGGACGCTACCTGTTTCTCGACAGCGAGGTGCTCGAGCCCCTTGCCGAGGGGGAGATCTTCTACCACCAGCTGCTCGGCATGGAGGTGGTGACCGTCGACGGCGAGCGGGTAGGGGAGATCCGCGAGGTCTACGAGTTGCGTCCTGCCCACATGCTCGAGGTCGTGGGTCCGAAGGGCGAGATCATGATTCCTTTCCTGAGCCACATGGTGGTGGAGATCGACGCAGAGGCCGGCCGCCTGGTCATCGACCCGCCCGAAGGGCTACTGGACCTCTAGAGGCTCTATGCGCCTCAACATCGTCACCATCTTCCCGGGCTTCTTCGAGGGCCCGCTCGGTCTCTCGATTCCGGGACGTGCCGCCGTGGCAGGGCTCGTCGAGTACCGGGTGGTCGACCTCCGTGACTACACCCACGACCGGCACCGCACGGTCGACGACGTACCGTACGGCGGTGGAGCGGGCATGGTCATGAAGCCCGAGCCCTTCTTCGAGGCCGTAGACGCTCTGGCGCCGTCGGGACCGATCGTATTGCTGTCGGCGCGCGGCAGGCCTTTCCGTCACGAGGACGCGGTGCGCTTCAGCCTGGCGGGCGAGCTGACCCTGCTCTGCGGGCACTACAAGGACGTCGACCAGCGCGTGGCGGATCACCTGGCCACCGACGAGATCTCATTGGGCGACTTCGTCCTTTCGGGGGGCGAGATCGGGGCCCTGGCCGTGACGGACGCCGTGGTCCGACTGCTCCCGGGCGCGCTCGGCGACCACGACTCGGCGGCGTCGGACTCGTTCTACGACGGTACCACGCTTTCGGCCCCGTCGTACACGCGGCCCCCCGAGTATCGCGGGCACACGGTGCCCGAGGTGCTGCGCTCGGGAGACCACGCCCGCATCGAGGCGTGGCGGGCCGAGCAGGCGAAGCGGCTCACCCGGGAGCGCAGACCCGAGCTCCCCGTGGAGGGCGACGTCGAAGGCGACTGAGGCCCCTCCAGGACCGGTCACACAGGGCTTCACGGGCCCAACTCGGCTGATTAGGTTAGTCGTCTCTGTTCGAACGCCTCGGCGCACGTCGCGGGAGTCCACCATGACGGACATCATCAAGGAAATCGAGAAGGAGCAGCTCCGTGAGGACTCACCGGACTTCGCCCCCGGTGATACCGTGAAGGTGCTCTACCTCGTTCGCGAGGGCGCCAAGGAGCGCATCCAGGCCTTCGAGGGCGTGTGCATCGCCCGCAAGCACGGCGGAGTCGACGAGACGTTCACCGTCCGCAAGATCTCCAGCGGAGTCGGTGTCGAGCGCATCTTCCCGCTCCACGCCCCGACCGTGAAGGGTGTCGAGGTCGTGCGTCGGGGGCGTGTGCGGAGGGCCAAGCTCTACTACCTCCGGGGCCGGCGAGGCAAGTCCGCCCGCATCGCGGAGAAGCGGCAGGCGCGCTGACGGTACCCGGCGATGCGGCCGGAGCCCGACAAGTCGCGGCGGCCCCAGGACCTGCTCGAATACGAGCGACGGTTCTGGGGCCGCGGTCGTTCGGTCGCGGGTGTGGACGAGGCCGGTCGCGGACCGCTCGCGGGACCGGTGGTCGCCGCCGCGGTGGTGCTCCCCCGAGAGGTCTGCGTCGACGGTGCGGACGACTCGAAGGCGCTGACCGCCGAGGTCCGTGAGGAGCTGTACGTTCGAATTCTCGAAACCGCGCGCTGCGTGGGCGTGGGAGCCGCGTCCGTTCGGGAGATCGATCGCCGAAACATCCTTCGGGCGACCACCGTGGCCATGCAGCGCGCGCTCGGGCGCCTCGCACACACACCGGACCACGTCGTCGTCGACGGGCTTCCGGTGAAGCACCTCGGGCGTGAGCACGAAGCCGTGGTGGATGGGGACGCGCTCGTGCACTCGATCGCGTGTGCGTCGATCGTGGCCAAGGTCGTGCGGGACCGACTCATGCACCGGCTGGCCGCACGGTATCCCGGATACGCCTGGGACAAGAACGTCGGCTACGGCACCGCCCAGCACCGGGCGGCGATCGACGAACTGGGCATCACGCCGCACCATCGACTAACCTTCACGGGGCTCCAGTTCGAGCTGGAGCTGTAACCGATCCGTCGCTGCCGCCCTCGCCGGTGCGCCGACCTTCGAGAGAGACAATGCAATCCGAACATCTGACCAACCTGCATGTGGGCTGGGTCGTCGGTGGGTGGCTGATCGCCGCCTCCGTCACCGCCGCCGCGTATCTCGCGGGGATCGGGATGGGGATGGTGGGCCCCGAGCAGGGCGCGGCCGTGTGGGCGTCGATCTCGTTGGCGGTGGGCTTCCTCGTCGGCGGCGCCGTCGTGGGTATGCGGTGGAGCGACGCCCCCCTGATCCACGGCGTGGCTCTTACATTCTTCAGCGTCTTCGTCTGGTTCATTGTCAGCCTGCTGGACGCCAGTGGGCCAGTCGATTCTGTTCAACTCGTCCTCGGCCTCGTGCTGTTGCAGCTGGTCGCATCGTGCGTGGGCGCCCTCATGGGGCGCCGATGGGCGCTCGGGGATCCTGATGGGGAGTCCGAAGCATGATCAGAGAGGCGAGCGCCCGGTGGGAGGGCGACCTCCGCGAAGGAAAGGGCACCATGGCCCTCGGAAGCGGAGCGTTCGAGGGTCGGTACAGCTTCCGCTCCCGCTTCGAGGAGGGACCCGGCACGAACCCCGAGGAGTTGATCGGGGCTGCGCACGCGGGCTGCTTTTCGATGGCGTTCAGCAACCTCCTCGCGCAGGCCGGACACGTGCCGACGAGTGTGCAAACGACAGCGCGCGTACACATGGAGCCGGTCGACGGCAAGCCGACGATCCATCTCATCGAGCTCGTTTGCGACGCGCACGTGCCAGGAATCGAGCAGGAGGTCTTTCAGCAGATCGCGGCCGAGGCGAAGACGGGATGCCCGGTATCACGGGCGCTCGCCGCGGTCGAGATCACGCTCCAGGCTACGCTGGCAGACGAGACCGGCTGACCCCGTCAGGAACTGGCAGGCGTTTCCTCGCGCGGTTGGGCGCGCGGTCGTGGGGTGGGGCGCGGCTCGGGCTTCGACCGCACGACCTCCAGGTCCATCTCCCGGGCACGTTTCCGGGCCCGGCGGTTCGGCACCACGATCTGATGGACCACGAGGCCGAAGACGAACACGAGCCCGGTGCCAAGGTGGATCCAGGCCAGCGCGGTCAACCACGAGGGCGTGGTCACCGCCTGGATGAGGTAACCGCTCAGGACCATCGGCAGGAACATCCACATGGCCGAGACCCCGGAGCGTCGGCCCGCGCGCACCCCCAGCCGGTACTGCTTCCAGATGTGGTCGGTGGCGATGATGCCGATCGCGAAAACCAGCAGAGGCGCGGTGACGATGTGGGCTTTGAGTACCCAGGGCTGGAGCGGATGGTTGATGACGGCGAACTCGCTCACGGGCTCCATCATGTTGAGCATCCACCAGTACACGACCCCGGTGAGGCCTGAGACGGCGGACCCGATCCAAATGCACCAGCGGGCGAGGGGCTTCACGGCGCGCCCGTCCCGAAGGGGTCGATGACGGCGTGCAGCGCCAGCACGCGCCGTGCCGCGCGGGTGGCGGACCCGGCTGTGAGCGTGGCTCCAGTCAGCGCGGGGATCTCACCGCGGAGAGACAGCGCCGGGTCCAGCGCGCGCCCGTCGAACTGACGCAGCCATCCATCGGGTGCCCGGTACTCGGGCGGCTCTCGGAAGCTCACCGTCTCGACGCGCGCGACGCGACCCTCGGTGCCGACGACTACCATCAACACCTGTGGCAGCGTCCGTACCCGGTGCGCATCGAAGTACGCGACGCCGACGGGCCGTCCGCCGTTGCTGGCGAGGTAGTAGGTCACGACCGCGGACTCGACCGGAACGTCCCGTCCCGCGAGCTCGGCAGCGCGTTCGATCTCCGCGTCGCCGAGGAACGCCGTGCGCCGCTCGAGCGCCGCACCGGGGAACGCGAGCGCCAGCGCCTCGTCCTGCGTGAGGATCTGGGCTGCCGTGGCCGCCGGTAGGCCGGCCAAGGGAAGGGCCGCCACCCCGAGCGCCGCAGCCGCCATGCGGGAGAGGTTCAGAAGAGCCAACCGATCTGGACGTTGAGTTGATTCACGCCGGTGTCGGCCTCGTTCGAGTGGATCTGGTATCCGGCTTTCCCGACCACCTGGGGCACGGGCTTCCAGGCCACGCCGATGGACGTGACGGTCAGGTCGTTGGCCGGATCCGCGGAGTATCCGGTGGCGACATCCCGCTGCGTGTCCACCTGCTCGTAGCGTACATAGGGGAGCAGCTGGTGGGTGGACGAAGTGTGACGAAGCACGTCGTAGCCGGCCTCGACGTACCAGCCGAGCATCGCCGTGCCGATCCCTTCGGCGCCCGTCAGCCCGTTGAGCTGATTGAGCTCGTCGGCCTCGTCGACCTGAGCGCCGGCGAGGAGCGCACGCAGGTCCCAGCCCCGCAGGTCGAGATCGGCGTGGAGGTCCCACACCAGGATACGGCCGCCAACATCCGCTCCCGCGAGCTGCTGGCCCTGTGCGGTCTCACCGAGGTAGGCCGACGCGCCCAGCACGAGGCCCGCCGTACCGACATAGTCGAAGCGCCCCGCGACGCCCAGGTCCTCGGCCAGCGCCTGTGAGCCCTTCTGACGACCTCCGCGCAGACCCGAGCCCGAGAAGCCCGCGCCGTCGAGCGAGTTCATCACGTAGACGCGCCACGCGAGCGCCTCGGTGCCGCCGAAGAGCCCGATACCGTTCTCGCGCCACGTGGTGGGAATGATGCGGCTCTCGGTGACGGATCGCTCAGTGCCGAGAAAGACCGGGGGCTCGTGCAGCTCGTTCACCATGCCGAGCGGGGCGAGCAGCATGCCCGCGCGGATGCCGACCGCGTCGGTCAGCAGGTAGTCGAGATAGGCGAACTCGAGAAAGATCTCGTCTGCGTGCTCGACCTCGATCTCGGAGTTGAACAGGAGCCGGTCGTTGAACTTGTAGCCCACGTAGAGGATGGCGCGGAGCGCGTCGAAGCGATCGAGGGCCCCGGACGCCGTGCCGCCCTGGGTTTCGTCGGCGAAACGCTCGTAGAGCAGCTCGCCGTAACCGCCGATGGAGACGCCCTCGTCGATGCGGTACACACGCGAGGCCGCGGGCCCGAGGCCCTGTACGGACGAGTCGGCCTGCACGACGTCTCCCCCGAGACTCACGCGCTCGAGCTCGCGGGTGATGGCTTCGATCTGGCGTTCCAGCTGCGAGATGCGGATGGAGTCCGCGACCTGGGCGTGGAGCGCGTGTCCAGGGAAGGCAATGGCTGCGAGGAAGAGTGTTACCAGGGCGGATCTATAGAACATGCGAGTCTACTTTCGGTGTGAAGTGGCGGCGGCGGACGTCCACTTGGAGCGGACGGTGTCGCCGTGGGATTCGTGGAAGAGTGCCCGGACCCCGGCTTCTTCGGCCCACGCGCGGCCGGCTTCGGGGCCCATGACGAAGAGGGCCGTCGAGAGGATGTCCGCTGCGAGCGGGTCGTCGTGGACCACGGTGACGCTGCCCCACGCGGCGACCGGTCGGCCCGTTCGGGGATCGAGGATGTGGCGCCCCCGCTCGGACGTGCCGCTCGTGGCGACCGACCCTGTGGTCACACGCAGCCGGGCGACGACGACCGATCGGCGGAACGGGTGGGCCACGTCGACCAACCAGGGGTCATCCTCCGGCGCGGCCACCAGGAGCTGACCGCCGAGGTCGACGAGCATTCGGGGCGGGGGGCCGTCGGACGCCTCGACCAGGTTCGCGACGGAGCGAAGGGCCGCCCCTTTTCCAAAGCCGCCGGAGTCGATCCAGGCGGCGGCGCTCGTTCGCGTCAGCGTGCCGTTCTCGATCACCATGGCGCCCGGCTTCGAGGCCCAGAGCGCCCGCTCGACCTGGTCGGGGGTCGGTGAGCAGCCGGCGCCCCGCAGGTCCCAGACGTCGACGAGCGAGCCGACGCGCGGTTCGAAGGCGTTCCCGGTCGTCTGTGACCAAGCGTCGAGCTCGGTCAGCAGGTCCAGCAGCTCAGACGGGACGGGTTGTTCGAACCCAGGGCGGGCTCGGTTGAGCCGGCTCAGCTCAGACCCCTCGTCCCAGGTGCTCAGGAGCTGGTCGATCCGCTCGATCTCCCGAATCGCGAGCTCACCGAACGCGGCGGCCCCCAGCCGTGAGGGGGCCTCCACGGAGACGCGGACCCGTGTGCCCATGACCCAGGCCTCGCGCACCGCGAGGGAATCGGCGGGCGTAGACTGCTGGATCGGCTGGATCGCGAGAAGTGCCCAGGCGACGAGGCTCAAGCGGGAAAGCGCCTTTCAGTTATCGGTTGCGAATGAGATCCGTTCTCAACTAGCGGCCGGTAACGTACTCGGCCGGGATCTCGGGGACAACCTCACGAAGTCGCGTCGGCGCAGGGCGCCCGTGGGGGGGCTACCGGTCGGAGGGATGCCGCCAGGCGCGGAACTCGCTCTTCACCCTGTCCACCCCCTCCTCCATCTCCTGGCGCACCCGATCGAGCAAGCGCCGCGCCCAGAGGAACTGCGTTCCCAGGATCGCCAGCCCGGCGGGGATCACGATCAGGGCCGGGCCCGGAAGCACGATCATGGCGGCGCCGATCACCAGCACCGTGCCTCCGAGGATCAGGATGACCCCTTTCCACGCGTGGACGACGGTGGTGCGTGCGAGTTGCCGACCCGAAAACGGCGCGGCCAGAGCCGCGGTGTCACGGCCCGCGCCGATGAGCGAGGCGATGATCCCGACCGACAGAATGCCCATGACCATCGCGAGGGAGACGACCGCAGGAATGGGGTAGGAGTGGGCGAGGATCATCTTGATGCCCACGTACGCCAGGACGAAGACGAGGCTGGCCTTCAGGTACCTGAACCGCGTGAGCAGCGGCGCCAGCGCGAAGTAGAGCGAGCGCAGCCCGAGCAGTGCGAACACGTTCGACGTGTACACGATGAACGCCTGGTCGGTGACCGCGAAGATGGCCGGAATGGAGTCGACCGCGAAGAGGACGTCGGTCGTCTCCACCATGACGAGCACGAGAAAGAGCGGTGTGGCCATGCGCACGCCGTCCCGGGTGACGAAGAACTTCGTCCCCTCGAACCCTTCCGTGACGGGAATCCACCGACGGGTGGTGCGGACGACGAGGTTCTCCTCGGCGGCCAGGTTGTCGTGCCGCGCCACGAGCATCCGTGCCGCACTCAGCAGGAGCAGGCCTCCGAAGACGTATGTCATCCAGGCGAAGCTCTCGAGCAGCAGCGCGCCCGCCATGATCATCACGCCGCGCAGGGCGAGGGCTCCGAGGACCCCCCAGAACAGCACCCGGTGCTGCAGCGCCAGCGGGACCTTGAAGTACGTGAAGATGAGCGCGATGACGAAGATGTTGTCGAGGCTCAATGACTTCTCGAGCACGTACCCGGTCAGGAACTCGACCGCTGCCGTGCGCCCGTCGATGTCCTCGGAGAACGCGAGCCCCGCCCCCATCCAGTTGTTCTCGTACAGCCAGTAGACGAGGACGTTGAACGCGAGCGACATCAACACCCAGAAGGCGCTCCAGCTGAGCGCCTCCACGACCGAGATCTCGTGTGGGCGGCGGTTGAAGACGCCTAGGTCCAGGGCGAGGAAGACCAGGATCAGGCCGACGAAGCCGGCCCACACGAGCAGAGTCATTTCACCCTAGAGGGGTCTGCCGCCCTTTCCACGCGGTCGCCCGAACCACACGACCAGGGCCAGGGAGGTCAGGAGCAGCGTGACCGTGACGATCGACGCTGGATCCGTAGGAACTTCGTCCAGGACCTGACGAAAGGTCAGGCCTGCGGCGAGGGTGGATGACGGGAACGACACGGCGTACAGCAGTGAGGTGGACATGGAAGGCACTCGCGGGAGTGCAGCGGGTTGGGGAAGCTGCCCGGGTTCGCCTAGATGGCGACTCGGGCCGCACCGGAGATCCGCTCGGAACGACGAAGCCCCGGCTGCTCTCGTCGGAGCGCCAGGGCCAGAGCGGTACTTGGGGAGCGAAGCCCCCGCATCGTGTGAATCCGGTGTCGGAACGCCTCGGTTCGACGGCCCCATGGCCGTCGTCCGAGGGCACGACGCAAATCTAGTGGTGACGTCGAGGGCCAAGAAGTGGCTCACCCTACCCTTCGCGTAGCCGCTTGGCCTCGTAGATACTGCGGGCCGTCCCTTTCCACCTCCGTGAAGCCCACCCAAGTTGGCACCCCGACTCGTTTCTCACGCCCAGGAGTGGACATGACGTGCCGCATGGGGTTCGGTAGGATGGCTGCGCTAACCGTCGCACTCGCGGCCGCACAGGCCTCCGTCTTCGCGTGCTCGGCCGAGGCCCAGCAACCGCCCCCTCCACCGGGTGCGTACGATGCCGCGCCCTATCTAGGTGAGATCCGAAACGAGTACCTCTACGGCGACATCTGGGAGCGACCCGGATTGTCGGCCCGCGACCGTAGCCTCATCACGGTCTCGGTGAACCAGGCGCTCTACGCCACCAACGAGCTCCGACTCCACATGGGGCGTGCGCTCGACAACGGGGTGACCCAGACGGAGCTCTCCGAGCTGATCGCCCACGTGCTCTGGTACTCGGGCTTCCCGACCGGCGTGAACGCAGCCAGGGTGGCGGCCGAGGTCTTCGAGGAGCGGGGCCTGCCGACGACTCCGCCGGGCGCCTCTTCGCGGCAGCCGCCCGTCGATCCGGAGCTCGAGTTCCCCGGCGCGTTCCCACAGACACCCTACCTTCGCGACCTACTCAACGAGGTGGTCTACGCGGAGACGTGGACGCGGCCAGAGCTCTCACCCCGTGATCGAAGTCTCATCACCGTAGCGGTCGGTACCGCCCTCTACGCTTCCAGCGAGGTGCGATATCACGTCGGACGTGCGCTCGACAACGGGGTGACCCAGGAGGAGATCTCCGAAGCCATCACGCACGTGACATTCTACTCCGGATTCCCGACCGGCGTGAACGCCGCGCGGGTGGCGGCGGAGGTCTTCGAGGCGCGCGGCCTGCCGCTCCCGGACGCCCGCTTCCCGGGAGCCCCCTACCTGGATGAGCTGATCGATGGGCTCGTGTATGGTGAGACGTGGACGCGGCCCCAGCTCACCGCCAGGGACCGTAGTCTGGTCACCATCGCCATGACGCAGGCGGCCTACCAGACGGACCAGTTGCGGGTCCACCTGCGCCGCGGCCTCGACAACGGCCTCACGCCGGCCGAGCTGTCCGAGCTGATGGCTCAGGTGACGCTCTACTCGGGCTTCCCGTCCGGCGTGAACGGCTCGCGGGTGCTCGCGGAGGTGCTCACCGAGCGCGGGATTCCGCTGCCCGACTGACTGCGGCCCTCGACCGGCCGTGCTCGGGGCCCTAATGTTCAAGCTGGATAGGAAATGCACGGCCCTCTCGGTAGGAGACTCCCCATGAGACGTTCCCTCTGGGTGCTCGCGGTTCTTGTCGCCCCGCTGGCGCTGGCCGCGCCGGTGACGGCGCAGGTTACGTTCGCGGCTTCGGCCGAGAACGAGTTCGACATCCGCGACTTTGGTATGGATCCGAGCGACGTCACGTTCTCGGAGCACATCGCGCCGATCCTGCAGCAGAGCTGCGAGACGTGTCACCGACCGGACGGCGGTGGGCCGATGTCTCTGGTCACGTATCAAGAGGTTCGTCGGTACGCGTCCCGTATCCGCGACCGGACGTCGATCCGTGACCGGATGGGGACGATGCCTCCGTGGTATGTCGAGAAGGACATCGGCATCCAGCACTACAAGAACGATCCGTCGCTCTCCGACATGGAGCTCGCGATGATCCAGGCGTGGGTCGACAACGGAG
>JAHEKM010000054.1 GCA_024638325.1 Gemmatimonadota bacterium | reverse complement strand
TTCACGCGTATCGCACGGCACGTGTTCGACACGCCGCTCGCTCTGCTCAAGCTGACCGACTCCGATCGCCGTTGGGTCAAGTCGCGGATCCGCCTCGATCCCCACGACCCCCGCCCGGAGCTGGCTTTTTGCTCCGCGGCACTGCTCGGCGACGACGTCGTCATCGTGCCGGACGCGACCCGGGACGAACGACTGCGAGACCACCCGGCGGTGGTCGACCTCCCGGAGATCCGCTTCTTCGCAGGATGCCCGGTGAAGGCTCCGGACGGCAGCCCTCTCGGCGCGCTGTGCGTCATCGACCATGAGCCCCGGGAGGCGGACCAGGAGGACGCGGATGTCCTCAAGGACCTCGCCTGGATGCTCGAGCAGGAGCTGATCTCGCTCTCGCTCGCCACCGTGGACGAGCTGACGCACCTGACGAATCGACGCGGCTTCGACGCGATCGCCGAGCAGACCATCGCCATGTGCCGTCGGGTCTCCGAGCCGGCCACGCTCCTGTACTTCGACCTGGACGACTTCAAGTCCGTCAACGACACGTTGGGTCACGCGGCAGGCGACCGGGTACTGCGCACGTTCGCGCGACATCTTCGCGAGACGTTCCGTGACTCGGATGTCGTGGCGCGCGTCGGCGGTGACGAGTTCTGCGTGCTGCTGACGGCGGCCACCACCGAGGACGTCCAGCGTCCCCTCGCGTTGCTGGAGGGAAGACTGGAAACACGCGAAGACGAGCCGCTCGTCTCCTTCAGCGTCGGAATCGCGCCGTACGACCCCACGGTGCACAAGACCGTCCGCGCGTTGGTGGACGAGGCGGATCAGCGCATGTACCGGCAGAAGCGGGCCGGGAGTCGGGGAGACGCACCTCAGACATCCTGAGGGCTACCCGCTCGCGGGTGGCCCTCTATCTGACGCCTTCACCCACGAGCTCGAGTCGCTGCACCCGTCGCTCGGGATCGAATCCTGCGAGCTCCCCTGGGTCGGTCACCGGGACGGCGCGGGCGCGATAGATCAGGCCGTCGATACGCACCCGCACGGACGGATCGGCCTGCAGATGCGGGTACCACGATCGCGACTCGGCCGGGTCGATGTAGACGTTGCCGTTTCGGTAGAAGAACCCGATGCGGACCGAGTACGGGTCCTGGGGTCGAGTCTCGAGGTCGAGCACGCCCGACTCAGAGACGACGTCGCTCCAGCGTTCGGCGAACGCTTCGTCCCCCGACAGCTCACCACCAGGGACGATCCCGGCGGGCCCGCCGCAGGCCACGGCCGCGAGCAAGCTCGGAATCGCGACGAGCGCGGCGCGCACCCCGACTACACCTGCTCCTTGTCGCTCGAGCGGGAAAGAAGCTTCATCAGCGCCCAACCGACGCCGACCACCACCACCAGCAGAGGGATCCACCCCAACAGATTCCAGAGGATGGCTCCCCCGATGACTACCCCCGCGCCTTGTAGCCATCCCACGACCTGAGCCGTGTCCTTGGCCCGGGTCAGCTGCGACTCGGTGTAGATCTTCTCGGGGAGGTTCATGGCTGGGCGGGGGTCGCTTGTTGGACGAGGACTGCGCCGGCCCCGTCGCATGCTGCCCGGGCCGGCGTTCGAAACATAGCGCGCCCTTTCCGACTTCTGCGAGCGGCCGCGGTGTAGCCCGTTGACAATATGTGTTGCAAACACATATTGTGGACACACGTATCACGTTCATTCGGGAAGGTCCGGGATGACGCCGTCCCCACGGAGGTCGGGAAAGAGGTTGGAGAGCCCCGCCCAGGAGGCCATGGTGAGCCTGATGGTCGCGACGGGACATCTCGTGCAGGCGTTGGACGAGGTGTGCTCGGCGCATGGGATCACCCACGACCAGTACAACGTCCTGCGGATTCTCCGGGGCGTGCACCCGAAGGGGCACCCTCGCTACGCTGTCGGGGAGCGGCTCATGAGCCGGGCACCGGACGTCACCCGTCTTCTGGACCGGCTGGAGCGCGCGTCGCTCGTCGAGCGCACCCGCTCCGAGGAGGATCGGCGCCTCTCGATCTCCCACATCACCGACCGCGGCATCGAGCTCCTCGCGCAATTGGACCCCGAGATCCTGGGTGTCCACGAGCGATTCACCGGGAAGCTGAAGAAGAAGGAGCTCGCCAGGCTCACGACGCTTCTCGAAGGTCTGGGTTCGAGCTGAGCCACCGTACCGATTGCAGGCCCCGCTGCTTCACAACAGAAAGCGTGTTGGACACACACACACATACAGGAGATCAAAACCATGAAACGCTTCACCACCACCCTCGGCAGCCTCGTCGTCTGCGCTGTCCTACAGGGCACCCCCGTCGGGGCGCAGGAAGCCCCGGGCGCGATGCAGGACCGTGCGGTCGGCGTCAGCCCCTGGGGTCCCACCGACGACATCGGCCGCCTGAACCTCATGACCGACGAGTCCCGGGCGGCCATTCTCTCGCGCGTGGCGGGCGGTACGACGTACGACCTGTCCGTCGACTACTTCATCGGGATGCCGAGCTGGCAGGCCGCTGGGGATCCCCACTACCGCATGTGGATGACCCACACTCCGCACGGGACGGTGGTCGACGATCCGTTGCGCCTGGGGCGGGAGATGAACGAGCGGGTCAGCTACACCGGCGCGGCGGTGTCCATGTACACGCATATGGGCACCCATATCGATGCGCTGAGTCACTTCGGCCTCCACGGCCGCATCTGGAACGGGTTCCAGGCAGGCGAGCAGTTGGGTGACCGGGGCTGGAAGGTGGCCCACGCGGCTTCCATCCCGCCGATCATCGCCCGGGGCGTCTTGCTCGACGTGGCCCGCGCCAAGGGGCTCGACATGCTCCCGGCCGGCTACCGCATCACGGGGGCCGACCTACGTGAGACCGCCGCGTGGCAGGGCGTGGAGGTCAGGGAAGGGGACGTGGTCCTGGTGCGCACCGGCCGCATGAGGCTCTACGACGACGCGGCGGCTTTCATGCACAACCCGCCCGGGCTCGGTATGGACGCGGCGCGGTACCTGGTCGAGGAGCGCGGCGCCATGGTCGTCGGGGCCGACAACCTGAGTCTCGAAGCATTCCCGTCGGAGGTCGAGGGGGACTACGTGCCCCTGCACACCTACCTGCTGGCGGAGCAGGGGACGCCGATCCTCGAGCTCGTGTTCCTCGACGAGTTGGCGCAGGACGAGGTCTGGGAGTTCGCCTTCATCGGCGGTTCGCTCAAGCTTCGGGGAGCGGACGCGGCACCCCTGCGGCCCCTGGCGATGCCGGTGCATCCCGCGGCTCGCTGAGGTCCGGATGTCGCCCCGCGAAGTCGATACTTCGGTACCCCCACCCGATACTCTGTGCCGCCCTCCAGGCGCCCCCGAGATGCGACGCCAAATGTTTACTTCTTTGGACGCGCGCGGGCCGCCGCCGGCTCCGTTTACGTTCCTGTACGTCACAGTATAGCAATGACTTGCGAGGTCGATGTCTTGCGGGACGCACGACGCTTCCTGGTCGCGAATTCTCGCCATTTCGGGCACGTCCCTTGCCCCCTGTAGAGGGTGTTCTGCCGAGCACTCGGCTCGGCGCTCGAGGGCCACGACCGGCCCGATCTTCCGGGGGGAAAGAATGGCATACCGACTCCAGACGTACGCGGCGTTTCGGAAGGCTGGATGGAAGCCGGCAGTGGCCCTGTTCCTCGGCCTCACCCTGGTCTTCGCGGCGCGCGCGTCGGGTCAGACGAAGGCGGCCAAGGTCGCCGCGTCCGGTGGAGTGGCGGCCGCGGCGAGCACCGGCGCGGTCCGCATCAACCACGTCCCGCTCGACACGCGGACCTTGGCGGCGCTGGAGACGCAGTTGGGAGGCGCGGTCGCTTCCGGCGACTATTGGTACGACGCGTTCTCCGGCCTCTACGGCGTGATGGGCGGACCTGGCCTGGGCTTCACGGTTCCGGGCCTCGAGCTCGGCGGTGACCTACCGGCGAACGCCTCGGGCGGCGGCACGAGCGTGTGGGTGAACGGCCGCGAGCTCCACCCGATGGACGTGGCCGCGCTCATGGCGGTGGTCGGTACGGTCTTCCCGGGGCGCTACTGGCTCCGGTACGACGGGTTCTACGGCGCGGAGGGCGGTCCGGCCATGGGCAACCTCATGGCGCTGGCGCAGCAGCAGGGGCAAGGCGGTGCGCCGGGCTACAACCGGACTTCGGTGGGGGGCCACATCGGCAGCGACGGCCAGACGTCCTTCTACATGGACCCCGGCACGGGCTGCAGCGTGATTCCGGGCGGTGGGGTGTCTTGCTGAACCGAGGCTAGTCCTCGACCAGCAGGAAGTGGACGTTGTCGAGTCCCGGGCTCGTCCACTGTGGATACTTGGCGATGAATCTCTCGTGCACGGCCTGTCGGGTGGCGGCATCGGTGACGTGCCGCACCGTCCGGTCGAACAACTGGCCCCCGATCTTGAGACGGACCCGGGGGTCGCGCATGACGTTCCGGTTCCACGCGCGGGCGTCCGGGAATACGCCGCCCTCGTAGTACGCCGAGAACAGATACAGGTCCCCGTCGTACAGGGCGCAGTACGTGGTCACCGAGTGCGGGACGAGGTACGGGGACCGGGTCTGCACGAAGATCTCCTCGTAGTCGTCCGTAAAGGACCAGTCCGTGACCGGTTCAGTGACACGCTCGCCACTGAGCCACAGCCCTGGGCTCTGATCGCGGGGCTCGACACCCACGACGATCACGAACAGCACCACGGCGCCCGCCACCAGCGCCACCAGCGCGACGCCGATCTTCGTGGTCTTCTTCATTCGTTGTCCCTTGGTAGGCCGCCTTCCTGACCCACTGTGGAGGGTCGAGGGTGCGTGGGCAAATCCGGGTTGCGGCTTGCCGTCCCCGCCCAACCTCCGAATGTTGCGGGAGAACTGCCCGACGACGAGGAGGACCTCATGTCCGTGAAGCGTGGATTCGATCGTAGAACGTTCCTGAGGGGGGCGGGGGCCAGCGCAGTGCTCGGCGCCTTCGGAGCGCGCCGGGCCGACGCGCTCGTCGACTTCGCCCAGGAGCATCAGGGGTTCGACTTCGATGAGCACTACGATCGCTTCGGCACACACTGCACGAAGTGGGACGGTGCGGTCCAGGACTTCGGGTCGGGCATCGAGGTCGGAATGGGCATCGCCGACATGGATTTCCGTGTCGCGCCCTGCGTCACCCGTGCGCTCGCAGAGCGCTCCCAGCACGAGAACTGGGGCTACATGAGGATCCCCGACTCGTACTACGAGGCGATCGTCGAGTGGAACCAGCGGCACTACGGCCTCCAGATCGATCCGGACACCATCGATCTCACGACCGGCGTGCACTCGGGACTCATTTCGGCGCTGCATGCGTTCTCCCCGCCGGGCTCGCGCGTGCTCATGACCACGCCGATCTACTCGGGCTTTTACACGGACCTGCGCTTCACGCGGACGATCGCCGACGAGAGTCCCATGCACTTCGTCGATGGCCGGTACGAGATCGACTTCGACGACTTTGAGCGCCGGGCTCGGCGCTGCAACACGATGATCCTCTGCAACCCGCAGAACCCGACAGGAAACCTGTGGTCCCCCGAGGAGCTCACGAGGATTGGTGAGATCTGCCTGAGGCACGGCGTCATCGTGCTCTCCGACGAGATCCACTGCGACTTCGTACGGGCGGGCGAGCGCTACACGCCGTTCGCGAGCCTCCCGAACCGTGACATCGTGGACAACAGCCTCACGTTCAAGGCGGCGACCAAGACGTTCAGCCTGTCGGCGATGCGCACCGGGTGGTTCTTCTCGACCAACCCGGACCTCCTCGAGCGCGTAAGCTCCTACTCGAGAGCCGACCTGACGACGCTGGGCATCGTCGCGACCGAGGCGGCGCTACGGGAAGGCGACGAGTGGCTGGGACAGGTCAAGCCCTACCTCGACGAGAACGTGCGCTTCGCGGAGGCCTACATCCGCGACGAGATCCCGTTGGTCGACTACAGAGGAGCACCCGGCACCTACCTCGCGTGGCTCGACGTGAGTCGGGCGGCGGAACGGATCGGCGCGGAACGCCATGCCGACGATTCGACGACGCCGGAGCGGGTGGTGCAGCAGTGGATCGCCGAGCACGCCGGCGTGGCGCTCAGCCCGGGATCGTCCTACGGGATGGGCGGGGCGGGGCGCATGCGCATGAACCTGGCGACTACGAAGCGCATGCTGGAGCGGGGCCTCGCCAACATCGCGGAGGCGCTCGCTCAGGCCTGAGGGTCGGCCTCGGCGGGCCGGCCCGCCGGGGCGCTCAGCTCCTCAGCAGGCGGACGGTGGCCGGGTCGGCTGCGGCTGGCGCCGGCCCAGCAGGCCCCCGAGCCGGCGGTTCGCCTCGTTCGTGAGCCGGTCCGTCGCAGCCTCGGCCGCGCGCTCCTGAAGGAGCGACAACGTGGCACCCACGAGCCTCGAGCCCGGGGCCGCCGTCTGCACGTCCTGGATGACGTCGAGCGCCTCGACGTAGTTGCCCTCGTCGACGAGGCACAGCGCCTGCGAGTACCCGATCAGCGCGCCGAGGTCGTCGATCCGGTTCTCTTCCTGACGCTCGCTGAGCTGCCGCCGCTCTTCCTCCGTCAGCGCCAGCTCCAGACCCTCGATGATCTGATCCGCGAGCGCTTGCTGCAGGTCGAACAGCGAGTTCTGCTGGCCCGTGACCTCGGCCGTCGTCACGATCTCGGTCGTCTCGACCCGCGCCACACGGGTGTTCATGCGGATCTCGGGCTCGACCGTGATGAAGGAGCCCAGCACCAGGTACTCGGCTCCAACGATCATGCCGAGAGACTGTGCAGATTCCTCGTCGACCCGGCCGGAGTACTGCAGGTCGAGCTCGGCCATGATCTCCTCGAGCCGCTCGCGCTCGATGAGCCGTAGTCGCTCGATCGCCGACAGATCCGAGATCATCATGCTGGAGAACGCTTTGCCGAGATGGTCGTAACGCTCGTCGCCCGAGTTGTTGTCGTACCGGAGCACGCCGACCACGCTGGTGTCTTGGACCTGAGCGTGTGCCGACGCGGGCTCGAGAGAAGCCACGACGGCGAAGGCGAGCAGCATCAGCGTAATCGAGCGGGTTCTCGAACGGTCGCGCATAGGTGAGGGGCGGCTGGTGGCGGAGGAAGCGGCGCCCTCAAGAGGTTGTGGCCGCGCCCGCGCCGCAAGGCTCCGAGCGGCGCGACCCACCTGGGCCGCGCCGCTCGTCACACTACGGGGTCGACTCCGGTCGCGCGTCCGTCACGCACACGCGAACGCCGTCCGCGGTCAGGCGACACGTACGCGGCGGCACGTCGTTCTCACAGTTCTGGCGCCATCCGCCCAGGAAGAGGCCGTGGCCGTCCCCACCGGTGTAGCGACCTCTCATGAATCCGAGCAGCGCTCGGCCGCGGCCGTAGATCTCGCCTTCGTAGACCCCGTCCCCGTACGTGCCCGCCATGAAGGCCAGGAACTCGCCCTTCATGTTCACGATCTTGCCGTGGAAGACGCGCTCCCCGTCGGCGTTGACGCCCCATCGGGCCGCCAGATACCCCTCGCGCCGACCGTTCGCCTGTACCCAGACCCCACCGAACACACCGCCCCGCTCGCTGGTGCGGAGCCACCGGCCGTTCATGAAGCCGAAGCCACACGTCGACGGCGGTCTCCGCAAGGACGCCAGAAGCACTCCGTTGCCGGAGTCGTCGATGACCTCCGCGATTCGGAGATCTCCGAGCTCATCCGCGGGGATCTCGATGGAATAGGGCGCGCTACGGAACGCGAGGAAGTCATCCGTCTCCGGCGGATCCGTGGCGACGTCCGTGGTGGGCGTCTCCGCGGGCGTGACGATCGCGACCTGCGCGACCACTCCGTCCACGTGCGGCCCGGTCCACGAGGTCATCGTCACGAGGTTCCGCTGCTCCTGCGGATGGACCTCGTCGCCTGCGTCGAAGAGGATCTCACGACGCACGCGTACGGCATCGCCTTCGGCGACCTGAAGCGCGGGGTCCCACTGGATCCCCCGCCAGTCCGCGTCGTTCGGGCGGATGCGACCCCACAGGGCCATCACGTTGTAGAGCTGCAACCGGTCGGGCGGCACGTCTTGGAGCTCGGCGTCGTCCGCGACGTCGTCACCCAGCTCGGGTGCATCCGGTCCGCCGAACTCCTGGGCGAACACGTCGCTGCCGAACGCGGGTGCTTCGTCCGACTCGTCGACACCGGCCAGGCTGCCCGCCTCCGTGAGCCCGAAGCTCGCGGTGATGTCCTCGAGGGCCGTCACGAGCGCCTCGGTCGCCTCCTGTGTGGCGTCGCCGGGGTCCAGCTCCGGGGCGAGCGTGCCTTCGTCGCACGCCGTGGTCGCCACCGCGATGGCGATCAACCAGGTCAGTCGTTTCGTACTGCGTCGCATGATCCCCTCCAGGTCTGCGCGAACGCGCTGTTCCCGGCCTGCAGAATGGAAAACGACGGCCGGTCCAGTGTCATGACGACCGATGGGGCGATCAGGTAACGCGGGCTTTGTTGATGCGGCGGTAGCTTGTCCGGCTACTCAGACCCGCAGCGTGGATCAGCAGCCTGTACCGCGGCGATCTGCTCGCGCGTCACGGGGATGGGGTCACAGCCGTGGTCGAGCTCGCAGATCAGGTCGTACTGCGGCTCCGCCTGTGCGTGGCACTCCAAGCAGTTGCCGCCGAAGCGATTCTCGACCTCCGAGAAGCCGCGCTTGTTGATACGGCTGCCCTCGGGCGTAACCTCGAGCTCGAAGAACTCCCAGTCTCCGGTGGCCGGACTTGCGCCAGGGGCGAGCTTCACCATCGCTTCGGTGGGAACGAGCTGGACGACCGAGCCCGGGGGGTAGGTCCCACCCTGCGTGGACTCCGCAACCGTCACCGTCGCATCGAGATCACCGAGCAGGTTGTCCACGTAGAAGTGACGGATCCCCGTCATCTCTCGGAGACACCTGAACGAGTCGTCGTCGATGCTCATCTCGCCCGCCTCGGCGGCCAGCAAGGCGGCCGCACCGCCCGTGGCCGATCCGGCGGCTCCCTCGTTGGCAGCCTGGCCATAGCCGCACGCACCGACCAGAAGGAGGGTGAATGCCGGCAGCAGCCGTCGGGACGCAAACGCGGTGATCGTTCGATCGATCGTCATGACACTCCGTTGCGCTCTTGGCGCCTCAGTCGTTTCCGGGCGCGGCCGCCCGCTCCTCGTACCGTGCCCCGCTCAACACGCCAGACAGGGCATAGTTCCCCTCGTGGCAGGCGTACTCGTACAGCTGGTCGTCCATGGCCATCATGGGAATCTGGCCGCCCCACGGCTCCACGTAGGTCGAGGGGTCGTCGACCCTGAACTCGTAGAGGATGGCGTCCTCGCTCATGCGGCTGAAGCGTTCGGTCACCTTCATGTCGGGCGACGAGTACGGCTGAAGGGGATGGATGTTCGTGGTCTCGACCACGAGCACGTCCCCCTCCCAGCGGCCCCACGAATCACCGAACCAGGGGCGGATGTCGGCGGGCAACTGCGGCCCGTCCCCGATCCGGATGATGCGGGTGTCGAACACCATCTCGGTCATGATCATCACATGGTCGGGCGTCTGGACGATGGTGTAGTTGCTGTTGTATCCGCCGTTCGGAAGCATGGGCGGGCCAGCGGGTGATCCGTACGAGGTGAGGCACCGCTCCGCGAGCGGCCGCAGCTCGGGATCGTCGTACTGGCCGAAGGCGCTCCTCGCGGCCCGCTCCTGCTGGCGCCGTCGCTCGGCCTCGGGCGTGAGTGCGGGAATACGGCCGTCGGCCGGAAACGTGATGAGCGACGCCCTGGGCTCGCCGTGGACGACCGCCACGCGTGATCCCGTCTCGAAGAAGACGTTGTTGTAGGAGTCGGCCGCGGGAATGCTGCTTTGCGGCGGAGGCGGCGGACGATTGGGGTCGCTCGGCTGGGCGCCCTCCACGATCCGCTCGACGTACCCCTGCTCGAGCTCCCTGACCTGCTGTGCCGTGAAGACCGGACCTTGGCCGGGCCGACGCTGGATCGGCGTCAGCGACTGGTTCGTCCAGTTCCCTTGAAGATCGGGCCGACCGTCCGGCGTGCGGGGCACCTCCCAGCCGGGTGCGGTGGGACCCGTGTCCTGCGCCGAGGCGGTCGAGGCGAGGCCGGCTGCGGCCGCGCAGAGAAGAACCATCGTCGTACGAACGCTCATTTCGCCCCTCCTATCCAGCAGGAATACTAGGCTGACATACCCCGCGCCGCGATGCGCCAGATCGCTTCGACGCGGTCACCGCGCACGGCGTACATCCTGTCGTAGAGGTTCACCACCGGGTCGCAGTGGGAAACGATCAGCTCGAGCTTGTCGCCCGTCCGGTAGATCCGCGACGGGTCCTCGTAGCGGAGGCTGCCGAACTCGTCCGACCCGGACGTATAGCTCATGCCGGTCTCGCCCTTCACGATCGGCCACGGCCGGTTGATCGTGCACGACTTGGCGCCGGCGTCCGTCGTCGCGCGCCCCTCGTACTGGCTGTTGAGGACCGTGGTCAGGATCGTGAGAGACGGTTGGAAGTCCGAGTAGACCTCGTCGTCGCTCTCGCCGCCGATGGCCAGGTACTGCGCGTCCATGAACACGTAGCTGCCCACCTGGATATCGGTCAGGCCGGCATTCTCGTGGTCGATGTTGTACGTGCCGGTACCGCCGCCGCTGAAGATCTCCGTGTTGAGTCCGGCTCTCCGCATGGACTCGCACGTCTCCACGGCGGGCGCCAGGCGCTCCAGCGTCTGAGTACGGCGGGCAGCGAACCCGGCGACGTGCTGGGAGCCGCCGTCGTAGCAGAGCATGCCGGCGAGCCTCAGCCCGGGAAGGGTGTCGACGAGCTGGGCGAGCTCGAGCGCGGGCCGCCCCGGCGTGATGCCCGTTCGGCGGCCGCCCGGGTCGACGTCCACGACCACGTCGGCCGTCACACCGGCCGCGACGGCCGCGTCCGAAAGGTCCCGTGCGTTCTCGGGTGTGTCCGTCGCCTGCACGAAGCCGGAGTGCCAGCGGCGAAGCCCCATCGCGCGCTCGATCTTGAACGGCGTGACGTTCGACGTCGTCATGAGCACGTTCTCGATGCCGTGCTCGAGCATGACCTCGGCCTCGCTCACCTTCGCCGTGCAGATGCCGACCGAGCCGCTCTGGATCTGCAGCCGGGCGACCTGAGGGCACTTGTGTGTCTTGGCGTGCGGCCTCGACGCGATGCCGTTGCTCGAAACGACCGACTGCATGCGTGCCAGGTTGGACTCCATCGCGTCGAGATCGACGAGAAGGGCAGGGGTATCGAGCTCCCACTTCGAGACATCGGCTTGCAGCACGTCGTCTTGAGTCATCGGGTCGAGGTCATCCGGGGTGAAGCCCTTCACGGACGTGGGTACCCAGACCGCGGCTGCTGCGGCCTGGAGAAAGCGGCGGCGGGGAACAGACGAGCCCATGATGCCTCCTACGGTGCGTTGTCGAGTGTCAGGACCACCATCGTCGGACGCCCAGGGTCGTCCTCGACCCAGAATCCCGAGGGATACCCGGTCGCCACGGCCACGTACTGCCTTCCGTCGACCGCGTACGTGACCAGTCCTCCGCCGATCGGTCCCCCGGTCGGGATGCGCGCCAGCTCGTCGCCCGTATCGGCGTCGAACGCGAGCAGGTCGCCGGTGAGCTCACCCGCGAAGACGAGCCCGCCGCCGGTCGTCGTCACCGCGCCGACCATGGGACGGGGCGACTGGTACCGCCACGCGACCTCGCCCGACGCGACGTCCAACGCGGTGAGCCAGCCCTGACTCTCGGCGTCGGCCATGTACGTGCCACCGAAATAGAGGCTGCCCGGAATGAAGCGCACTGAATCCGCGGCGAAGTAGGTGCCGCACCAGTCCACGGCGGGCGTGTACAGCATGCTACTCGCCGGATTGTAGGCGGGGCCGTTCCACTCGACGCCGCCGAGCAGGCCGGGACAGGCATAGGTGCCGTCCGAGGTGACGGGCGCGTCCCCGTTCGCCTGGGTCGTCACGGGGGTCTCCCAGAGCCGCTCTCTTGAGTCGCGATCCAGGAGGCGGAAGACGCCGTCCTTTCCGACGGTGCCCAGGAGGTTGCGCTCGCGTCCGCCGGCGGTGCCCCTGAAGACCGGACTCACCTGCGTGAGGTCCCAGTCGTGATCGTCGGCGGGGACGAGCTGGTCGTACCAGAGCAGCCGACCCGAGGCCATGTCCAGGGCGAGGACGCTGTTGGTGTAGAGGTTGTCGCCACCCCGCAGCGCCGCGGGGAAGTCGGGCGCCGGGTTGGTGGCGGCGACGAAGGCGATGCCGCGCTCGACGTCCACGGACATCGGCGTCCAGACACCCCCGCCGCCGACGGGGAAGCCGTTCGAGCGGTCCCAGCTGTCGTATCCGGGCTCTCCCTCCTTCGGCACGATGTTGAAGCGCCAGAGCTCCTCACCGTCCGAGAGCGCGAAGGCGGCGGCCCATCCCTCGATGGCGTTCTCGCTGATGGCCGGGCCCATCAGCACCCGGTCCTGCCAGATCATGGGAGACATCGTGAACGTCTCGCCGGCATCCGTGTTCGCCGACTTCCGTGCCCAGAGCAGCTCGCCGGTGAGGGCGTCGATGGCGAGCATGTATCCGTCCGACGTGCCTCGCACGAGTCGACCCGACGAGAGCGCGACGCCGCGATTCGTGCCGCCGAACCCGCCGCCCGGTGGCTCCCAACGGTGCTTCCACAGCTCCTCGCACGTCGCCGCGTCGAGCGCCACGGTCTCCAGACCGCTCGTGACGTACATCGTGCCCTGGTAGACGATGGGCCCGGTCTGGAAGGAGCCCCGCTCCGTCATCGGGTATCGGCACGTCTCGACCAGACTCGACACGGTCTCCCGGTTGATCTGGTCCAGACCCGAGTACCGGCGGCCGCTGTAGTCGCCCGTGTGATGGAGCCAGTCGTCGTCGTTGTCCGCCGCGGCGACGAGCTCTGCGGGGGTCGGGGACGCGCTGGTGGGTCGGGTCCCTCGATCTCCGGCGATGTAGAGCGGCGCGTCCACTGGCTCGGAGGCGTCGTCCTCGCGGGACAGGGCGATGTTGCGCAGATACGGCTCGGGCCTGAGCGGTGCGTCACCCGGGGGGAGCCCGTTCAGCTCCAGGATGTAGGCCACGATGTCGAGGCGCTCCCGGTCGCTCAGTGAGCGGGCGCGACCCGGGGGCATGTTGGCCCTGATCACGTAGAAGAGGTCGTCCACGGTCCAGCCGTCCCGTCCCCACGCCTCGATCCGGTTCGGCGCGAGCGGCGGCGCGAGAAGGGGTCGGTCGCCGCCTGGGTCCAAGGGATGGCAGCTGACACACAGGTTCTCGTAGGCCTCTTCGCCGCGGGCTGCCTCGGCAGCGGTGTAGATGCCTTGGGCGGCGGCATCCACGGAGAACAGACCGGCGAGCGCGACGCAGAGCATGAGGGCGACCGCGCTGGCGCCCAGGCGCCTTTCGTGCGGAAGCGTGCTCGCGTGTCCCATGGCCGTGCCTCCCATCCGAGTATCTCCGAGGATCATACGGAGGCGTGTGTGCGGGCGCACGCGTGAGGGGGCCGGGCCTCCACGGCGCACCTACTTGATCTCGAACACCAGCGTGCGCCTGGATCCGGCGGTCAGGTCGGTCTCGTGCTCGGTGAAGCGCTCGACGAAGCGCACGGAAGGCGACAGGGTCGCGTCGAACGAGACGACCACGGCGTCGTGCGTGTGACGATGCCGCCCGGCAGGCGCGCGCGACGACCCGGGGCCGTACTCCCAAACGATGGTCCGGTCGTTGTCGAGTCGCTGCGTCGGGTTGTCGACGGGAAAGGAGGGGACGCTCGGGTCGGCGGCCCCCACGGGGCGAGGCTCTTCTTTGATCTGGATGAAGACCGCCCGCAGCGGATCGACGCTCGACCCTGCCTCGGCATGCGTCACGTCCCGTCGCTGGAACGAGATGTTCCAGGCCCGCGTGCTCACCGGACGCTGCTCGCCGTCCACCGACGTGATGATGCGATCGCCCGAGGCGTAGTAGACGCCGACATGGTCATACCGGTGCCGGTGCACGGGGTACTCCTGCTGCAGCCACGCGATGTCCCAGACGATGACCCGGTCGTTCTCGAGCACGTTGGTGGCGCCAGGGCGCGGGTACGCCGGAGGAGGATCCTGGGCCAGCACGGTGGCCCCGGGTGCCAGCAGTACAGCGACGAGAAGCCAGCGCATAACGGCATCCCCTTGGGGTACGAAGGCACAACATAGGGGTCGGGCGAAGCGGCCGGCCAGCGGGGGCAGGGGGTCGGGCGGACTGGGGAGGGGAGATGATACGTTGTGGGGACCGCGAACTCTCACCCGTCCGGACCATGCGTCTACTACTGCACAGACTCAGGCCGCTTGCCGTCGCCGTGGCCTCCCTGCTGGTCGCCTGTGGTCCGGGCGACGCACCCGTCGACCTGGTCATCACCGACGTCACGGTGATCGATGCCGTGAACGGGGTGCGGCAGAACCGGACCGTCGCGGTCGACGATGGACGGATCGTCGCCGTCTCCGCGGCCAACGGCGGGTTCGACGCCACGGAGTCCGTCGATGGTGCGGGCCGGTATCTCATCCCGGGGCTCTGGGACTTCCACGTCCACCTGACCTACGACGCCCGCTTCACCGATGCGATGCCCGGCCTCTTCCTGCACCACGGCATCACCAGCGTCCGCGACACCGGCGGCCCGCTCGAGCGGGTCGTCCCCGTCGTCGAGGCCATGCGGGCCGAAGGCGCCGTGGCCCCGCGGGTCTTTTTCGCCGGCCCGCTCATGGACGGGGAGCACGTGGTCTACGACGGCGACAATCGTCCGCTCCTCGGCATCACCAACCCGGACCCCCAGACGGCGAGGGCCAACGTAGCCCGCCTCGTCGAGGCCGGTGTGGACTTCATCAAGATCTACGAGATGGTCTCGCCCGAGGTCTTCGAGGTCCTGGTCGAAGAGGCCCAGTCGCGGCGACTGCCGATAGCCGGCCACGTGCCGCTGGCTCTGCGTGCCCGCGACGTGGGGCCCCGCGTGCAGTCCCTGGAACATGTGCGCAACATCGAGCTGGACTGTGCGGCGGATGCCGAGACGCTGCTCGCCGAGCGCCGCCCCATGTTGACGAATCCGGACGCGGTCCCGGGTGCGATCCTGCGGTCGTTGATACACGGCAGTCAGCGGCTGCCGGCGGTGGCCGCCTACGACGAAGCCGAGTGTGCCGAGGTCGTGGCCGCGATGCAGTCCACCATCCAGGTGCCGACGCTCCGGCTCAACTCTCAGAGTCTTCATCCGCCGCATACCCGCGCCGACTGGGACGCCCTGCTCGACAAGTTGCCCGCGGAGGCCCAGGAGGAGTGGCGCCCGGCCACCGAGAGGAATCGCGCGGCTCAGGAAAGCTCGGACACGACCTTCGCCGCGTGGAGCCTCTTCCTCGTCGGCCTCATGCACGACGGGGGCGTGCCGATCGGGGCCGGTACCGACACGCCCATCGGCCTCGCCGCGCCCGGCTACAGCCTACACAGCGAACTCGAGATGCTGGTGAGAGCTGGGCTCACTCCCATGGAAGCCTTGGAGGCGGCCACCATCCGACCGGCCGAGTTCTTCGGGCGGACCGCCGACTTGGGCACGATCGAGGCGGGACGGCTGGCCGACTTGGTGCTGCTGTCGAGAGACCCACTGGCGGATATCACGAACACGCGAAGCGTGGAGGCGGTGGTGACCAAGGGGGTGTTGCTGGGGCGGGAGGAGTTGGACGGGCTGGTGAGGTAGGGGGTCAATGCCCACCCGCCTAGCCGTCGCCATCGTCCACGGGGTCGGCGTCCAGGGCCCCGACTTCGCCGAGCCGATGATCGAGGAGCTAACGGACCGGTTCGCGCATGAGCTCGGGTTCGACCGGGATGAGGCGGTCGACCGGGTGGCCTTCGAGGCCGTCCACTGGGCGCCGGTTCTCCAAGAGGCCCAGACCAAGCTTTGGCAGAAGGTCGACGCGGGCGGCGACCTCGACTACGTGAAGCTCCGCCGCTTCATGGTCGACTTCGCGGGTGACGCCATCGCGTACCAGCCGACTCCCAAGGACCGGGAAGTCTACGACTCCGTGCACGCCGTGATGGCCGAGTCACTTCGTGCCCTGGCCCGAAGGGCCGGGACGAACGCGCCGCTCTGCGTGATCGCGCACAGCCTGGGGACGATCATCGCGAGCAACTACTTCTACGACCTGTCACAGAGCCGCCGTCCCGGCATGGTCAGTCAGGCGGTACGCGCGGTGAAACGGAGCACACCACTCGAGAACGGGCAGACCCTCACGCTCCTGTACACGATGGCGAGCCCGCTCGCCGTGTGGAGCCTCCGGTACAGGGACTTTGGTCTGCCGATCACCGTGCCTTCTCCGCATCTCACCGGGCACCACCCCGGACTCGCGGGGGAGTGGGTGAACTTCTACGACCCAGACGACGTCATCGGTTATCCCCTGAGGCCCCTCAACGCCGGATACAAGAGCTCTGTGAGCAGAGACGTCGCGGTAAACGTGGGTGGGCCCCTGGTGAGCTGGAATCCGATGTCGCACACCGCCTACTGGACGGACAACGACGTGACAAAGCCCATTGCTGAAGCCTTGGCGGGTGTGTGGAGGAAGGTGAACGGCGACTGACCGGTAGGTCCACGAGTGGCCGCGTCCTGTATCGCGTCTCCCCGCGCCCGGCGCCCTACTCAGAGGGGGAAGAGACGTCGCTTCCTACCGAGGTTGAGGGCCAAGAAGGCTCTGAATTGTCGATACTCGTCGGGGTGGAACTGGTCAAAGTCGGGATTGTCGAAGTTGCTCACGCGGGCGTGCACCTTGTAGTCGACTCCGATGCCCAGGTCCTGGCCCCACCCGAACAGGGCGCTTATCAGTCGCGGAGAGAGAACCATCACGCCCAACTGGGTCACCGTGTGATCCGAGCTGAAGTTCCCGATGTTGGAACCGTGTAGGACACCTAGTCGGTCCCAGCGCCAGTAACCGGTGGCCCGAAGGTGAGTGGATTCGAGCCCGACGTGAGCGCCGATGCCGGACCCCAGCGTGAAGTCGTACTCACGGAAGCGCTCCTGACCAACGGTATCTTCGAGCTCGCCCAAGAACGCGTATTCCGAGTCCACTCCGCCGAAGCCCACGTGGGCCTCGAATCCACCGTGAACGTTCCAATCGCTGCCGGTCTCCCTCTGCCAGGAGGTCGCAAGACCGAGGCTCTGCATACCGAACTCGAGCAAAGGCTGCTGCTCGCCGGGCCTGGGCTCGATCCACCCGATGTTCAAGTAGTCGAAGCCCTGGTAGAAGGTGAGGAGGTTCTGCCAGCGATCGCGCTGTGCTTCCAGCGTCCAGAGGTTGCCTCGGATCTGGACACGGGTGAAGAAGCGGCGATTCGCAAACTGATTGAACTCCAACGCGGCGACGAAGTGCTCGTAAGGCCGGCTCCCCACACGGAGCTCGTCCGGGTCGCCGTAGGAGTAGACGAACTCAAGGAAACCCCCTGGCTGACCGAGTTGAGTGGTCCAGCCGTCGCGTATGGAAGTGTTGAGGCCCGAAACGATGGATAGCCCCGAGGTCGATGGCGTGAACCAGGGCTCGGGTGACGGCGTCAACCGGGGACGATTGAGGACGCGCCGCGTCAGTGTGCGACTCGGGGCCAACAGCCCCGGGAATATTCTCCGCCATTGCAGAAACCCGGGGTCGTGGTTGTAGAACTGCGATCCCACGCGGTAGAAGACCTCTCCAAGCGCGGCACCTCCGAGCGTCGTGGTCACGAGATCGCTGAGCGACGCGCGGTGACTCTCGCCACAGCACTCCCACAAGGCGCTGCCGAGGATCGTCATGAGAAACGACTTCTCGAAGTTCATCCCGTTGGAGCGTCCCGCGTTGAAGTAGTGGCTTCCACCCCAGGGGTGCGACCACCAGTTGATAGCGAACTTGTTGTCGTCCCAAGTGGGACCCTTGGTGATGTTGGTGATCCAGGTGCTGGGGCTAGCTCTCGTCAGGTCTTTCCACGGCAGCGCGAACTCCATCGCAACCCAGGTGACCGTGTTCGCCAGGACCATCTCGCCGAGCGCCAAGCCAAGGTTGCCGCGGTCCCACTCGTTCAGGTCCCGGTCGGCCTGCGCTTGGGCACCCAATGGCACCAAGCTGAGCGTCGTGAGCACTAGGGCTAGCCGTACGCACGCTCTCGTTCGTCCACTCGTCATGGGTGCCACACGATGCCAATCTGGAAGCCGAAGGCGATACCTCCCACCGCTATCGGGAGGTCGTCATCACCGACTACCTCATCGGGTGTCAGGACCGTGGCACGCGCAGAGACATCGACGCTCACGTACTCATTCCGACTTAGCTGAAGCCCTGCGGCTACCTCGGGAGCCATCCCCCACTTCTCCGGATAGGGTCTCTCGTTGGGTGGATGGTCTCCCTGGAAACGTTGCCAGTACCGACGCTCGAGAGGTCGGACTCTGCGGTAGAGGAACCGTGCCTCGGCGTAGAAGGGCAGGGACCACCGGCCGCGTGCGGACCACCCGAGTGCCGCATGCGTCGCGAAGTAGTTCCAGAGGTTGTCCTCGTCGACACCCGGCTGCGTTGTGTACGAGACGAGACTCACGCCCATTCCTAGGTACCAGGGATGAAAGCACGCCGGCCGGAACAACGTGTAGAACTCCCCTCTGGTGCTGCCCTGAAAGGCTTCCCTCGCGTCACCGCGTGGGTACTCCAGCCCGACCCCGACTCGGA
>JAHEKM010000053.1 GCA_024638325.1 Gemmatimonadota bacterium | reverse complement strand
AAGCTCTCTCGATCCAGATGCACGAACAGAAAGACGAGACGCTTCACCTCCTCAGCGGTGAGATGATCCTGCTCGCTGGCCCGTCTCCCGAGGAGCTCGAGCAGGTCCCGTTCGAGGAGGGTGACTCCTTTCGCGTGCGGCCCCGCACGGTCCACATGATCGAGGCCGTCACGGACGTAGATGTGCTGGAGGCTTCCACGGCGCATCTGGACGACGTCGTGCGATTCAAGGACCGTTACGGACGGGCGCCAGCGGACGCATCATGACCCCCGGACGGATCCCCGGCACCGCGCTACTCACACTATTCGCTTTCAGTGTCCTGGCTGCGGCCGCGGAGGCGCAGAGCAGTCGCGGGATGGTGGTCTCCTCCGATCCCGAGCTGGCCGAGTTGGCCGAGTCACTCTTGCCCGAGCTGGCCGAGCGGTCGGGCCTGACGCTGCACGAGCCGGTGCGCCTGGAGCGCCGTACCCGCGCCCAGCTCGTGACGTACCTGCAGGTGAAGTTGGACGAGGAGCTACCGGTCGATGAGGCCAGAGCCATCGTCGACGCGTACGCGTTGCTGGGGCTGGTCGACGCGGATCTGGACCTGCGCGCGGTGCTCATGGGGCTCTACACCGAGCAGATCGCCGGATTCTACGAGCCGGACTCTACGGCCCTCTTCGTGATGGATGACCAGGCGCGCGCCGATCTCGAGCCCCTCCTGGTCCACGAGCTCGTGCACGCGATCCAGGACCAGAACGCCGACCTGGCCGCGCTCACGGCTCCAGAGGTGGGAAGTGACCGAGCCGTAGCGGCGCAGGCAGCCATCGAGGGGCACGCCACGCTGGTCATGATGGAGTTCATGGCCGAGCAGATGGTGGGGGTGCGCCTGGACCTAGCCATGCTGCCGGACTTCGCGTCGCAGCTGCGTCCCGCGCTCGACGCCATGCGTTCCCAGTTCCCCGCGCTCGCGGACGCGCCGCGAGTGATCCAGGAGTCCCTGCTGTTCCCCTACCTGGAGGGTGCGGCGTTCGTGCAGGCGCTCTGGGCGAGCGGGGAGAGGCTCGCTCCGTTCGGCTCGTACCTTCCGTTGTCGAGCGAGCAGGTCATGGAGCGGAGTGTCGAGGACCCTCCGGTGGAACTCGTTCTCGACATCGGTGGCGCCAGCGTGATCGACGATGACGTTCTCGGCCGTTTGGCGGTCGGCGTCCTTCTCGAGGAGCACGTGAGCGCCGACTCCGGCACCATCGCTGGCGGCTGGGACGGCGACCACTATGCGCTCGTCGCTCTGCCAGGGGGAGCCCGCGGGCTGATCTGGTCTGCGGTGTGGGAGAGCGAGGCGGACCGAGATCGCTTCCTGGATGCGCTTGGCGGCGCGCTCGACCAGTTCGGGGGTGCGGCGACCCTGGAGGCCGACGAGACGGGGGGTCGGCCTGCCACATTGCTCAGGGTGGGCGACGTCGGAGCCCTCAGCGTGCGGGTCCGGGTCACGGACGCGCCGTGAGTCGGGTCACCGGACAGGAACCGGAAGTGGTCGAGGTATCCACCAGCGACGGCACGTACGACGTCGTGGTCCGCGCGGGTGCGCTCGCCGAGCTTCCGAGCCTCATCGTCGAGCGCCTGACCTGCGAGAAGTACGCAGTGATTTCGGACGACAACGTCGCACCCGTTCACGGTCGAGCCGTACGGGAGGCGTGCCTGGAGGCGGGGCTCGATACGTCGCTCTTCACGTTTCCCGCGGGCGAGAGCTCGAAAACGCGGAGAAGCTGGTCGATCCTGACCGACGAGTTGCTGGAGGCCGGATTCGGTCGCGACTCCTGCGTCATCGCCGTCGGCGGCGGGGTGACCACCGACCTGGCGGGCTTCGTGGCCGCGACGTTCCTGCGCGGCGTACCGGTGGTGCAGGTGCCGACGAGCTACCTGGCCATGATCGACGCTTCGGTTGGGGGCAAGACGGGTGTGGACGTCGAGGCGGGCAAGAACCTCGTGGGTGCCTTCCATCCGCCTCGCCTCGTGCTCGCCGACCCGGAGGTGCTCACCACGCTCCCGTTCCCCGAGCGCGCCCAGGGACTCGTCGAAGCCTTCAAGCACGGGGCGATCCTCGACCGGGCGTACTTCGACCGGCTCCGCGCCGATGTGGGTGACCTGATGGCCGCGGACGCGGCGATCGCCGGGCCCGCGGTGGCGCGATCCGTGGAGCTCAAAGCCAAGGTGGTGTCCGAGGACGAGTTCGAGGGTGGCTACCGGCAGATCCTGAACTTCGGCCATACGCTCGGGCACGCCATCGAGGCGGCGTCCGACTACCATCTGGGACACGGGAGCGCCGTGGCACTCGGTATGCTTCTGGAAACGGACCTGGGTGAGCGCCTGGGGGTCACGGAGGCCGGCACCCGCGAGCGTCTACAGCCGGCTCTCGAGGAGCTGTTGGGCCCCCTCGACCAGGTGTCCTACGACGCCGACGCGGCCGTGGGGTATCTGCGCACGGACAAGAAGGTGAGGAGAGGCAAGCCACGCGTCGTCTTGCTGAGATCCCTCGGCGAGGTCGATCCCGGGAGCGGTTGGAGCCACGAGGTGTCCCAAAGTCAGCTGGCGGAGACGTTGGCCGCAGGCCGGGGGGTCGCCTCGTGAATCTCGCGGTCCGCATCGACGGTGCCACGGTGGCCTCGGCGCTGACGACTCGCGCCACGTCAGACCCTGGCCGGCCGTACCTTCGGCATGGAGGTGACACCCTCGGCTTCGGCGACGTGGAGGCGCAGGCGGAGGCGCTGGCTGCGTCCCTGGCCAACCTCGGCCTACAGGCAGGGGACCGGCTGGCCCTGGTACTCCCACCGTGCCCAGAGTTCGTGGTGGCGATGTTCGCTTCCGCGAAGCTGGGCGTGGTCATCGTGCCGCTGAATCCTGACCTGCCCGCGGGCGAAATGCAGTACGCGTTGCGCCACTCCGAGGCCGTGTGCGTCGTCACCATCGAGGAGGCGCCCGGTACCGACTACCTGGCGTTGTTCGAGGAATTGATGCCCCAGCTGCCCGAGCTCCGACATCTGGTGACCGTCGGGCACGGGGACCTCTGGTACGGCGACGGCGTCTACCAGTTCGAGGATCTGGTATCCGCCGGTGCCGGCCGGAACTACGCCGCGGACACCGTGGACCCGCAGAGCCCGTTCGCGCTCGTGTACACGCTGGGCACCATGGGCAAGCCCAAGGGCGTCCGCATCAGCCACGGCAACCTTCTCTCGGCGGCGGCCGCGACGGCCGACGCCATCGCGCTCTCGAGCGGTGACATCGTGGTCGGCGTCTCGGCTCTTTTCCACGTGTTCGGCCTGGGTCCTGGACTCCTGTCGACGCTGCTCGCTGGCGCTTCGGTAGTGCTGCACGAGGACACGGGTGCGGACGCCGTCCTGACCAGCGCGGAGCGACACCGGGCCACGGTGCACTACGGCATCCCGACCCACTTCATTGCCGAGCTCGAGGTCTTGGAGTCGCGCACACGTGACCTCGGGTCCCTGCGGCTGGCGCTCATCGCCGGGGCGCCCGTGGGGGACGAGCTCGTGCAGCGGCTGGCGCGCGCCCTGGACGTGGTCGTCATCACGGCCTATACGGTCACAGAAACGTCGTCGACGGCCAGCGTCTCACGGGTCGACGACCCGCCGGACAAGCGGCGATTCACCGTCGGGCGCCCGGTCGCCGCGACCGCGGTGCGCATTCTCGAGGCCGACGGCTCCGACCTCCCGGTCGAGAGCGTGGGTGAAATCGCGGTGAAGGGGCCCGGGGTCATGCTGGGCTACCACCGGCAACCGAAACAGACCTCTTCGGCGTTCGATTCCCGGGGGTACTTCCTGACCGGAGACCTGGGTTTGCTCGACGAAGAAGGCTACCTGCATTTGGTCGGCCGCAAGAAGGACGTTATCATCAAGGCTGGCTTCAACGTGTACCCCCGGGAGGTCGAGGCTCGAATCGAGTCTCATCCGGCGGTGCAAGAGGTGGCGGCAGTCGGCGTGGCCGACCCGCTGCTCGGCGAAGCCATCTGTGCCTGCGTCGTCCCCGTCGAGGGAGCGATCGTCACGGGCCAGGAGATCGTGGATTGGTGCCGTGAGACACTCGCGGATCCGAAGGTCCCCGATCAGGTCCGGTTCATCGACGAGCTTCCTCGTACGGACACGGGGCAGGTGCGGAGGATCGAGCTCTCCCGCAGAATCGCGGAAGAGCCCTCGGTCTGACGGAGGCCGCGACGCCCGCTGTGGGCGCCTCCAACGGCTTCCCCGACCTCATCCGCGATCCAACGACGTGGACGAGGTGGGGAGGTCTCGCGGCATCACAATACAGTCTGCGAGAAAGAGCTGAATGACCGCTCCGTACACCAGGGCCCCCCATCGTGGGGGACCGGGCCAGGCAGGGGCCGAACTCCTGCATGCCGCGCTGCTCATCGACTTCGACAACGTCACGATGGGCATGCGCTCCGACCTCTCCAAAGAGCTGAAGCACCTCCTCGATTCCGATGTGATCAAGGGGAAGGTGAGCGTGCAGCGGGCGTATGCCGACTGGCGTCGCTACCCGCAGTACATCGTGCCGCTCTCCGAGAACTCGGTCGACCTGATCTTCGCCCCCGCCTACGGGAGCAACAAGAAGAACGCGACCGACATCCGCATGGCGATCGATGCGCTGGAGCTCGTCTTCACGCGCCCCGAGATCGGCACCTTCATCCTGCTGACAGGTGACTCCGACTTCTCGAGTCTGGTGCTCAAGCTCAAGGAGTACGGCAAGTACGTCATCGGTGTGGGCATCCAGGAGTCGAGCTCGGACATCCTCGTCCAGAACTGCGACGAGTACTACTCCTACACGAGTCTGACCGGCCTCACCAAGACGACAGAGATGCCGGGTCGTGGAGCCGACCCGTGGGTCCTCGTGAAGGAGGCCGTCGCCAAGATGGTCTCGCGCGACGACGTCATGCGCTCGGACCGCCTCAAGCAGGTCATGCAGGAGATCGATCCGAACTTCGACGAGAAGGCGATCGGGTTCAGCAAGTTCAGCAAGTTCCTGTCCGAGGCCACTTCGAAGGGTCTCATAGAGCTCACCAAGGTCGGCAACGGACAGTACGAGGTAGGCCCGGCCAAGGGCGGCGGCGGGTCCGGGCGGTCGAGCGGTGGCAACAGCCGCGGTCGACGCGGAAGAGGACGGAGGGACAGCCGCGGCGGTGGAGCCGAGTCCAGACCCCAGGCCCACGCCGAGGTGGCCGAGCCGACCGAGAGCGCGGACGCCCAGCAGGCTTCCGGAGACCCCCTCCAGGGCGCGTATGCCATCCTCACCGCGGCGCTCGAGCGACTACGCGACGCCGGTCGGGAGCCGGTCCGTGACTCCGACGTGAAACGGAAGATTCTGGAGGCTCGTCCTGACTTCGACGAGACGGAGTTGGGCTTCCCGAAGTTCAGCAAGTTCCTCGCGCAGGCTGAAGAGCACGGGGTCGTTACGCTGACGCGCGGGGATTCGGGCAGCCTGGATGTCGCGCTGGCAGCCGGGGCGCCGGCTGACACGGGCCGGCCCGCCGAGTCCCACGACGCCGCTCCGGCGGAGCCGGCCGAGGCTCCCGCCGAGGAGGGCGTCGAGCACTGGGAGGCGAGCCCGCCCGACGAGCCCGCCAGCGAGCCCGCAGGGCCGACGGTGGTCGAGGTCCTGCCTTCGACGCAGCCGGAAGCGGGTCTGCGACTCGGGCCGCGCCGCGGCTCGACCCGGAGGCGCGGGGACGACGATGTCGTGCCGCTCTTCGAGGGACAGGTCGCTGCGACTTCGACCGCGACCGAGGACGCACCGCCGGTGAGCCAGAGCACCGCCGCCGGCGCCGTCGACATCGGGAGCCTGGGTCTGCCGAGCGATCCGGAGGCCATCGTACGCTACCTTACGCACCGATACCGTGGCGTCGGCGAGAAGACGGCCGAGACGCTCGTGGAGCGCTTCGGCGCCAACCTGTTCGAGACGCTCGCCAGCGACCCGGCAGCCATCGAGCAGGTGGTACCGGCCGGCCGGGCCGAACAGGTCCTGGAGGCGTGGGCCGCAGACTACGAGCGGCGTTCCGGTCGCGAGGCTGGATCAGGCGGCGACAGTGGCGACCGAAACGGCGGACGTCGCCGGGGTCGGAGCCGCGGGCGCGGGCGCCACTAGCCCAACGGGCGTCTGACCCGTGGGAGGCGACTCGTCGGCTACCGCAGCTGACCTCCCGTGGCGGATAGGCACGTCTGTGGACGGGTCCTTTCCCGAGCGGGTCGTGCGGCTTCCCGTGACCGAGGCTGCCCGGGGGCTCCTCGGGTGCTGCCTGGAGTCCACCGTCGGTGGTGAGCGGGCCGTCGGGGTCATCGTCGAGACGGAAGCGTACGGCGGGCCTGGAGATCCTGCCTCGCACGCCGCGACGGTCTCCGGCCGGACCAAGCGAAACCGGGCCATGTTCGGCCCCCCCGGGCACGCGTACGTCTATCGCAGTTACGGCGTGCACTGGTGCATGAACGTGGTGACGGCCGAAGAGGGGAGGGCCCAGGCCGTGCTCGTCAGAGGCCTCGAGCCCCTCGAAGGGGATGGGATCATGAGCGAGCGGCGAGGGGGTGCACGCCCGCTCACCGCGGGTCCGGGCCGCCTCGCCGCAGCGCTGGCCATCGACGACGCCCTGTACGGGCACGACCTTCGCTTCCCGCCGCTTCGGCTCCTCACCGGCTGGCCGATACACGACGCCCTGGTAGGTACGTCCCGTAGGGTGGGCGTCAGCCGGGCGGCCGACTGGCCCTATCGCTTCTACGTGCGCGGCGCGCGAGACGTCTCCCGCCCGGAGGGTTGGGGGGCGAGGGTCGAGGCTGCTCGATGAGCGATCCGACGTGGATCTCGGTCTTGCCGCCCGTGGTCGCCATTGTGCTGGCGATATGGACCCGGCAGGTCTACCTGTCCCTCGCCGGGGGCTCGTGGCTCGCCTGGACGATCCTCGAGGGTTGGAATCCGCTCTCCGGCCTCGCAGCGGCCCTGGACGGGGCGGTGGCCGTCTTCGCGGGCGACGGCGACGCGAAGGTCATCCTCTTCACGTTGGCCATAGGCTCGCTCATCGCCACGGTCGAAGCCTCGGGCGGTGTGCGCGGCTTCGTGACCCTCCTCGAACGCAACCGCTGGGTGGACTCGGCGAAGCGCGCCCAGCTGCTCGCCTGGGGCACCGGCGTCGTGATCTTCATCGAGTCCAACATCACCGTGTTGGTGGCCGGCTCCATCGCGCGACCGCTGTTCGACCGCTACCGGACTTCCCGGGAAAAGCTGGCCTACCTCATCGACTCGACGTCGGCGCCTATCTGTATCCTGATCCCCATGAACGCATGGGGCGCGTACAATCTCGGCATTCTCGAAAGCCTGGGTGTGGAGGGAGCCCTCACCGTCTTCCTGCAGTCGATCGTGCTCAACTTCTACGCGATCGCGGCTGTTCTGCTGGCCTTGGCGGTCGCCCTGTGGGGCATCGACATCGGGCCCATGAAGCGCGCGGAAGAGCGCACCAAGAGGGGCTCGCTCGCGTGGCCGGAGTCGACACCGATGATCGACGAGGAGGTTCTGTCACCACCTCTCATCGAGGGCGTCGAGCCCCGCGCGGCGCACATGATCGCTCCGATTGGCGCGATGGTCCTCTTCATGCCTGTGGCCCTCTACATCACCGGAGATGGCGTGCTCAGCGACGGCTCGGGCTCCACGAGCGTGTTGTGGTCCGTGCTCGTGGGCCTGGGGGTCGCGTGGGCGCTTCTGCTCGCGCGTCGCGTGTTCACGGTGGATCGTCTCGTGAAGATCGCCCTGAAGGGTGCCGGCGCCCTGGTGCCGTTGGCGCTCATTCTGTTGCTCGCGCTCGCGCTGGGCGACGTCATCGAGCTGCTCGGCACGGGTCGCTACGTCGCTCAGGTCACGGCCGGTACAATGCCGAACTTCGTGTACCTCCCGCTGGTGTTCGTCGTATCGGCCGGAATCGCGTTCTCGACCGGCACGAGCTGGGGTACCTTCGCCATCATGCTCCCAATCGCGGTCCCCGCCGCCATGACGTTGGACCTTTCATTGGCTCCGTTCGTGGCGGCGTCGCTCGCGGGCGGCATCTTCGGCGACCACTGCTCCCCCATCAGCGATACGACCATCATCTCCTCGATGGCGGCCGCGACCGACCACATCGACCACGTCCGCACCCAGCTGCCCTATGCCCTGACCGGAGGCGCGATCGCCGCGGTCTGCTTCGCGATCCTGGGGGCCACGCTGTGACGGTCGTGGGCTCGAGCCCTCGCGGATCCCTCTCCTTGAACAGGGGTAGGGGGCGCCGACCGTTCAACCGTATCTGGAGACGAGCTTCTTGAACCTCGTCGTCTGCTTGAAGCGAGTGCCGGACACTGAGACCCGCATCCGGATTGATGCCTCTGGCTCGGTCATCGATCCGTCTGGCGTCAAATACGTGATCAGCCCCTATGACGAGTTCGCGCTGGAGCTCGCGCTGCGCAGCAAGGAAGCGACCGGGGCAGGCGAGGTCGCGCTGCTCAGCCTCGGTGATTCGGCGACCCAGGAGACCCTCCGCAAGGGACTCGCCATGGGCGCGGACCGAGCGGTCCTACTCACGGGGGAGTCCGGGATGGATGGACTCGCCACGGCCAAGGCGCTCGCGGCCGAGCTCGAAGGCGCGGACGCGCCGCTGGTGCTCTTCGGTGTGAAGGCGATCGACGACGACCAACAGCAGGTCGGTCCGATGTTTGCGGCGCTCACGGGTCGGGCCTGCGTGACGGGGGTCTCGTCGTTCCTAGTCGAGGAGGGCAAGGTCGTGTGCGAGCGCGAGGTCGAGGGCGGATCGGAGACGGTCGAGGCGACGCTCCCGGCCGCAATCACGATCACGAAGGGAGAGCACGAGCCTCGGCTCGCCTCGCTCAAGGGGATCATGGCGGCGAAGAAGAAGCCGCTTGAAGAGAAGCCGGCCCAGGCCGTTGCTTCGCGCGTGCGGGTTCTGTCGCTGAGGGAGCCATCTGCGCGACCCCAGGGCCGGATCGTCGGGGAGGGGGCCGATGCCGTTCCGGAGCTGGTCCGACTTCTCCGTGAGGAGGCAAAGGCGCTCTGATGGCGAACCTACTCGTAGTGGCGGAAGCCCGGGACGGGCGCGTAGGCGGCGCGTCGAGGGAAGCGGTCTCGCTGGCGGCGAGTCTCGCCGGGCCGCTGGGAGCGGAGGTGGAAGCCCTCGTGGTCGGAGGCCCGGGTGTGTCTGCGGACGCCGGAAGCGTGGGCGCCGCGGGTGCGGCTACCGTGCGCGTGGCCGAACACGAGGCGCTCGCCGAGTACAGCCCGGAGGGCTACACGCAGGTCGTGGTAGAGCACGTGCGCGGCGGTGATTACGTCGCGGTGTTGTTCAGCGCGACGACCCAGGGCAAGGATTTGGCACCCCGCGTCGCGGCGGTGCTCGACGTACCCCTCGCCACGGATGTGACTGGCGTGGAGGTCGAGGACGGCGTGCTTGTTATCGAGAGGCCGATCTCTGCTGGTAAGGCGTTCGCGCGACTTGCACTCGACGCCACCCCGGTGATGGCCTCCTTGAGGCCCAACGTCTTCCCGGTAACCGAGGTCGGTGGCGAAGCCGCGATATCCGCCTACACGCCCGACCTGGACGCGTCCAGCTGGAAGGTCCGGGTCCTGGAGCGGAAGCAGACAGGTGGCGGCTCCGTCGATGTTGCCGAGGCTGCGATCGTCGTTGCCGGCGGGAGGGGTATGAAGGACCCTTCGAACTGGAATCTGCTCGAAAGCCTCCGCGACGCGATCGGGGCCGGGGCGGCGCTCGGCGCCTCCCGCGCAGTCGTCGACGCGGGTTGGAGGCCGCACGGGGAGCAGGTGGGCCAGACCGGTAAGACGGTGGCGCCTACACTGTACATCGCCGTCGGGATCTCCGGTGCGATTCAACATCTGGCGGGCATGCGGACGGCGAAGACCATCGTCGCGATCAACAAAGACGCGGATGCCCCGATCTTCAACGTGGCCGACTATGGCATCGTAGGTGACCTCTTCGAGGTCGTGCCGCGGCTGTCCGAGGAGATCGCGGCGCTCAAGGCCGGCGGCTGACCCGACGCGGGGTCAGCCTTTCGGCTTGCCACCCAATAGGGGAACGGGGTCGACCTCGATCCCACCCCGCCACACCTCGAAGTGGAGGTGAGGCGCGGTCGCGTCACCCGACTGGCCGCTGAGGCCGAGGGGCTCGCCGGCGCGCAGGCGCTGACCCTGCCGTACCCGAATCGTGGAGAGGTGCGCGTACACAGTCAGGAGGGTTCCGCCGTGATCGATCCAGACGACGTTCCCGAAGCCGCGCATGGTGCCCGCGAAGCGCACTGTCCCCTCCGCCATCGCCCGCACCTCGGTACCCATCGGCGCCCGAAGATCGACGCCCCGGTGGATATCCGGTCTGAGTCCTCGGAAGCGTAGCCCGAAGTCCGACGTGAGGGGCGCGTCGACGGGCCAGCGCGGGATACCGCACGCCGCCGTGCCGAAGAGCAGCACGCCGAGGAGGATCGCCCTCGCCGTCACGGCTCCCGAATGAGCATGACGTCCACCTGATCCCCCTCCGAGAGCTCGGAAACCGTTTCACGAATGATCGTGAGACCCTCCGTACGCGCGAGACCGCTCACGAGCCCCGACCCCTGAGAGCCGGTGAGCGTGACGGTGGCCTCGGCCCCAGAACCCTGGATGCCCACTCTGAGGAAGTACGTGAGCGCCGCCGGCGTGCGCAGGGGTGTCTCGATCCGGCACACGATTTCCCGTCGCCGGGTGCGCGTGTGGCCCCCTAGACGTCTGAGAAACGGGCGCACGAAGACCTCGAAGGTCACGAAGGCCGAGGCGGGGTTTCCGGGCAACGAGAAGACGGGCTGACGTCGCCCGCCACGCGGGAGCCAGCCGAAGCCGACGGGGCTGCCCGGTCGCATGCGGACCCGCCAGAAGTCGTGCTCGTAGCCGAGCTCGTCCAGTACGCGCTTCACCAGGTCCGCCTCGCCCATGGAGGCTCCCCCGATCGTGACCAACACATCCGCATCCGCGGCCTGCTCGACGCGGCTCGCGAGCACGCCGGGGTCGTCACCGGCAATGCCGAGGAGCTCGGGCTGCCCGCCCCCCTCGGCGATCATCGCGGCCAACATCGGTCCGTTGGAGTCCGGGACGCCGAGTCCCTTCTTCACGTCCTCGAATGCTTCGGGCCCCCTGAGCTCGTCGCCGGTGGTGAGAACCGCGACGGTCGCGGGGCGGTGGACGGGCACGCGGCGAACGCCGGCCGCTGCCAGCACGCCGACGGAGCCCGCGGAGATGGTGTGTCCGCGCGCGAGAAGCAGCTCGCCGGGCCGCATGTCCTGCCCGGCCGGCCTGACGTTCTGCCCGGCGTCACGGTCGTTCCGTACGAGGACCCGCCCCGCTTCGCCCTCGGCATCGGTGTCTTCCACTCTCACGACCGAGTCGGCACCCGGGGGGACCGGCGCGCCGGTCATGATCCGGACCGCCTCCCGATTCGAGACCTCGTCCCCGGGTGGGTCGCCCGCGCGCACCTGCCGCGTCACGCGCAGGTCCACGGGTGCGTCGGCCGACGCCCCCTGAATGTCCTGCGAACGCACCGCGTAGCCGTCCATGGCGCTGTTGTCCCACGGGGGCAGGGTCACGTCGGAGACGACGTCCTCGGCGAGCGCGGCACCCACACAGGCCTCCAGCGACATCTGCTGGGAGGGCAGGGCCTCCGCGCCGAGCATGATTCGTTCGAGCGCCTCGTCGACGCCCAGCCAGTCGGCGGTTCGCGACTCGAAGCTACGCGTCACCAGCGGTACAGAAGCGTGAGCCCGGCCGAGAGCCCCCTCAGCCACTCGCGGTCCTCCACCGCCTCGAACGGACGGTCCGGCTCGCTGAACCCGGGAGGCGTAGCAACGCGCCAAAGGGAGAACATGCCGTCTGCCCTCAGCGCGATGGATTCGGTCAGGAAGAACCGTGTACCTGCGCTGAGCGTGCCGAAGAAGGACGTTCCGAACTCGAAGACGTCACGCTCCTCGAGGATCTCGTTGGCTTGCGGTTCGCCGGCGACGTCGAAGGCCACGCCACCCCCGAAGGATACGAAGGGGCTCAACCGGTGCCAGGCTCGGTTGCCGGTGAGGCTGAACCTCAGTCGGGCCTCGGCCGTCACGATCTGCACTTCTCCTTCGCCGACCTTCCGGTCGCCCTCGAGACGGTCCGGATCGACGATGTCCCGAGTGCCGTCGACGACGCCGATCGCGCCTCCGAGCGACATCGGCCCGTTGCCCAGTTGGAGGCCGTATCGCACACCATACCAGAGTCCCCCGGACGGCGCATAGTCGAAGCGCCCGTCCGACGCGTTCATGACGCCGAGGAACGGGCCGATCTCTTGCCGGGCCTCGATGAACGAGTACGGGGACGGAACGGATTGTGCGTCGATGCTCGACGGGAGCACCGAAAGGGCTCCCAGCACGAGGGCCGAGAGCTTGTGGAGGTCAGGTCGCATCAGGGGGAGCTCGCTCCTCTCCGACAGCGAAAAAGGTTTGACGCCCCTTGGCGCCCCGGGCACATTTGAGCGGGTGCCGTGGGCACCGCCAGTGCGAGAACGCCCCTTCTAACACCGCCAGTCCGCGATCGTTTCAGGCCCTATGCCACGCAGCCGCAGGACTCCTGCACGAACCACTTTCCTTCTGGCTGCGGCGGTCGCGACCCTTCCGGGGATGACCCTGGGCCAGTCCGCGGCCACCGTGCGCGTAGAGGAGAACTTCCGTCGGGCACCCAACGACGTGGTGGTGGCGCGACTCAATCCGGGGACCCCGCTCGCCGTGGTGGGCAGCGACGGCGACTGGCTACAGGTCGACGTGGTGGGTTGGGTATGGCTCAGCTCTCTCCAGTCCAGCGACAGCGACTTCGACCTCGTCGTCGCGGTCGGCGAGGGTGAGAACCTCCGAGCCGAGCCGCAGGGCACCGTGCTTGGGCGGCTCGAGGAAGGCGCGCTTCTGGAGGAGCTTGGCAGAGAGCCGGGCTGGGCACAGGTGCGCCGACGTGGCTGGATCTGGTCGGCATCGGTCGCGAACTCGAGTGCTACGGCCGCAACGCCGGCACCGCCCCCGGCCGCTCCAGCGCCGACGCCCCCGGCGGCGTCGACCGGCGCTGCTCCCACCCCCACGCCGGCCCCGGCGCCCGCCGCGCGTCGACCGGAGGGGTTCGCCAGCGTCGTAGGGGCGCCGATTCTCACGGCTCCGGACGGCGATACGCTCGCGGTAGCCTCTGGCCGGGGAGACCTCCAGGTCGTCTCCCGGGAGGGGAATTGGGCCCGCGTCCGCCTCGACGGGTGGGTCTGGATGCCGACCAGTTCCGAGGCGACGGCTGACGCGACCCCGACCGCGCTCGTGCCGAGCGACCTGACCGCCGACCCGGCCGCGCACGTAGGGCGGGTCGTCTCCTGGACGTTGCAGTTCATCTCGCTCGAGCGGGCCGAAGAGCTGCGCACCGACTTCCGTCGCGGCGAGCCCTTCCTACTTTCCCGTTACGGAGGACCCGAGGGCCCCTTCGTGTACGTGGCCGTACCTGCTGAGCAGGAGGCGGTCGCAGCCGGGCTGGTACCGTTGGAGACCGTCGCCGTGACCGGGCGCGTTCGAACCGGAGCCTCGGCGCTGACAGGCACCCCCATCATCGACCTCCTGAGTTTAGAGAGAGGCCCGTGACCCGAGGCCGGCAGCGCTCCGCGCGGGGTCTCGGAGCGCTGCTCGCGGTGGTGCTTCTCTCCTGCGGCCCAGACCCCGTGGTCGTGGTGACGGGGCTGGAGATCGTGGTCGCGGAGGGGGATGGTCAGTTCGGGACGTCGGGCCAGACCCTCAGCACGTCGCTGAGAGCCGTGGTGCGCACCGTGGCGACGCAGGAGCCCCAGGCGGGACGTGGGGTCCGGTGGGAGGTCGAGTCCGGTGGCGCGACGATTCTGTCCGGTCTCACGACCACCACGGACGACTCGGGCTCGGCGGAGGCGAGGGTCCGTCTCGGCTCCAGTCCCGCGGACGTGACGGTGCGCGCGAGGGTCGTCGAACAGCCGAGCGCTTCGACGACGTTCACGCTCCACACGGTGGATCCGCCGGTGGTGACCGACTTGAGCCCGGCCTCGGCAGCGGCGGGTGACACGATCACCCTGACGGGGACCAACTTCAGCCCCGATCCGACCCAGAACGTGGTGCTGTTCTCCGGCATGCGCGCCACCGTGGTGAGCGCGTCCAGCTCGGAGCTCCGTGTCGTGGTGCCGTCGTGCATGCCCGCGAGGGACGTCGAGGTCAGTGCCCAGTTCGGAGTCGTCTCCAGCGGAAGCCGGTCGTTCACGGTTACGGGGGGTGGCGTCATCACCGGCTTGGCGGTCGGCGAGGTACTGGACGTCGCCGACGACGGCGGATTCCAGTGCCATGCGCTCGCTGGAAGCTCCGGCGAGGAGTACCTGGTGCTCGTGTACTCGGCAAGCACCGTGGGAGCGGCGATGCACCCGTACCAGCTCTCGGGACTCAGCTCCTCGGGTGCCCTGGCGCCCGCGACGCTCCAGAGACCCGTCTCTCTGCTGTCCCCGCCCGACTTCGGCCTCGAGCGGGGCGATGCCCAGGCCCGTTGGGACGAGCGCGTGCGGGGGGTCGAGGAGACCCTCGTGGCCCGGGCGCGCAGCGTGCCCCGCGGGGTCGGGGCCGCGCCAGGTATCTCGGGCCCGGCCGGCGTCCCGTCTTTGGGCGAGCGCAGGACCTTCAACGTGTGGACGGCTCCCAGCCAGTTCGAGCAGGTCTCTGCGGTCGCCCAGTACGTAGGGTCCCAGGCGGCGATCTTCGTGGACGAGGACGCCCCAGCAGGCGGCTTCGACGCGGCCGACCTGGAAGCCTTGGCGGGCCGCTTCGACGACGTCATCCATCCGGAGGTGACCGACCTCTTCGGCGCCACCTCGGACCTGGACCAGAACCAGCGCGTGATCATCCTGTTCACGCCCGTCGTCAACAGCCTGACCCCGAGGGGGGCTCCGGGATTCATCGGCGGCTTCTTCTTCGGCAACGACCTGCTCGCGGACAATCAGGGGAGCAACCGCGGTGAGATCTTCTACGCCCTGGTCCCCGACCCTGCAGGCGTCCACTCGGACCCGCGCACCAAAGACGCCGTGCTCCAGGTGGTGCCCGCAGTTCTGGCTCACGAGTTCCAACACATGGTCCAGTTCAATCAGCGCTACCTGGTGCTCGACGCAGGTCAGGAAGCGCTGTGGCTCTCCGAGGGGCTCGCACAGATGGCGGAGGAGATCGTCGCTCGACGCTACGAAGAGCTGGGCGACGACCCGTCCGCTGAGCTGTTCCGGAGCGGAGCGCGGGCGCGGGCCGTTCGATACCTGGGCGACCCCACCGACGTGAGCCTGATCGTTTCGACCGGGCAGGGTTCGCTCGAGGAGCGCGGTGCGGGGTTCCTGCATCTCCTCTACCTGTCGGATCAGGAGGGCGTCGACGTCCTCGAGCGGTTGAGCACCACCACCCGGAGGGGCGTCGCGAATGTCGAGGCGGAGGTCGGGCGGGACTGGGCGGACGTCCTCGCCGACTGGTGGACCGCCACATACCGCGACGGGCCAGGCCCAGAGACGGGTCCGCGCGTGTACCCCGTAGTCGACTTGCGGGCCTACCTTGGTGCTCCGTTCCCGCTCGTGCCGAGCACGTTGGGCCCTGCAAGCGCGACCGAGCGTGATCAACTCTGGTCCTCGTCGGTTGCTTATTACATCCTGACTCCCGATGCCGCCGGAACCATGTCGTTGCGACTGGGGGGGGATGGGGGCGGGCAGAGCGCGCCCCAGGCCGCCCTGCGGCTCAGAATCGTACGGATCTCATAGACCCGCCCGGCTTTGAATCTTCCTGATACGCTCGCCGTAGTGGCGAAGAGAGTGGCTTCGGCCGCATCCTGTCGTGCTTCCGTCCACCCGAACCACACGCATGCGCTGCTCGACTTGCGGTGAGCCCCTACAGCCGGGTGCCGTTCGCTGCCCCACCTGTGGCACGTCGACACCGGTCGGCATGGCCGTGGTGCGTCCGGCAGGCATCCGGCACTGTCCGCGTTGCTCGTACCAGGGTGAGGGGATCGCCTACTTCCGCCGGGGCAGCCATGTGGCCCTGCTGGTCGGCGTATCGTTCTTCACGTACGGGTTCGGCGGACTCGTCTACTGGCTCGCACGGCGCAAGCACCTCGTCTGTCCGCGCTGTGGGTTGGGATGGGAGCACGCCTCCCGCGTTCTGAGCCTCACGGGTAGGGAGGCCGAGCAGCGGGCGGTCGAGGAGCAGCCGGACGAGCCGCTGCCCCGGAGCGGAATCAAGCGGCGCATCCTCGGCGTCGGCATGGTGTTGGGCGGAACGCTGCTGCTCCTCAGCGGGATCTTCGGGGCGGAGGGCGGCCTGATCGCTGCCGGGTCCCTCATCGGGGGTGGGGGTTCTCTCGGCTTCTACTGGGGCTGGCACGATCTGCAGCAGCGGCGCAAGGCGATCATGCAGCGGATCCAGAGGAAGATCCTCCGCCTGGCCAAGGCCAAAGGCGGGACCCTGACGGTCAGCGAGGTGGCGGCGGACATCAATCTCGGGCTCCCCGCGGCCGAAAAGATCCTCACGTCAATGGATGACGGCTTCCGCGTTCGCTCGGAGATCTCCGACGAAGGGGTCATCTACTACGAGTTTCCCGAGCTGCTGCACCGAAGGGAGCTCGGCTCGGGCGGGTCGTAACGGGTTCGTAACGGGTCGAAATTCGTTGTTGTGCCGAGGGTCCGGGGGCGCTTAACTTGAAGTAGCCTCCCGCCGACATGCTTATCCGCAGCGTTCAGACCCGGCACCTAAAGGCCTCGGTATGCCATTAGCCTCAGTCCTCCGCATGGAGGACTACCGAGGGAAGAGGGCACAGCGCCTTCGACTCACACATAGTCTGCAGAGCGCAGACCCGAATCGCGTCGCCGTCTTCGGTCACCTGACCGAGATCTCCGAACTGTGCGAGGCGGATCGAGTCGCGACCGTATGGGTCGACGAGTACGGGCCCGGTGCCGTCCACCCCTTCATCGTCCTGGACCTCCTGATGGACCGCCCGCGGCGGTTCTTCTCTTCGGAGCCTCTGCGAAGGGCCTGGGAGTTGGGAGTGCCGGGGGCGATTGACGAAGTGGCCGATCCGGCTGCGGCCGTGCCGGCCACCTTCGCGATCTCGCTCGGAAGCGACGGGACGAGGGCCTGGTTCCTCGTGGCCGAGACATCGGCTGGGCGCCCGTTGCTCCGGTCCGAAGTGAGGGATCGCCTCATGTTTTTGGCCGGCGAGTGCGCCGCGATCCTCCTGCACCGCGACCTCGACACCGCCCTCTCCGAGAGGGACGAGGCCGAGGGCGGGGGGTTCGCCGGGTGGGCTATCCTGAAGGACCTCGAGGGAAGGGAGTCCGACGAGCCGGCCGGCCGTCGCATTGCTCAGAGGTTCGTCGTGGGACGCGTTGCGCGCATGCTGGCGGACGAGGGGTTCGTCCACTCTGCCGAGCGCATGTCCGAACAGGTGCGTCGCGCCCGGACGGAGCTTCCCCTGCGGCCAGGCCCTGAGGATCGGGAGGCGCTCCTTTGGCACCGCGCGTTGGACGTTCTCGAATCGGGCGACGTCGCTGGCCTGTCGGCAGTACTCGTAGAGCTCGGACAGGAAGTCGATCGCCAGCAACACGTGCACGGTGCGCTCGAGCTGTACGCATGTGCGTTCGAAGCGGCTGCCTCCGTGGGATTGCCGAGGCCGGCGGCGCACGCTGCGTGGTATCGTGGCCGTGCGCTTCGCCGGCGAGCCTCGTGGGACGAAGCGCGTCACTGGTACGAGGCGGCGCACCGGATTGCCGATGCCGCCGGTCTGCGTGACGTGTGCGTCCACGTCCTGGTGGGTCTAGCAACCATCAAGCGGGACGTGGGCAACATTCCGGCGGCACGCTCCGGCTTGGAAGAGGCTCTGGCCGTGGCGACCACTTCGGACGACCGGGACGCGACGGCCGTCGTGCACCAGTCCTTCCTGGGGTTGGAGCAGATCGCCGGCAACCTCGAAAAGGGCCTGCAGCACGGTTGGCTCGCGGTCGCCACCTGTCAGAGCCCGGAACGAAAGAACGAGTGCATGGCGAGCCTCGCGGCGGCGCTCATGGCCTACGGCGACCGCGGCGCCGCCGAGGACGCCTGGACTCTGGTGGCCCACACGGCGGTTAATCGGCACTACGAGACCTATGCGCACGATGCATTAGGTCACTTGGCAGCCCTGCGCGGTGACGCTGCGGCGTTCAGGCGGCATGCCGCGCGATGCGACGCGTTGAACTGGGAAGCGGGTGCCCCCTACGTGAAGGCGGAGGTCCTACAGTACCGCGGCCTCAGCTACAGGGCGATCGGGTCCTTCGACGAAGCCGCGAAGTGGCTCACTCGTGCTGTCGAATATGCCGAGGAGCACGGCTTCAACCGCGTGTTGTTCGAAGCGGAAGAGGCGTTGAAGTCGCTCGCCGCGGATCGACGAGCGAGCGAGAAGGCCGCGTCCGTTCCCGCCGCACCGGCGGAGCTCCGGGAAGGGCTCCGCACGATGCGACAGGAACTGGTCGGCGCTGAGGTCTAGCTGGCCCCACTCACAACCGGCTTCGAGAGCCGGCGATCAGGACTCAGGAGCCGGGGTCCGGGACGTAGCTGCCGGGATCCGGAACGTAGCTGCCGGGATCCGGAACGTAGCTGCCGGGATCCGGGACATAGCTGCCGGGGTCCGGAACGTAGCTGCCGGGGTCCGGAACG
>JAHEKM010000170.1 GCA_024638325.1 Gemmatimonadota bacterium | reverse complement strand
CGTGCAACGCCATGCCATTCATGACCGCACCCATGGCGTGCTCCCGCACCCCGTAGCTGACGTTGCGTCCGCCGGGCGTCGCGGCCTGCAGGTCGTCGGCGTCCTTGATGGTCGTCTTGTTCGAGCCCGCGAGGTCGGCGGAGCCGCCAACGAGGTTGGGCACGCCGGCAGCGAGACCCTGGATGACCTTGCCGGACCAATTGCGCGTGGCGTCGGCCTTGTCCACCGACGAGAGGTCGGGAACCGCAGATTCCCAGCCATCGGGCAGGTCACCGGCCATGGTCCGCAGGTAGTCCGCGGCGAGATCCGGGTGGGCCTCCTGGTATGCGGCGAAGCAGGCCTGCCATGTCTTCTGCAGCTCCGCGCCGCGATCGACGCACTCCGCCCAGTGCGCTCTCGCTTCGGCATCGACGTAGAAGGGATCGAGCGACGGGTAGTCGAGGTTGTTCTTGGTCGCCTCGACCTCGTCGACGCCGAGCGCCGCTCCATGCGCGGCCGACGTGCCTGCCTTGTTCGGGCTGCCCCAGGCGATGGTCGTGCGTAGCACGATGAAGCTGGGTTTGTCCGTGACCGACTTGGCCCCGGCGATGGCCCGGTCGATGGCGTCGAGGTCGTTGCCGTCGTCGACGCGCACGACGTGCCAGCCGTAGGCCTCGAAGCGGGCGGCCTCGTCGGTGGACGTGGCCAGGTCGGTACCGCCGTCGATGGTGATTCGGTTGTCGTCGAAGATCCAGATGAGTTTGCCGAGCTTCTGGTGACCGGCGAGCGCGGCGGCCTCGTGCGAGACGCCCTCCATGATGTCGCCGTCCGAGCAGAGCGCGACGGTGTGGTGATCCACGATCTGGTGCCCGGCCCGGTTGTATCGCTCGGCGAGCCATCGCTCCGCGAGCGCCATGCCGACGCTGGTCGCGACGCCTTGGCCGAGCGGCCCGGTCGTCATCTCGACCCCCGGGACGTGTCCGTACTCGGGATGCCCCGCGGTGGGGGAGCCCCACTGACGGAAGTTACGGATGTCCTCCTCGGAGACGTCGTACCCGCTCAGGTGCAGGAGCGAGTACACGAGCATCGAGGCGTGACCACACGAGAGCACGAAGCGGTCGCGGTCCACCCATTCGGGGTCCCGCGGGTCGTGCTTGAGGTGCTTCTGGAAGAGCACGTAGCCGACCGGCGCGAGCGCCATCGGCGTGCCCGGGTGGCCGGAGTTGGCGGCCTGCACCGCGTCCATGGAGAGGACGCGGACGGCATCGATGGAGAGCCGTTGGAGGTCGTTCATCCGACCACGAAGTTCACGAGACGGTCCTTCACGTAGATCACGCGTCGCTCCTGGGCGCCCTCGAGGTGGCGCTTCACGTTGTCTTCGGCCCTCGCGGCGGCGACGACCTCTTGCTCCGGTGCTTCCTTCGCCACGTCGATCGACGCGCGCAGCTTGCCGTTCACCTGCACGGCGATCGTGATGCTGCTCTCGACCGCCTTCGCCTCGTCATGCTCGGGCCAGTTGGCCCCGTCGAAGATGCTCCCCTCGTGGCCGAGCCGTTCCCAAAGCTCCTCGGCGATGTGCGGCGCGAACGGCGCGATCAACGGCACGAGCGGCTCGACCTCGGCGCGCTTGGCCGTACGCCCTCCCGACCTCACGGCGTTGAGGCACTCCATGACCGCGGCGATAGCCGTGTTGTAGGCGAGCGCGGGGATCTGCTCGGTCACCTGGCGGATGGTCTGGTGGACCTTCCTCTCCACGTCCGGGTCCGACTCGCCGTCCTCGGCTGTGAGCACCGAATCCCACAGCCGGTGGAGGAAGCCGTACGGTCCTTGGATGCCCTCGGCGCGGTAGTCACCGCCCTCCTCGAAGGGACCCATGAACATCAGATAGGTACGGAGCGTGTCCGCGCCGAACTCATCGATGACCGGGTCGGGAAGGATCACGTTGCCCTTCGACTTCGACATCTTGGCTCCCTCAGCGATGATGAGGCCGTGCGCGCGGAAGACGTCGTAGGGCTCCTCGTGATCCAGGTGACCGAGGTCGTGGAGCACCATGATGAGGAAGCGTGAGTAGAGCAGGTGCAGCACCGCGTGCTCCTGCCCGCCGATGTACATGTCGACGGGTAACCAGGTCCGGGTGATGTCCGCGTCGAACGGCTTGTCCTCGAAATCGGTGGACGGGTAACGCAGGAAGTACCAGCCCGAGTCCAAGAACGTGTCTGAAACGTCGGTCTCGCGCTTGGCCTCCGCGCCGCACTTCGGGCACGTGGTCACGAACCACTCCTCGACCCGTGCGAGCGGGCTGATGCCCGAGTCGTCCGGCTTGAAGTCCTCGATGCGGGGCAGCACGACGGGGAGGTCCTCCTCCGGCACCGGAACCGCTCCGCACGCGTCGCAGTGGATGACCGGAATCGGCGGGCCCCAATACCGTTGCCGGGAGACGCACCAGTCGTGCAGCCGGAAGTTGACCTGGGCCTCGCCCCAGCCGTTCTCGGCCGCCCAATCGGTGAGCGCGCGAACGGAGTCGGACACGTCCGTGCCGTCGAACGGGCCCGAGTTCACCAGGGTGCCCGGTCCGACGTACGCCTCCTCGAGCGGCGTGTCCGCGTCGTCTCCCGGCCCGGCGACCACGCGCACGATGGGTAGCTCGAACTGCTTGGCGAAGTCGAAGTCGCGTTGGTCGTGACCCGGCACGGCCATGATGGCGCCGGTGCCGTAGTCCATGAGGACGTAGTCCGCGATCCAGATCGGAATCGCCTCGCCGGTGGCCGGGTTGCGGCAGTAGCCACCCGTCGACACGCCGGTCTTGGTCTTGTCGACCTTCTGCCGCGCGACGAGGTCCTTCGACTTGGCCTTGTCGCGGTAGGCGTAGACCGGGGCGCTCAGGCCGGGGTTCGTAATCGTGTCCACGAGCGGGTGCTCGGGGGACAGCACCATGTAGGTGGCGCCGAAGACGGTGTCCGGTCTCGTCGTGTAGACCTCGATGACGGTGCCGGTCTCGTTACCGGCGTCGTCGACGACCGGGAAGTCGAGTCGAGCCCCCTCGCTGCGACCGATCCAGTTGATCTGCGACTTCTTGGTCCGTTCAGACCAGTCGATATGGCCCAGATTGTCCAGCAGGCGCTGGGCGTACCTGGTGATCTTGAAGAACCACTGCTTGATGCGGCGCTGCTCGACCGGCGTGCCGCAGCGCTCGCATTCGCCACCGACCACCTGTTCGTTCGCCAGCACCGTCTTGCACGACGGGCACCAGTTGACCGGGGCTTCCTTCTGCTCGGCCAGACCGGCCTCGAGCAGCTTCAGGAAGACCCACTGCGTCCACTTGTAGTACTCGGGCTGCGTGGTATCGACCGAGTGCTCCCAGTCGAACATGCCGCCGATGCGCTTCAGCTGACGCGTGAAGTTGGCGACGTTCGACGGGATCAGGTCCATCGGGTTCTTGCCCACCTTCAGGGCGAAGTTCTCCGAGTGGATGCCGAAGGCGTCGAATCCCATGGGCTCGAAGACCGTACGGCCTCTCAGGCGCTGGTAGCGTCCGTGCGCGTCGGCGCCGGTGAAGGCATAGATGTTCCCGATGTGGAGCCCCTCCGCGGAGGGGTAGGGGAACATCATCAGATTGTAGTACGGGTCGTCCGCCGACCGGAGTTCGTCGAGCGTAAAGGAGTTCGTGCCGCGCTCTTCCCAGCGGCGCTGCCACTTCTCCTCTACGGCGGACGGGTCGTAGCCGTCCCTCTCTTCGTTTACCATTCCTGGGCGACTTTCGAGTCAGCCGCGACGTGGGCGGCGAAAAAGACTGGCTAACCTAAGCGGGGGAGCGTAGCGACCCAAGTGGCGAGACCAAACTCCAAGAAGATCTCCGGCGCGAGCCTCCGCAACGCGTTCGAGGAGATTATCTGGCCCCGCCGGAAGCTGGTTGGGCTGGGCCTCGTGCTCGTCGCGGCCAACCGTCTTTCGGGGCTCGTGCTACCGGCTTCGACCCAGTACCTGTTCGACGACGTCATCCCCAACGCGGACATGCAGCTCTTCACGACGCTGCTCCTCGTCGTGAGCGGGGCCATGATCGTCCAGGCGGTCACGTCGTACTCGCTCGTGTTGGTGTTGAGCGTCGAGGCGCAGCACATGATCGCACACCTGCGCGCCCAGGTGCAGCAGCACGTGCTCCAACTCCCGGTGCGCGTCTTCGACAACACCAAGTCCGGGGAGCTCGTGTCGCGGATCATGGACGACGTCGAGGGCGTCAGGAACCTGGTCGGTACCGGGCTGGTGCAGCTCGTGGGCGGCATCATCACGGCCATCGTCGCGTTCGCCTACCTCGTTCGCATCAACGCGACCATGACCGCGCTGGCGCTCGTTCCACTGGCGGGGTTCGCGTTCGTATCCACCAAGGCGTTCGCCAAGCTTCGGCCGGCGTTCCGCGAGCGCGGCCGTATCCGCGCCGAGGTGACGGGACGGCTCCAGGAGGCCCTCGGCGGCATTCGGGTCATCAAGGGATTCCACGCGCTCGACAAGGAGTCGGAGATCTTCAAGGCCGGCGTTATGCGCATCTTCGACAACGTGAAGACGACGCTCACGACGTCGAGCCTCGTGACGAGCCTGGGGGCGTTCTTCATGGGGCTCGCGAGCGTGCTCATTCTGGGGTACGGCGGGTACCTCATCGTCCAGGGCGAGCTTA
>JAHEKM010000169.1 GCA_024638325.1 Gemmatimonadota bacterium | reverse complement strand
AAGAAGATCACCGGGAACTGCGCCTGGTTCGCCTCCTCGTCTGTGTTGCACATGGCGCCGACCGCTGCGTAGATGCCCGAGAACATGAAGAAGCCGAAGAGGAAGAAGCCTACGAACAGGCTGAGAAGGCCGAGTCCGGGCAACGCGTCCTGGAGGTCGATGAGCCCGGTCAGGTCGGGTCGCGCGGTGATGAGCGTGGGTAGCCCGACCATCGCCGCCAGCACGCCGGTGCTGATCCAAATGGCGAGCTGCGTGAGCGAGACGCTGCCGACGCCGATGATCTTGCCGAGCAGGAGGTGCCATGGCTCCATCGCGGACACCACGATCTCGACGACGCGGCTGGTCTTCTCCTCGAGCGTCGCGCGCATGACGGCCACCGAGTAGATCAGAATGACCATGTAGATGATCATGGCGCCGAAGAAGGCGACGGCGAACTGGGCACCCTCCTCGTCGGGATCGGCGCCCGGCGCGTCGGAGAGCATCTGAATGGCGAGCTCCCCGCCTGACAGGATCTCCTGCGCGCTCCCGCTCGCCGCCAACCGCTCCTCCATCGCCGCCCGCGTGATCGCGGCCTGGAGCGTGAAGACGCGCACGGCGCTCGGTCGATTGGTCGTCTCGAACGTGGCGTAGCCATCCGAGAGCGTGCTCTCGTCGAGCACCAGGAAACCGCTGATCTCGCCGGCTCCCGCACGGCTGCGCAGGTTCCGCTCGACCTCCGGGCCGGGCGCCACCCAGTCGCTGTTCCAACCGAGCTCGACCAGGCTGGGCTCGAGGCGTTCCTCGAGGACTCCAGTCCGGTCGAGGACCGCAATGCGTCGCTCGTCGCTCTCGCTTCGCGCGGCCATGATGATCGGACCGGCCATCGTCACGAGCATGAGTGCGGGCACGGCGATGGTCCCGAACACGAAGCTCTTGCTGCGCACCCGCTCGACGTACTCGCGGCGGATGACCGCCCTCACGTTGCGCCACATCACGCGCCTGCCCCCGCTCCAGCGCCCGCACCGGTCGGGGTCCCCGCGTCGCCCGTCGCGTCGGCGCCGGCCAGCCGCACGAAGATCTCGTGCAGACGCGGCTCCACCAGATCGAAACGGAGGATGGTGGCCCCCGACTCGATCCCTCTCCGCAGGATGGCCTGGTGATCGGCGCCCTCGGCGAGCGTCAGATGCAGCGCGCCGTTCACGCGCTCCACGCCGTTGACCTCGGGGCCTCGCAGCCACGCCTCCGGCCCCTCGAACTCGACCGCCAGCACGCTTCCCCGCTCGGCGGCCTTCAGCTCGCGCATGTCGGCGTCGATCACCTTGTGCGACTTGGAGATGAGGCAGACGCGCTCACAGAGCCGTTCGGCTTGATCCATGAGGTGGGTCGAGAACAGGATCGTCGTTCCCTTCGCCCTGAAGTCGCGTACGATCTCCTCGAGCACATCCTGATTGATGGGGTCGAGGCCGCTGAACGGCTCGTCCAGGATCAGCAGCTCGGGTTCGTGGATGACCGTGCCGATGAACTGGACCTTCTGCTGCATGCCCTTGGACAGGTCCTCGACCCGCTTGTCGCCCCACTCCGAGAGACCGAGCCGCTCCATCCACTCCCTGCCCCTGCGTCTTCCTTCGGACCTCGCGATCCCACGGATCTCGGCGAGAAACGTGATGAGGTCGAGGCACTTCATCTTGCGGTAGACGCCCCGTTCTTCGGGCAGATAGCCGACCTTCGTACGGCGCGTGAGATCGGGATCGCCTCCGAAGAGCGAGACCGACCCCTCGTCGGGGAGCAGGATGCCCATGATCATGCGGATCGTCGTGGTCTTTCCGGACCCGTTCGGGCCCAGGAGCCCGCAGATGATCCCGCGAGGCACCTCGAGATCCAGGGCCGAGACCGCGGTGTGCTTGCCGAAGCGCTTGGTCACGCCGTCGAGCCGCACCGCGCTGCCGCTTTGGAGCATATCCTCAGGCCCTGAAGGAATGGGACCGGTCCTGGACCGGTGCGCAGTTCAAACGCAGTACGCAGAATGGGGGCCGAGGCTTCACCCGGCGCAATGCACGCCCAGGATCCGGTTGCGGCCAGGCTCCGTACCGGACCCTTGCCGGATGCCTTAGATTGTGCGGCTGAAGTGGGCACATAGAGGAGTCCCGATGGCCATTTACCGTACGCTCTATTACACCGATGTCGTGGTCGGCGTCGGTGGCCGAGTGACCATTCCCCAGGACATGCGTGAGGACCTCGGAATCGACGAGGGTGACTCCCTGACCGTGCGCGTGGAGGAGAATCCACGCGGCGGACGTCAGATGGTCGTGTGGAGGGCCGAGCAGCAGCCTCAGGAGGAGTAGCCCTCCAGATCCACCCAGCGTACGAGGTCACGTAAGGGACCCCGGCCGTCGTGGTGCCACCACGGCGGCGGGAACGGGACCGCCGAGAAGGGCACGACTCGCGACGCCCCGGCGCGACCCAGGTCTCGGGCGAGCGCCTCCAGTCGGTCGCCGAGACCGGCGACGCCCACCGTCTGCAGGTGCGGGCGGAGCGGCTCGAGCAGGCCCGGCACGTCAGCGACGTCGGCGACCCGCTGCAAGCGAACCGTACGGCCGGCCGCGGCGCGCAGCGACGCGTCGCCCGTTTCCATGATGACCGTCCACGCCGCCGCCCCTCCGTGCACCACGTTCGCACGGCCCGAAGCGGCCAGGAGCTCCGCACTACCCCGTAGCTGATGGAGCGCGGACGCCTCTGCGTCGTCGAGAGGTCCGCTCGGAAGCCGCTCCTCGACCCGGGCGAGCGCGCCTCCGAGCGCTCGGGCGAAGCGCTCGGCCTCGGACGGGTCGGCCTCGAGGAAGACCGCCTGCGGGGACACGCACCCCCGTCGGTCGAAGAGCGCGACGGCCTCGGCGACCTCGGCCGCGACCCGGGCGAGCGTGTCGCCGGACAGCCCCTCGCGTCCCACCACGCCGACCGATACACGGTGATGGTAGGCGACGAAGCGGGTGGTCACCGGGCACAGCGCCCGCAGTGCAGACACCGTCTCGTCGGACCCGTACGCGGTGACCACGTCGGCGCGCTCGAGGGCGGCGCGGTCCCACTCGACGCCACCGCCCGGCCAGTAGACGACCGCCAGCGCATCGGCCAACCGGGGCTCCACTTCGCGAAGCGCTCGAGCGAAGAGGACCGGTAGGACGACGTCGCCCCGGCCGGGCTTCACCAGCGTCGGCGCCTTCACGAGCAGGCTGCGGATGAGCGCATTCACAGATACCCCGGGCACGGAGCCTGCGACGATCTGCGTGCACAACCGCGGACCGACGGCCGTAGTCCGAGCCGGGCGCTCGTCCCCGGCGTCCACGAAGCCGTCCAAGGTGCCGTCGTCGCCGAACTCCCGCCTCAGGAGCTCGACGAGCTTCGGCTCAGTCCAGTCGCGCGCCATGCCGTCGAGGACCGCGACCGCCATCTCCGGTGAGACACGCGCCGTCGGCGGCAGCAGGGTGAGGGCCTCGGCGCGGATCGGGTCCGCATTCTCCAGGAAGCGGGCGCCGGCGGTGCCGAGGAAGCGGGTGAGCTCGGCCGCGGACCGCGACACCAGCCACTCCCGCGAGCCGTGAAGCGCGTCCGCCACGCCGCCGAGCCATGCCGGGGTGACGTCCGGGCCACGAAGGCGCACGCCGGACGCATCGGCGAGCTCGAGGGCGGCGTCGGCCTCGACGGCCGAAGGCAGCGCGAAGGCGTCGAAGTCGCGTCCGCTCATCGCTCGACGCGACCCGCCGCCGCCATCAACTCGTCCATCGCGCGCGAGCAGCCGCGCGGCTCGGCCCCCTCGGCCCGCCCCAAAAGGCGCACCCGGCCTGCCTCCACCGTGCCGACGTCCTCGGTGAGCACGTGACACACCGATCCCGCGTTCGCGAGGTCGAAGAAACAGAGGAGCCCCGCCTCTCCGTCCGGGAGCTCCGCGAGCGAGACCGGGTCGAGGGCGCGGGCCTTCAGCCACGGGGGCGCCACGTGGACCTCGGCGGCGTCCGGCCCCTCGGTGAGGACGGGCGTGTAGAGCTGCGAGAGCAGCTCGGTCATGCCGTACTCGTTCACGATGCGCCCTGGCGGGACACCGGTCACTCTGGCGAGGCGGGCGTAGAGCTCGTCCCTGCCGACCGTGCGCTCGGCGCCCTTGAAGCCACCGGTCTCCATGATGCGGCTGTCCTCGGGGAGCGGGGGCGGCGACTCCCCCTCGAGCCACTCCAGGGCGTGCAGCAGGGCGAGCGCGGTGCCGAGCACCAGGACCGGATCGCCACGGGCCGCGGCCGCCTCGAACGCGGAGCCGACTGCGGCCGTGTCGATGCCCCGCTCCGCGTCTGCCAGCCACGCGATGCCGGCCGAGAGCCTCTCGGCGGCACCCACCATGAAGGAAAGCGACGAGTCGGGTAGCTCACGAGGCGAGGGGATCAGCGACAGAAAGGCCATCCGGTTCGCTCCCGCCAACACGTGCGCCTCGAACGGCGGTACGAGCGACGCCCTGTACAGGTCGATGTTGGCCACGAGATGCCGGCCGCGGCGCTCCGAGCCTCGGGTGGTTCCGCTCGTGAGGAAGATCCGCTCCGGCTCGGCGACGCACAGGTCGACATGCTTGAACGCGGTCGCGGGAACCGCCGGAACGTCCCGCCACGTGCTCACGGTTGTCGGCGTTCGCTCGCGCGCGTCGCAGAAGC
>JAHEKM010000052.1 GCA_024638325.1 Gemmatimonadota bacterium | reverse complement strand
CCGGCTGCCCACAACGCGAGGGCGACGACGAAGGAGCGCGACTTCATTCCTGACCTCCATGCGATGGCTTCGACTCCGCCAATAGGGGGCCTCGGCGTCGTTCACGCGAGATCCCCCGGTCGAACCCGCTCCACTCCGTCCAAGAAGGACCATGCCCGCGGGCATCGCCAAGCGAGCTGGCACCTTTCCTGCATTACTTGTCGGGCGTGTTCTCGGTGGGGTCGGTCCCACCTACTCACTGCACACCTCTCAGGGGAGCTTCAAGCAATGTTCAGGACCACACTCAACTCCAAGGGACTCGGCTTGCTGGCCGCGATGGCCATGGTCGTCGGCGGCACCGCCTGCTCGACCGTGAGCCCGGACGAGATGGACACCAGCCTCCAGGCGCTGCGCGCCGAGATGATGGACGAGATGCAGGCCGGTGACCGCGCCGTCTCCGACGAGCTCGGTGGCCGCCTCAGCGCCGTCGAGCGCCGCATGGCCGCCCTCGAGTCCGACCTCCAGCAGATGGAGCGGGACTTCGAGGTCTCGATCGCGCGCCTGGAGGACCAGCTGCGCTTCAACGTGCCCGTCTACTTCGCCTTCGACGACGCCACCGTCGAGGAAGAGGACGAGGCCGTGCTGAACCGGTTCGGCTCGGTGGCCCGGGAGTACTACCCGGACGCGCGCATCACCGTCGAGGGCTTCACGGACGCCTCGGGAAGCGCCGAGTACAACCTGCAGCTCGGCGAGCGCCGCGCCTCCGCTGTGCGCGCCTATCTCATCGATAGCTCCGAGCTCACTGACGAGCAGATCCGCGCGGTCAGCTACGGCGAGGACAACCGCCGGCTGATCATGCCGGGCAACACCGGCCCGGGCATCCCCGGCTGGGAGAACCGCCGCGTGGTACTCGTGATCGACCACGACGGCGAGCCACCGGTCCTGGAAGCACCGATCAGCTGATCGAACGGCAGGACCCGCTCCTCGAGAACGCGCCGCCCGGGCCCGGCCCGGGCGGCGCGGCCGAGGCCCGACACCTCAGAAGAGGTATCCCAGCGTGACGTAGAAGGGCAGCTTCGCCTCGTCGGAGTGTGCCAGGGACACGGACACGACGAAGTTCTCGCCCATGCCCCCGTGGATCCCACCGCCGTACCCTCGGTGGAGGTCGCTCAGGAGCTCGCCCGGGCGCACCTCCTCCGCCCAAACGCGACCCTGGTCGAGGAACGCCGAGAGCGCGAAGTGGAGGGAGCGTCCGACGGCTTCGAAGTCGAACAGCCGTAGCCTCAGCTCCGTGTTCCAAACGAGCATGCCCTTGCCCGCGAAGCGGTTCTTGGGGAGCCCACGCACGGTGCTGGAGCCTCCGAGGCCCTCACCCTGCTTGAACGAAGTCTGAACGCGTTGCAGCTGATGGGCCGGCGCGTCCCCGGTGACGCCTTGCAGGAAGAACCGGTGCGCGAAGACCAGTCTGTCCGTCAGGGAGAAGTAGCGGCGGTCGGTCACGGACCAGCGCGTGAACTCCAGGTCGGCCCCGAGGCTCTCCGTGACCCAGTGGACGACCACCTCGGTCCAGGCCCCGCGTCGCGGCCCGGTCTCACGGTCCCGCGTGTCCCAGATCAGCCCCGCGCGCAGGTAGTTCGTCCAGTACGTCTCGACGGTCGGACCAAACTCGGCCATGAAGAGGGTGCTGCCCTGATCCTCGGGTGAGGGATCGACCTCCGTCGTGACCAATCCGGCTCCGAACAGGGCCCACAACGGGCTGCCGCCCACTCGCCTCTGCAGGTTGAATATCGCGCTCCGCCGCAGGCGCCCGAACCGGTAGTAGTGCGGGTCCGGACCGTCTGGATCCTCGAGTGCTTCGTCGTACGGTGCCTCGTTGCCGAGGCCGTAGTACGGCGTGAAGACGCGCCTCTCGAGCCCCAGGAAACCGTTCACACGCCAGCCTTCGGGTAGGACGTGAGGCGCGTCGATGAACAGCGTGATGTCCCGCCGGCCCTCGGTCGAGATCTGGAGCTCCGGCTGTACCGTCCACAGGTACGGCGCGCGGGTGCCGTCGCCGTAGTGGTAGACCGCTGCGAGCGCTCCGTAGGTGAAGCCCTCGTCCGAATCGACTTTCGCTACAGGTAGTCCGGCCAGCTCGAGACCGGTGGGACGTGATGCCTGGGCCTCACCACCCACGGGCACCGAGACAGCGACCAGAGCGCCCATCGACATCGCGAGGAGTGTGGGTCGATGGGCCAAGGGGCTGCGAGGGGCTCGAGGTCGCCGGCGTGGGGGCTCCCGCCGACAGTCTCGGAGGGATACCGCGCCGGTGCGACTCGCGCCAACCTTTCGGAGCGTGAGGGCTTCCCTCATCGTTCGCCGGTCGCCATCGCCCGCCACGGAGAACGTCCTTGCGTCACGTGCCGCCGTTCAAACCGGATTCGCGGCTTTTTCCGTTCGAGTCGCGCTGGTTCGAGAGCACTGTCGGCCCGGTTCACTACATCGACGAGGGTGTCGGGGACCCGGTTCTCTTCCTCCACGGCAACCCCACGTGGAGCTTTCTATACCGGGGCATCATCATTCGGCTGAAGCCCAAAGTGAGGTGCGTCGCTTTGGACTATCCCGGCTTCGGCTTGTCGGTGCGTCCGGAGAGCGGCTACGGCTACACCCCGGCTGAGCACGCCCGCATCGTGCGCGAGCTCGTCCGCCACCTGGACCTCGCGGAGCTGACGATCATGGGCCAGGACTGGGGAGGTCCCATCGGGCTCCGCGTGGCTGCCGACGAGTTGGAGCGCGTGCGCGCCTTCGTCATGGGAAACACCTGGTACTGGCCCGCGGATGCTTGGCAGGCAAAGGCATTTTCGTACGTACTGTCCATGGCCCCGCTGCAGACGCTTCTTCTGGACAAGAACCTCTTCGTCGAGAAGATCATGCCCTTCGGCCTAAAGCACCCGCTCGCTGACGAGGTCATGGACCACTACCGCGAGGCACAGCCGACCCCTTCGAGCCGCATCGGCGCGGCCGAGTTCCCCCGACAGATCCTGGAGGCGAGCGCTTGGCTCGGAGACCTCGAGGATGCGGTGCGCGAGAAGCTCAGCAACGTCCCCATCCTCCTGACCTGGGGCGTCCACGATCTAGCGTTCGGGAAGCCGTACCTGGAGCGCTTTCGTGAAGACTTCCACGTGACCCGCGTGCAACGTCTGGACGCCAAGCACTACATCCAGGAGGACGCCCCAGGCGAGATCGCCGCAGCCATCATGAGCTTCCTCGACTCGTTGCCTCCGGCCGGAGCTGCAGGCCAGTGACGTTACTGGTCATCGGGATCGGCGGTGCGGCGGGAGCCGTCTCCCGCTACCTGGCCAGCGGGTGGGTCCAGTCCGTCCACGGCGGCTTCTTTCCCTGGGGCACGATGACGGTGAACGTCGTCGGATCGCTGGCCCTGGGCTTCACGATGGTTTGGCTGCAGTCCACGACCTCATCTGCCGAGGTCAGGGACCTGATCACCGTCGGCTTTCTGGGGTCCTTCACCACCTTCAGCACCTTCAGCTACGAGACCGGAGCGATGCTGCGCGACGGGGAATGGTGGCGGGCGGGGGGCTACACGGTGGGCTCGGTCGTGCTCGGTCTGGCGGCAGTGGCCCTGGGAGCCCTCCTGGCCACCACCCTATCTCAAGCGAGGAGCTGAGCATGCACGGACTCCACGGCGAGCAGACGCTGATGCGCATCTTCCTCGGCGAGAGCGATCGCTGCGAGGTCGGGCGGCATGCGGGCAAGCCATTGTACGAAGCGATACTCCTGACGCTTCGAGAGGAGGGCTGCGCGGGCGCCACGGTCGTACGCGCCATCGCCGGATTCGGTGCGAGCGCGAAGCTACATACGGACAAGGTGCTTCGCCTGTCGAGCGACCTGCCGGTCATCGTCGAGGTGGTCGACGCCGAGGAAAAGCTCCAAGCCGTTCTCCCCACGCTCGACGAGATGATCGTCGGCGGGCTCATCACCATGGAGCGCGCCCGCGTGATCCTCTATCGCGGGGCAGGAAACCGCTGACCCGCAGCGCAGCGGCGAGGTAAGAGGAAGCGCCCGCGACCTGTCGGCCGCGGGCGCCTCCGTATGGTCGCTGCAGGACTTGAACCTGCGACCCCCACGATGTGAGCGTGGTGCTCTACCAGCTGAGCTAAGCGACCGCGAGCATCGAACACGCGAGGCCCGGACCAGCGGCCCGGACCTCACCGTCGAGCCATACCCCCACGGGGACTCGAACCCCGGTCTTCGCCGTGAGAGGGCGATATCCTAGGCCACTAGACGATGGGGGCGTTACCACCCTGGTGGCGGAGAGCCCAAATTCTACCGGCGGCCCTTCTGAGAGGTCAACCCCTCAACGGCCCGGCTGGCTCGGGTGTCGATCAGAAGAGGTATCCCGTTCCCACACACGAGGTTGCAGATGCCACGGGCGCAGACGCTCGAAAAGCTCAACGCCGAGTCCGTGCGGGGCTGGCTGCGCACGAAACAGGGCTGGAAGCGGCGGTCGAACCAGCTCACGAAGGAGTTCGAGTTCCCCAAGTTCAGGGATTCCATCGTGTTCGTGAACCGTGTCGCCACGTTGGCCGACGACCACGATCATCACCCGGACATCGACATCCGCTACAACGTCGTGACCATCACGCTCTCCACGCACGACTCAGGCGGGATCACCGAGAAGGATCTCGAGCTGGCCGAGCAAATCGACTTCGCGACCTCGGCTAGCTAGACAGCGTTCGGGGCCACCCCCAGCAACTCGGAAAGGCTGTCCAGGAAGTAGTCCGGCCGCTCGGCGACCAGTGCCTCCCTCGCGAACGGCCCCCAGCCGACCGCCGCGGTGCGGGTGCGTGCGGCCCGGCCCGCCTTGAGGTCGTGGGGCGAGTCACCCACGAAGACCACGGCCTCCGGGCAGTCCGCGAGCTCCAGCGCCGAGAGGGCCTTGAGCACCGCCTCCGGATGTGGCTTCCCCCGCGCCACGTCGTCCGCGCTCACGAGCAGCTCGACCGCGTCCGAGAGCCCGCACACCTCCATCGTGCGCTCCGCCACGGCCCGGCGCTTGCTCGTGACGACGGCCAGCCGGGACCCTCGAGTGGTGAGCTCCTTCACCACCTCCGTCGCGCCCGGAAACGGCCTCACCATGTCGTCGTGGATGCGCCGCTGGAACACCGTGTAGGTCTCCAGCATCGCGACCGCTTCCTCGTCGTCCCGGGCGAACTCACGGAGCTGCGTAACGAGCGGCGTGCCCATCCCGGTGATCCAGCGCTCGTCCGGCAGCACCTCACCGAGATGCGTCTCCATGGTGTGCCGGTAGCTACTGAGGATCAGCTCGACCGTATCCGCGAGCGTGCCGTCCAGGTCGAAGAAGACCCCCCGCCAGATCGCCGGGCTCAACGGGACGGAGCCGCGAGCGTCCCGGCCCCCACCCGTTCGAGGAAGTCGAGGACGACCAGAAACACCTCCTCGTCCTCCAAGAGGCCGGGGTGCGTGGGACAGCAGACCACGTGGTCCTCGATGCCTGGCAGGGTGCCGTTCTCACCCGGGATGACGTGTGTGTCGAGCAGCGTGCGCACCGTGATGGCCTCGATTCCCTCCGGAAGCGGAGCTTGGGTGTTGAGCGCCTCCAGGAACGGGCTGTCGGGCAGCATCTCGTCGCGTCCGGCCCCCCAGGCGAGGTGCGCCGAAAGCGTGCCACGGTGCGGCGTGCCGAGAAACGCAACGCGCCGCACGGGCGGGTTCGGGTGCGTGTTCAGGTACCAGCGTGTCGCGAGGCCGCCCATGGAGTGGGCGACGATGTCCACACGCTCGGCCCCAGTTCGCGCGAGCAGCTCGCTCACCGCCACGTGGATCTCGTCCGCGTGGTCCATGTTACTGCCCGTGGGGTCCTCGAATGTGATGGTATGCACCGCCTCGCCGTCGAGCCCGGCACCGAGGAGTCGGATGCGCAGCGCCGCGAGATCCCTGCCGGTGTCGAACCAGCCAGGGACCAGGACGATCGGCACCGAGAGACGTGCGGCAGGTGGCGACAACGGGGCCGCGCGCGGAACGTCGTGGGGCGGCCCGGTCATCGCGGCCAGCACCATGCTCGACGCGAGGATCGCCCCCACGACGACTGAAGTTCGCACGCTCATGCCGCGCGCTCGATGGCGCTCAACAGGACCTCCACCGTCCATTCGATCTGCTCGTCGGTCACGACCAAAGCCGGCGTCAACTCGACCACGTGGCTGTCCTCCCCCGCGGGAAGCACCAGCAGTCCTTCGCGCAGAGCAGCGGACGCGACCTCCGCGCCGGCCCCGACCGCAGGGGACAGGTCGTCCGCCACGAGCTCGATCGCCATGAGGAGCCCAACCCCTCGTATTTGCCCTACACCCGCCGCGCCCGAAAGTCGCCCGCGAAGGGCGGCGAGGAGCCCACCGCCGCGCTCCTCTGCCGCGGCCGACCGGGCATCGGGCGGGACCGCTTCGAGGCCGGCCAGGGCGGCCGCGCATGAGAGCGGATGCCCCAGATACGTGCTGGTGTGAGTCGCCTCTCCGAGGCTCTGCGGCCAGGCATCCATCACCGCGGGCCTAGCCATACAGGCGGACACCTGGAGGCCGGCACCGAGCGCCTTCCCGAGGCAGACGATGTCGGGCCGCAGCCCGACCACCTCGGACGCGAACATCGGCCCGCAGCGCCCCATCCCGGTGAGGACCTCGTCGGCGACGACGAGTGCCCCTGCTTCCTTGGCCAGACGCGACAGCTCGGCCATGAAGCCGTCGGGCGCCTGGCGGACCCCGGCGCGCCCCTGAATCGGCTCGACGATCACCGTCCCGATCGAGTGTCCAGTGGGGGTGCCGCTGTCGAGGAACTCGGCGGCGCGGGTCAGGCACTCCTCGACGGAGGCGCCTCCTCGCCATGGCTCCGGAAACGGCGCGAACACGACGCCGGGGTGGAGGCGCCCCTCGAACGATTCGCGGAAGAGCCCTCGCGACGTCACCGCCAGCGACCCCAGAGTGAGCCCGTGGTATGCGCCCTCGAAAGCGAGGATGCCGTCACGCCCGCTCGCGACGGCGGCGGTCTTGAGACCGATCTCGACGGCTTCCGAGCCCGTCGATGCCAACACCGCCTTCGCCCCTTCCCAGGGAGCGAGTTTACAGAGACGCTCGATTAGCTCCACCTTGAGCGAGGACGGATGCACGTCTCCCATGCCGTGCACCAGCCTCGCCGCCTGGTCGGCCACCGCGGCGGTCACGGCGGGGTGGCTGTGGCCCAGCAGCGCGACGCCGAAGCCGGCGGTCATGTCGACGTACACGTTCCCGTCCGCATCACGGACGTTGCTTCCAGCGGCCTCCTCCCAGAAGACCGGCCAGCGCTCGTCGACGTAGGTCACGTTCCGCGACTCCACCCGTCGTAGTCGCTCGGCCAGCGCCCGGGACGCCGGCCCGGGGGGCTGTACGCGGAGGCTCGGAAGTAGTGCCCCGAGCTCGCCGCCGGGAGCGCTCACTCCGCGAGCGGTGTGTCCGCCTGCATCCCCATCGCGTGGTAGCCCTTGTCCACGTGCAGCGTCTCACCAGTGATCCCGGACGCCAACGGTGAGCAGAGGAAGGCGGCGGCAGCACCCACCTCGTCCGCCGCGAGCACCTCCGGCAGGGGCGAGTTCGCCTCGTAGTAGTCGACCATCCTCTCGATGGTCCCGATGGCCTTGGCGGCCCGGCTCGCGAGAGGCCCGGCGCTGATGGTGTTCACTCGGATGCCGTAGCGGCGACCTGCTTCCCACGCGAGGGTGCGGGTGTCGCTCTCCAGAGCCGCCTTGGCCGAGCTCATGCCCCCGCCGTACCCCGGCACCACGCGCTCGGCAGCGAGGTACGTCAGCGAAACGAGCGATCCTCCCGGACGGGTCAGAGGGGCGAAGCGAGACAGCATGCTGACCATGGAGTACGCGCTCGCACTCAGAGCGGCCAGGTAGCCGCTCCGGCTCGTGTCGAGGAGGTCGTTCTGGACCTCCGGGCCATTGGCCAGCGAGTGCACGATGATGTCGAGGCACGGCTCGCCGAAGTCCGTGCGTAGCTGATCCGCTACCTCCTGGATCGTGTACCCCGACAATTCGACGTACCGCTTGTCGTTACGCACCTCGTCCGGAACGTCGTCCGGCGTGTCGAAGACCGCGTCCAGGGGGTAGATCTTCTCGAGCTCGATGGACCCGCCGTCTGGCGTGGACATGTCGAGCTTCCCGCGCTCGAGGCTCTTCGTGAAGATCCGCAGCGTAGGCGGCCACGTCCCGACGCATACGGACGCCCCTGCCTGCGAGAGGGCCCGCACGATGCCCCAGCCGAAGCCGCGGTCGTCCGCGACGCCCGCCACGAAAGCACGCTTACCGGTCAGGTCGATCGAGAGCATGGCCCTGAGGACTCCTGTTGAAGAAGCGGGTTCTGCAGGTCGGTGAAGCTAGGGAGGGAGCGCAGAGGCCGGAAGCCGCCTGGGCAAAGCTCACCTAACGCAGCAGGAAGATGCCGGCGCCGATATAGGCCGCGACGAGGATCGTTCCCTCCCAGCGCCGGATCCGCCATCCGCTCCTCAACACCGGGAAGAGGAGCGCCGACACGATCAGCAGCGCGGGCATCTCCTCGGTCAGCACGGTCGGCTGAATCGGAATCGTCTCGACGACCGACGCGGTCCCGAGTATGGCGGCCAGGTTGAAGATGTTCGAGCCGATGACGTTGCCCACCGCGATGTCCGACTCCCGCCTAGCCGCGGCCACGAGTGACGTGGCGAGCTCGGGAAGCGACGTGCCGACCGCAACTACCGTGAGTCCGATGACGACCTGTGAGATACCGAGGGCGGAGGCGACCTGGACCGCACCCTCGACAATGCAGTAGCCGCCGAGCACGAGTGCGGCCGAGCCCGCAAGCACGAGGCCGACGTCTCCAGTTCGCAGGCGGCTTTCTGTCTCTCCCGCCGCCTCGATGAAGTCCTCGTACTCCACGAGTACCTCCGGCGTCTCGGACCCCACCGACTGGAAGACGAAGAGCAGATACGACGCCAGAATGAGCAGGAGAATGACCCCGTCTCCCGCGGTGAGCTCCAGATCCCATGCCAGAGGATAGATCGCGACCGTCACCAGCATCATGATGGGCATCTCACGCCACACCACGCGGGACTGAACCTCTAGAGGGCGAACGATGCTCGTCAGTCCGAGGATCAGTCCGATGTTGGCCAGGTTCGAGCCCATGACGTTGCCGATGGCCAGATCGGGGTTTCCGCCCCACGCAGCAACAGTACAGACCACCAACTCCGGCGCGGAGGTACCGAACGACACCACGGTGAGACCCACCACCATCGGGCTCACGCCGATGGATCCTGCCAGACGTGCCGCCCCGCGCACGAGCCACTCGGCTCCGAAGTAGAGCACGCCGATCCCGAGAACGAGGAGGAGCACATCGAGGGTCAGCCCCGCCACGCAACGCTCCTCACGACGCCCGCCGTGCCAGCCACTTTCTGAACTCGACGAGTGAACGCGTGTTGAGGACGTCACTCGGCTCCAGCCAGCCGCGACGAGCCTGGTCCACGCCGAAGCGCATGTCGTCCAGACCCGCTGGCGAGTGCGCGTCGGTACTGATCACGACCGGGACACCGAGCTCCTTGGCGCGGTGGACGTGCACGTCGTTCAAGTCGAGTCGCCTCGGGTTCGCGTTGAGCTCAACCGCCACCGAGTGCTCGGCCGCTGCCTCCAGGACCGTCTCCATGTCGAGCTCGAACGGCTCCCTTCGGTTGATGCGGCGCCCGGTGGGGTGAGCCAATATATCCACCGTGGGGTGTGCGATCGCCCGAACAACTCGATCCGTCATGGCTTTGCGGTCGAGGTCCATGAGCGAGTGCACCGATACCACGACCAGGTCGAGCTCCTCCAGGACGTCGTCGGGCATGTCGAGGTCGCCCCCTTTGAGGATGTCGACCTCGACGCTCGTGAACAGCTCGATTTCCGGGATGCGTTCGCGCACGTCGGCGATTTCCTCCCACTGGGCCCGGGCTCGCTCCGGCGTCAGGCCCTGGACCATCGCCATCGCCTGGCTGTGGTCGGTGATGGCCATGTAGGCGTATCCTCGCTCCGCGCACGCCCGCGCCATCTCCTCTATCGACGTCTTACCGTCGCTCCAGGTGGAGTGCATCTGCAGATCGCCCCGGATGTCGGCGAGCTCGACGAGTCCCGGCAGGGACCCCTCGCGCGCCGCCTCGACCTCACCGCGGTTCTCCCGTAGCGCGGGCGGCACCCAGGCCATGCCCAAGGCGCCGTAAACCTCCTCTTCGGTCGTGCCGGCGAGCCGCTCGCCCTCGTCCTTGCCGAGGTCCTTCGCGTCGGCGCCTTCGGGCACTCGGAAGACACCCCACTCGTTGACCTTCAGCCGGTCGCGCACGGCGCGGGTGCGGATCGCGACGTTGTGGTCCTTCGAGCCCGTGAAGTACACGAGCGCGGCGCCGAACGACTCCGGCGGAACCACACGCAAGTCCACCTGCAGCCCGGAATGCAACACGATGCTTCCCTTGGTGGGCCCCGCCGCGCTGGCCTTCTGCGCGCCGCTGAACTCGGTGAAGTGACGGACGACCGGTGTGCCGTCGCCCTCACACTGCACCAGAATATCCACATCGCCGATCGTTTCCCGGCGGCGACGGAGGCTGCCCGCGACCTCGACGCGCTCGGCTCCGGGCGCTGCTGCGACGTGCTCCAGCAGCCCCGCGATGAGTTTCTCGACCTCGTCGATTCGGAAGCGGCCCGTATGCTGTCGGTGCTCCGCGATGGCGATCCGGATCTTCTCGGCGCTGCGCACCCCGAAGCCCTCGAGTTCCTGAACGCGACCCGCCTCCAGCTCGGCGTCGAGGTCGTCGACAGTCTCCACCCCCAGTTCGTCGAACAGCTTCTTTGCCTTCTTCGGCCCCACGCCATCGAGGGCCATGAGCTCCGCGAGCGAGCGAGGGATCTCGGCCTCGACCTCCTCCAGTCGGCCGATGGTGCCGGTGTCGAGCAACTCGATGATGTGCGCCGCGACGTTCTTGCCGATGCCCGGTAGCGCCGTCAGGTCCTCACCGGCCTCGACCATGTCGGCCAGCGGCCTGCTGGAGCTGTTCACCGTGTTCACGGCGTTGCGGTAGGCCCTGATGCGAAAGGGGTTCGCGCCCTGGATCTCGAGCAGATCCCCCAGAAGGGTGAGTGAGCGAGCGATGTCGAGGTTCTCCATCGGCGACGCCTACGCCTCGACCTCGATGTCGCCGCCGTGCTCGCGTAGCCGCGCGACGAAAGCGTCGAAATCGAGCACCTCCACCCCGAGCTTCTGGGCCTTCTCGAGCTTCGAGCCCGCGTTCTCACCCGCGACGACGAAGGCCGTCTTCTTCGACACGGACCCCGACGTGTTGCCGCCCACACCGCGCCACGCGCTCTCCGCCACGACGCGCGCCACCGGGAGCGTGCCTGTGAAGACCGCGGTGCCGAGGTCGGGAAGGTCGCTTGAACGCGGCTCGCTCTCGGTCGGCGTGATGCCGTGGGCGAGCAGGGCGTCGATGGCGGCCCCATTGCGCTCGTCCGCGAAGAACGCCGTAATGACCTCACTCATCCTCGGGCCGAAACCCGACATCGTCTCGAGCTCCTCGCGGGTCGCCACCCTGATGCGGGCGAAGGAGCCGAAGTGGGCCGCCAGCTCCCGCGCGACGGTCACCCCTACCTCCGGAATGCCGAGCGCCGTCAAGAAGCGATCGAGGTCGGGTTGTTTCTTCGCCTGAATCGCGTCGACCAGGGCGGTCGCGGACTTCTCGGCGAAGCCCTCGAGCGCCATCAACTGCTCCGCAGTGAGCTCGAAGAGGCCGGCCAGTGCGGTCACCAGCCCGCGATCCACGAGCAGGTTGGCCGTCTCCTCTCCGAGCCCCTCGATGTCCAGCGCGTGACGGGCACCGAAGTGGATGATGCGGCCCTTGAGCTGAGCCGGGCAGCCGAATCGGTTCGGACAGATCGTGCGCGGTCCATCTTCGTATACGGCCGAGCCGCACGCCGGACATTCGGTCGGCATCTCGAACGGCGGCGGGCGGTCATCACCCGGCTCGACGACCTCGACCACCTGCGGGATGACGTCGCCTGCACGTTGAATGCGCACCGTGTCGCCCTCGCGCAGGTCCTTACGTCTGAGCTCCTCGCGATTGTGCAGCGTCGCGCGCGACACGGTGACGCCGCCCACGACGACGGGGAGCAGTAGGGCGACGGGCGTCAGCACTCCAGTCCGCCCGACCTGCACGTCGATCTTGTCGATTCGGGTGACTTCCTGGCGGGGCGGGAACTTGTAGGCTAGCGCCCAGCGCGGATGGTGCGAGGTCGAGCCCATGGCCGCCCTGGCCGCCAGGTCGTCCAGCTTGATGACAATGCCGTCGATCTCGTAGTCGAGATCGTCGCGGACATCCGCAAAGGCCCGGTGGTACGCCATGATCGCCTCGCTGGAGCGGACGGTCTCAACGCGCTCGGGCACCATGAATCCCCACTCCCGGATCGCGCGCACACCCTCGCTGTCGGTCGCGAAGGTCGCGCCGTCCACGAAGAGCACGTCGTAGGCCACCACGTGGAGCTTCCGGGAAGCCGTGACGCCCGGGTCGAGCTGTCGGACGGCGCCTGCGGCCGAGTTGCGCGGCGAGGCGTACGGCTCGGAGCCCGCCTCCACCAAACCGGCATTGAAGTCCTGGAAGTCGGAGATGTACATCATGACCTCGCCCCGCAGCGAGAGCACGGAGGGCGCGGAGCGCTCCTCGGAGCGAAGGCGCAGCGGCACGGTGGGAATCGTGCGGATATTGGCCGTGACGTCCTCCCCGGAACGACCGTTCCCACGGGTAACCGCACGCGCGAGCACCCCGTCCTCGTAGACGAGCTCGATGGACGCTCCGTCGAGCTTCGGCTCCAGCACGTACACGGGGTCGATACCGGCCCCGAGCGCCTTGCGCACGCGCTCGTCGAACCGGGCCACCTCCTCGGCTTCCTGTGTGGAGTCGAGCGACAGCATCGGGACGACGTGCCCGACGGTCTCGAACTTGTCCTGCGGCTCCTCCCCCACCCTCTGCGTTGGCGAATCGGGCCTGACGAGTGCCGGGTGCTCCCGCTCGAGCGCTTGCAGCTCACGGTAGAGGTCGTCGTACTCGGCGTCCGAGATCTCGGGTCGCGCGTCGACGTGGTACAGGTGCGAATGCCGATTCAGCTGCTCGCACAGCCGCGCGTGCTCCTTCGCCGCGTGGGACGGCACAGAGGCGCGTCGACTCTGGTCGGCTGGCTGGGGCGGGGTCAAAGGCTTCGGTCTCGAAAATCGGGGGATCGCAATATGGACAAGTTTCCATCTGCCGGCATGGTGCTTCACCCGTCGTGAAGAAAGATTCCGGGCCCGACGTAGGATCTGTCACGAGCACCTCGGATGCGGTGCGCGCCGCGCCAGGAAGCTCCGAAAGGACAACAAGTGCAGCCGGACTTGGAGCGAGAGCTGATTCGGAAGTGCAAGGCCGGAGATTCCCGGTTCTACGAGCCGCTGGTTCGGGCGTACGAGCCCGCGGGGCTGCGGTTGGCCGTGGCCATGATGGGCAACGCCGAGGACGCAGAAGACGCGCTGCAAGAGGCCTTTATCAAGACCTACGACACGCTGAGCAGATTCGACCTGCGACGGCCCTTCGGCCCGTGGTTCTTCCAGATCCTGAGGAACCAGTGCCGCGACATGCTGCGCAGTCGCAAAGCGAAGTTCAAAGTGGAAGCCCTCGACGAGAAGCTCCATGAGCGGCCCGCCGACGGGGAGCGCGGTCCCGAGCGCACACGCCAACGGAATGCGGCGAGAGAGACGCTCTGGCAGGGGCTCGAGCAAATCGGTACCGAACACCGCGAGATCCTGGTGCTCAAAGAGCTCGAGGGGTTCCGATACAACGAGATCGCTCAGATCCTCGAGATTCCCGAGGGCACGGTGGCCAGCCGCCTGTACCACGCGCGCCACGCTCTTCGCGAGGCCCTCGTGGGAATGAACGCGGAGTACCCCTGATGGCTGTGCGCGTCTCCTCCGACGATCTCATGCGCTACCTCGACGGCGAGTTGTCGCCCCAGGAGCGGGCGCGGGTCGATGCCGAACTGGCGAAGTCCACGGAGCTCCAACGGGAGTTGGCCATGTTCCGTGCCATGAAGGCGGACTTCCAACAGCTCAGCTTCCACCCAGCCGAGTACAGGGAGTCCGTTTGGGACCGGGTGAACGACCGCGTGACGAGGCCGATCGGTTGGATCCTGGTCGCGGTCGGCGCGACGGTCTGGATGAGCTACGGCGCCTACGTCTTCGCGACGTCGCCCACCGACCCGTGGGAGAAGTTGGCCACCGGAGCCATCGCCATCGGCATCATGATGCTCCTGGCCTCGGTCATCTGGGATCGGTACCGCGAGTGGCAGCACGACCCGTACCGTGACGTTCAGCGATGATCCTCGTCACCGCCGCCGACGTCGCGGGACATCGGATCACGGAGTCGCTGGGGCTCGTACGGGGCAGCTCGGTGCGGGCGAGGCACCTCGGCAGCGACATCGCCGCCCACCTCCGCAACATCGCGGGCGGCGAGGTGCACGAGTACACCAAGATGCTGGCCGAGGCCCGCGAGCAGGCGATCGACCGTATGATCGAGGAAGCCCAGGCACTCGACGCGGACGCGATCATCGTGGTGCGGTTCCAGACCTCCGAGGTGATGCAGGGGGCCGCGGAGATGCTCTGCTACGGTACGGCCGTCAGGCTCGATAGGGCCGAGTAGACGGACGAGGACGGTCTTCGGCTTCGTTGGATAGGCGTTTCAAGCGCCTTGCTGAGACCGTGCCGGCTCGGACATCTTCGCAGGGGCCACGGTGGGGACGTTCTTCCGCCGGGCTCCGCTGCCCCGCCGAAAGCTCGATCGTAGAACACGTCCTTCCTCGGGAAAGACATTGGCGGTATTGGCCCTTCTTCAAGCGGATGCGCGGGTGGCCGCGAGGCTCTCGAGCGCGCTCAACTCCGAGCACCGCGTCGTCGCGTGCCCCACGTGGGAAGCACTGCGGGCCGAGCTGGAGGCCGGTCGCTTCGACGGGTGTCTGGTGGACGCGGAAGATCCCAACCGTCCGGGTGCCATCGAGCGGATCTCCCAGCTTCGGGCGCTCTGGCCCGGACTCGCCATCGTGGCGTGCGTCGAGATCGGAGAGGGCCGGGGGTACTTCGACCTGGGCGAAGCGGGAGTGGACGGCGTCCTCGCCTCTCGCTCTCCGCCCCCGGGTACCGTGCGCTCGGTCGTGGACGATGCGCTCGCGACGGCCCGTGCCGACCGGATCTCCAGGGCGCTGAAGGGCCGCTATCCGGACCCGGCGCCGGAAGCCATCGGGTGGGCCGTGGAGAACGCCGGCGCCGACACCAACGTCGAGAAGCTGGCGGCCGCGCTCGGCCACACCCCGCGGAGCCTCCGCCAGGCGCTCGAGGAAGCCGGCTTCCCGGGCCCGACGCGGGTCCTCTTGTGGGGGAGACTGCTCTTGGCTGGGGCGCGGCTCAATCGCGACGGCCGCACCGTCGAGGACGTGGCGTTCTCCCTGGGATACTCCACGGCCACGTCCCTGGCCCGCGCCATGAAGCGCCAGACCGGGCTCACCCCGAAGGAGGTTTCAGAGCGGGGAGGCATGGAGCGCGTTCGTGACGTCCTGTTCCCGGACGACGGGAAAGGCCCGCGAGGAGGACGCTTCGGGAAGATCGCCTCTCTTGTCACCGCTGCCCTGGTCGCCAATGGCTGCGCCACGCTCGGACTCGGCGGCGGAATCGACCGAGGAGCCGTCGACAGGCTGTTGGACACCCCTGCGGTCGACCAGACCCACTGGGGCGTGTTGGCGGTGGACGCCGGTACCGGCCGCACCCTGTACGAACGGTCGCCTCACCGCTGGTTCGTGCCGGCCTCGAACCAGAAGATCCTGGTGACGTCCGCCGCTTGGTCTCTCCTCGGACCCGACTATCGATTCCGCACGGAGATCTGGGCGACGGGTCCGTTCGACCCGGGGCACTTGGAGGGCGACCTCGTACTCGTCGGCTCCGGCGATCCGTCCCTTTCTTCACGCTATTGGGCCACGAGCGACGCCGCCCTCGACGCTCTGGCAGACAGCCTGAGGCAGCGCGGCCCAGGGCACGTCACCGGATCCCTCGTGGTGGACGCGTCCCTTTGGGACTCCGCGTCCGTGGCGCCGACGAGGGAGCTGGCGGACCTCGCGTTCGGGTACGGGGCAAGCGGCGGAGCCTTCGCCGTCGCCGAGGGGGCACTCGAGGTCGTGGTCGTACCCGGACCCACGGTCGGGAGCGAAGCGACGGTGAGTTGGTCGCCGGCACTCGAAACCGACTTCGTACGCACGGCCGTCACGACGGTCGCCGCCGACACCAGTGCCCGGCTCGTCCCGCTCTACCTACCCGAAACTCGCCAGCTGTGGCTCCGTGGAACCGTGGCACTCGGCGAGATCGACACGGTCTCGGTCGCCCAGCGTGATCCCGTGAGGCTAGCCGCCGCGGAGTTGTGGGAGCGACTCGGCTCAGCGGGAGTGATGACCGAAGGAGGCTGGGAGGTGCGCTGGACGCCGGGTGAGGCGATTGGGCCCTGCATGGCCGGGAGGATGCGCGAGTGCTCGCCGGCGCGACGGATCGCGACGCTCGAGTCCCCGCCGCTCTCCGAACTCGTTGCCGGGGTGCTCGGACCCAGCCAGAACTGGATCGCCGAGCAACTCCTGCTCACGCTGGGGGCCGAGCTGGGTGACCGCGGGAGCTGGGAGGAGGGCGTGTCGGTCGTCGAGCGCTTCCTGGTGGAGCAGGTGCGGGTCGACTCCCTGGACGTCGCTCTTCGGGACGGCTCGGGCCTTTCGGCGTACAACCTCGTCACACCGAGAGCCATCGTGCGCGTGCTGCAGTTCATGGACGCACGCCCCGACGCGGCGCTCTGGCGCGCCGCCATGGCGGAGCCCGGGGAGCTCGACTCGACCCTGGAGGAGCGACTCCTCGACCTGAATGGGAGGGTCTTCGCCAAGACGGGCTCGATCTCCAACGTCAACTCGCTGTCCGGTTATCTCGTAGGTTCAGGCGGGAGGCAGGTGATCTTCGCGATCCTGTCCAACGGTTCTGGTCTGACCGCCGAGAAAATGCGTGACACCATCGACGATGTGGTTCGCCTGCTCGCACGCTGAGCGCCCCGGAAGATGAGCGACTTCAAGCTGCCCGATCTGCCGTCGGACGACGAGTTGGGCATCACCGACGAAGACCGTGAGAAATACGGGGACGATCTTCCGAACGACGGCCCCGAGATGTCGGCGGAAGAGATGGCCGCCCTCCTCGGGGGCACGCCGCGTGCTTCGAGCCCCACTCGGGAGCCCTCGTCGAGCAAGCCGCCGAAGGAGAAGAAGTCGAAGGGGCGACGCGGCGAGAAGTCGGTCGACGAGCCGTCGGAGCCTACTTCTTCGGGCGACGATGGAGGGGCGGCGGCGGGCCGGCCCCGGGCACTGGAGCCCGAAGGTCCCCGCAGCCGCTGGAGGGGTGCGCTGACGCTGGCGGCTCTGCTGGCCATGGCGCTCATGGCCAGCTCGCGCACCGGCCAGCCTCGCCCGGTACCGGCCAACGCGCCCGACACCGCCTTCTCCTCGGCCCGCGCGATGTCCGTGCTGGTCGACATCGCCCGGCGCCCTCGCCCGATCGGGTCACCGGAGCATGCCCGCGTACGCGAGCTACTGCTCGACCGGCTCGATGAGCTCGGCTTCGAGACGGAGGTCCAGACGACCACGGCTCTCGCTGAACTCGACGGGGCCGCTCGCGCGGCGACGGTCCGCAACGTCGTCGGAAGGCTGGCCGGCACGTCGCCCACCGGCGCGATCCTGCTGGTCGCCCACTACGACAGCCGTGAGCTCGCCCCCGGGGCGGGCGACGACGGAGCCGGCATCGTCGCGATCCTGGAAGCGGCGCGGGCCCTGCGGGCCGGCCCCCCAATACGGAACGACATCATCGTCCTGTTTACCGACGCGGAAGAGCCGTGCCTGTGCGGGGCCCAGGCGTTCGTCGCCGAGCACCGCTGGATGGATGATGTCTCGGTCGTGCTGAACTTCGAGATGCGGGGAGGCGGGGGTTCTTCCCTCATGTTCGAGACGAAGGATCAGAACGGCTGGATCGTGCGTGCGCTGCAGAACGCCGACCCGCCCCCGTACGCCAACTCCCTGGCGTACGAGGTCTATCGTCGCATGCCGAACAACACGGACTTCACGGTCTTCAAAGAGGCCGGCGTGCAGGGCCTCAACTTCGCCGCGCTCGACCGGGCGAGGGTCTATCACCAGTCCACCGACCGAGTGGAGAACCTCTCCGAATCCACTCTCCAGCATCACGGCGTCGGCGCGCTCTCGATGCTGCGACACCTCGGCGACGTCGACCTGGCCGAGGTGGACGCGCCGGACTCGGCCTATCTCACGGTCCCCATCCTGGGCATCGTCGTGTACGACGGCTTCTGGGCCGTGCCCATCTCTGGAATCCTGTTGGCCGCCGCACTCCTCGCCTGGCTCCTCGCCCGCAGGCAGGGCGTTCGCGTGGCAGGGGTCGTGACCGGTTTCGGCGTCGCGCTACTGGGTGCGGGGCTGGCGTTCGGCGTGGGACTGTGGCTGCGCACGTGGATCGCCGGCTTCTTCCCCGAGACCGGGAGCTTGGCGGGCTCGGTCCTCCACAGTGAGGGCTGGTGGGTCGTCTGCGGGGCGGCGGCGGCCTTCACCGTGGTTACCACGCTGTACGGCGTCTCCCGTCGATGGCTGGGCGCGCTGGAGTTGGCGCTCGGCGGACTGGTCGTCCCGTTGGGGCTCGCGATCACCGCCAGCATTTACGTCCCGCTCGGCGCGCTCAACCTGCAGTGGCCCGTCGCTGCTGCGCTGCTGTCGGTGCTGCTCGTGGCGCTCCTCGGGCCCCGCTCGGTGGGCG
>JAHEKM010000051.1 GCA_024638325.1 Gemmatimonadota bacterium | reverse complement strand
GATGGCCCGCCTGGCAGGCGTTCCGGTCGAGGACCGGCTGGCTTCGGTTCGGGCCGCGGCCACTCGTTTCGGATGCGCCGTGCTGTTGAAGGGAGCGCCGTCCCTCGTGGCGTCGGCGGGGCGCGTTCTCGTCGACACGCAGTCGTCCTCCGACCTCGCCGTGGCCGGCATGGGCGACGCACTCACCGGCGTGTGTGGCTCACTGATGGCCCAGGGGTTGGAGGCTGACGTCGCGGGCGCGGTCGCCCTCTACCACACGGGGAGAGCCGCCGGAATCGCCGGACGGGGCGCGGCGCTCACGCCTTCGGACGTGGTCCGCTGGCTGCCGGATGCGTGGACCGAGGAAGGCGAGTCGCACAGCGATCTGGGTCTTCCGTTCGTCGTCTTCGACGCCGACCCTCCCCGATGAGCCGCGGCCGCTGCATTCGGCTCGGGCCGGGCGAGGAGTTCGACCTCATCCGCCGGTTCGAGGGTCAGGGGGGGGCGCTGCCACCGGACGTGCTCGTCGCTTCGGGCGACGACGCGGCCGTCCTTCAGGGTGGTTGGGTCGTGAGCACCGACATCTCCGTGGAGGACGTCCACTTCAAGCGGGACTGGCTCTCCGACCAGGAGGTCGGATATCGCGCCACGGCCGCGGCCCTGTCCGATCTAGCGGCCATGGCGGCCACACCTGTGGCCGTGTTGGTGTCGATGGCGGCGCGCCGGACCGGGGTGGATCTGGAGGCGGTCCAGGCGGGCGTCCGTGAAGCCGCGTCCGCGGTCGGGGCGTGCGTCATCGGAGGCGACCTGTCGCGGTCCCCGGGGCCGCTCGTCCTGGACGTGGTCGTGCTCGGGTGTACCTCGTGGCCGGTGCTGCGGGACGGAGCGGAACCGGGTGACGAGGTGTGGGTCACCGGCGCGCTCGGCGCGAGCACCGCCGCGGTTCGGGCCTGGGATGACGGACGCTCGCCAGCAGAGGCGCTGAGGACCGCCTACGCCCGCCCGACGCCACGAGTGGACGAGGCCCGGTGGCTCGTCGACCGCGAGTGGGTCGACGCCCTGATCGACCTGTCCGATGGACTGGCGGGCGACGTCGGCCACCTCGCCGCGGCCTCGGGGGTTCGGATCGACCTAGAGCTGGCCGAGGTCCCGGTCGCCGAGGCCGCCCGTGCGGAGCTCGGCGACGAGGGCGCGCTCGACGCTGCGCTGCACGGCGGCGAGGACTTCGAGCTCTGCTTCGTCACCGACCCGGACAAGGTCGATCCGGCAGCCTTCGAGCGACGTTTCGGCGTCCCTCTCACGCGCGTCGGTACCGTCTCCAAGGGGGAGGGGGTCTGGTTGGTCGACGGCGACGGCGGGCGCCGACGGGTCGAGCGAGGCGGTTTCGACCACTGGGGCGCGGAGCCCACATGATTCGCCTCGTCGTGATGGTCCTGACCGTCGTACCGGTCACGCTCTGGTACGTGGCGCGCATCGCCTGGGGTGTGCGACCGAGCGCTCCCGACCCGTCCATGGTGGTGGACCGGTTTCCGCGGCTCTGGGCGCAGGCGCTGCTCCGGCTCGCGGGGGTGAAGGTGCGCTTCGAGAACGTGGAGGCCTTGGACCCTGACCGGCCACAGGTTCTGGTCGCCAACCACTCGTCGTGGTTCGACGTGCTCGCGTTGGCTGCCTGGCTCCCCGGGCGCTACGTGTTCGTGTCGAAGAAGGAGGTGCGGAACATCCCCTTCCTCGGCTACACGATCGAGCGCTGCGGGCACATCTACATCGACCGCAGCGATCACCAGAAAGCCCTCCAGTCCCTCGCGGAGGCGCGCGTCAAGCTCGAGAAGGAGAAGCCCACCGTCATCATGTTTCCGGAGGGCACGCGTTCGGAGACAGGGGAGTTGCAGAGATTCAAGAAAGGGGCGTTCGTACTGGCCATCCAGACCGGAGCCGATGTGGTTCCGGCCGCGATCTCCGGGTCGCGGGAAGTCATGCGAAAGCACTCCCTGCTGATTCGCGCGGGCACCGTCGTCATACGTCTCGGCGATCCGATTCCGGTCGGTGAACTGACGACCGGGGACCGAGACCGGCTCTTGCAGGACACGCGAGACGCGATGGTGGGGATGTTGGGAAGCGGGGACCCCACTACGAAATCCAACTAGGCAAGCGGAGGAGGTTCGATGTCGGCCATCGTCGACGTGCGGGGACGCGAGATCCTGGACTCGAGGGGCAACCCGACGGTCGAGGCGGAGGTGACGCTCGAGACCGGCGTGCGCGGGCGCGCGGCGGTGCCGTCCGGGGCCTCGACCGGGGCTCACGAGGCGGTGGAACTCCGCGACGGCGACAAGCAGCGCTACCTCGGCAAGGGCGTGCTGAAAGCCGTGGCGAACATCAACGCCCAGATCGCGGGTGCGATTCGGGGCTTCGAGGCCCGCGAGCAGCTCGACATCGACCGCACCATGCTCGAGCTCGACGGGACGCCGAACAAGGCCAATCTGGGGGCGAACGCCATCCTGGCGGTGTCCATGGCCGCGGCGCGCGCCGCAGCGCTCGAGAACGACATGCCGCTCTGGCGGTACCTGGCCCCCACTGGGAGCGCGGACACGCTGCCGGTGCCCATGATGAACATCCTCAACGGCGGGGCGCATGCGCCCAACAATGTCGACATCCAGGAGTTCATGGTCATGCCGGTGGGCGCCGAGTCCTTCTCGGAGGGACTTCGCATGGGCGTCGAGATCTTCCACCACCTCAAGAAGGTCTTGTCGGCCGCCGGCAAGAACACCGCGGTGGGTGACGAGGGCGGTTTCGCGCCCGATCTGGCGAGCAACGAGGAGGCCGTCGAGGTGGTCCTCCAGGCCATCGAGAAGGCTGGATACAGGCCCGGCGAGGACATCGTCATCACGCTCGACGCCGCCGCTACGGAATGGTTCGAGGACGGCGAGTACGTCTTCAAGTGGTCGGGCGGCGAGCGGCGCGACGCGAACGGAATGGTTGAATTCTGGAAGGAATGGGTTGAACAGTACCCCATCCGTTCGCTGGAAGACCCGCTCGACGAGAACGACTGGCAGGGTTGGAAGACGCTGACGGACGAGCTCGGAGACCGACTGCAGATCGTGGGGGACGACCTCTTCGTGACCAACGTGGACCGCCTGGAGCAGGGCATCAAGGACGGTGCCGCCAACGCCATCCTCATCAAGGTGAACCAGATCGGTTCGCTCACCGAGACGCTCGACACCATGCGCGTCGCCGCCGAGGCCGGATACCACAGCGTCGTCTCTCACCGGTCCGGCGAGACCGAGGATACGCTGATCGCGGACCTCGCGGTCGCGACCGGGGCTGGGCAGATCAAGACCGGCAGCGCGAGCCGTACCGATCGGGTGGCGAAGTACAACCAGCTCCTTCGCATCGAAGAACAGCTCGGCAACGGGGCGAAGTACCCCGGAAAGGGTCTCTGGTCCTAACCGGCCCCGACCATGAAACGCCTCGCCAGGCTCCTCCTACCCGTTCTCCTGCTCGTCTCGCTGTACTACGCTGTCTTCGGGGGCGAGTACTCCCTCCTCGAGCTGCGCGCGCGACGGGGGGACCTGGAGCATGAGCGGGTGAGGTTGGTCGAGCTGGAGGCACAGATCGACTCGCTCTCCGCCTGGACCGACTCGCTCCGTACCGACGACCACACTTTGGAGCGGGTCGCCCGCGAAAGCTTCGGCATGATCAAGGACGGCGAGACGCTGTATCGCTTCGCGGTTCCTGAGGAACCAGAGGCTCCGGCGGAGGACGAGACCAGCTAGCGCCGCCCGCTAGTCCGCGTCGTCCCCTCCGACGGGCTCCTTCGCCCGGGACGCCCCGGTGTCCATCCCGAGCATCTTTCGCGCGGCCCCCTCGAGAGCGCCACGATCGCCGCCGGCCGGTAGAGACTCGACCATCGTCTCCGCGGCGGCCTTGAGTGCCGCCGCCTTGGCCTCGGCGCTCGCGGGTCTGCCCGGCTCGATGAAGCCCTTGAAGAGCTCGATGGGGACGGGGAAGAGCGTCGTCGAATTGTTCTCCGCGGCGATCTCCACGACGGTCTGCAAGAAACGGAGTTGCATGGCCGCCGGGAATTGCTCGATGATCTCGGCCGCGGCCGCCAGCTTCGTGGAAGCTTGGTACTCGCCCTCCGCGCTGATGACCTTGGCGCGCCGCTCCCGCTCGGCCTCGGCCTGCTTGGCCATGGCCCGCTTCATCTCCTGCGGCAGGTCGATGTCCTTGATCTCGACGCCGGTGACCTCGATGCCCCAGGGATCGGTGCCCTCGTCGATGATGACGCGCACGATCTCGTTGATGCGCTCGCGCTCGGCGAGCAGCTCGTCGAGCTCCGACTGCCCGATGACCGAGCGCAACGTCGTCTGGGCCAACTGACTCGTGGCGAAGTAGTAGTCCTCGATCTCGATCACGGCTCTCGTCGGGTCCGCGACTTTGAAGTAGACGACCGCGTTCACACGGACGCTGACATTGTCCTTCGTGATCGTATCCTGAGGCGCGATATCGAGCGCGACGATGCGCAGGTCCATCTTCCGCATCCGCTCGACGCCGAACGGGACCAGGAAGATCATCCCGGGGCCCTTGGAGCGCGTGAGCTTGCCCAGCCGGAACACGACCCCGCGTTCGTACTCGAAGAGGATGCGCAGGCTCGTAAGGATGCCGACGACTACGACGGCCACGGCGGGGACCACGAAGGACGGATCCATCTGTGCGCTCCAGTGAAAGGCGCCTCGTTTCCAGGCCCATGGAGCGTCGCCAAGTGGCCAGGGAGGCGCAAGCTGTCGGGGCCGCTGAGACGCCGACTTCGGTTGACAGGGCCTGGCGCCAGAATGAGCTTTCCGCCCTTCGCCGGAGTAGCTCAGTCGGTTAGAGCAGCGGAATCATAATCCGCGTGTCGGGGGTTCGAGTCCCTCCTCCGGCATCGAAAGGCTGCGCGGTATGTCGGCTCTTCGGGCGATGCTCGAGGGGCCGATTTCGCTAGGCACCAACAGGCCAGGAGCTCGGGCATGAGCGACGTTCCACGCATCGGCCGAGTGCTCGACGCCGTTGGGTTGCTCGTCTTCCTTTCGGGCGCCGCCCTCTTCGTCTGGGCCTGGCTCGGCTTCCAGGGCATCATCGACTTCGTGCCACCGGCCGACGGACGGCTCTGGAGCGCTGTGGAGGTGGCCGATGGGTACTGGCGGCTCCAAAAGATCGGCGGCGGGCTCATGGCGGGAGGCCTGGCCGTCTTCGTGGGCGCGTGGTGGTCCGTTCGGTCACCCGTCGCCGGCGTGACTCCGCGCGACGGCGACTGACCCTCCGCCGTCCGGGGTGGGCCCGTCGGCCTTCACGCGAGCCTTATCTTCAAAGGCAGTAGTGGTCCCGGAACGGAGTCGAGCAGATGCCGATGGTCGATTGGCTGCTGACCGAGCAGCTCATCGAGATCTTCCAGGAAGCGAGGGTCAAGCGTCCCGACCTGAACGCCGAGCTGATCGCGCGGAGTGAGCACGGTGAGCCGGACGTGCTCGCCGGCGCGGGCACGGTCGTGCAGATCCATCCGCGGGACGGCGGCGAGCTCCTCGTGACCCCGAAGCGGATCGCGCGTCTCGTCGGCGACCGGGCGGCCGACCTGGTGTCGTTCCCGGAGCTCGTCGGTTACGACTGGATTTCGCCCGAGATGTCGGAGAAGGTGGCGCTCAAGGACGAGCACTACGATCGGCTGTACATCTATCCCCGCCAGTCACCTCCGATCATCCTGGACCGTCTCGGCGACGCCGTGTATCCCCTCATGACGTTCCTGGGGCGGGTGCTGGAGCTTCAGTCGGAAAAGGTGCTCCGGCGAAAGCTGGACCAGGACGTGGTCGACCGATTGGGACGGTGCCTGAAGGCCGCTGCGAGCGGGCCCTTCTTCACCGATCAGGAGCTGGCCGATCTGTTCCGAAGGAGTCGCGAGACGATGCACATCGTCGCGAGCATGTGGCCGCGCCTGAACCTCGCGGCACCCGAAGTCCTGGACGTCCTGGAGCGGGTGGTCACCGCGCTCATCGAGCGCGCACAGACACACGAGAACCCGTGGCAGGAGTGGATCGGGTCCACGGCCACTCAACTCGAAGCCGCGCTCGACGTGTTTCGTCGTGTGTCCGCGGGTGAGGTCTAGAGCACTGGACTAGGAGAGGGCCTCCGAGGCGCCCTCGACCAAAGGCGCGTCGGACCATACCATGCGCAGCGAGCCACCCAGGGCAGCGGCGGCGAGCACGTTGGTCGCCAGGACCGGGAAGAGCCCGACGGCATCGAGCGCCACCAGCGACCCGGAGATCGCCACGGTCCCGAAGAAGGCGAGCGAGCAGAGCGTCGCGAGCGCGAGCAGGCGTTTCGCCTCGAAGGGCTGACGCCAATCGAACATGAGGGACACGGCGACTCCCACGAGGCCGAAGGCGAGGAAGTGCACCGCCGTGAGCAAGCCGATCTGGTATCCGGCCCAGATGCCGTCCACGACGCCCGACAAGCTCGTCAGATCGATGGCCACCCCTCCGGGTCCAGGGAGCACGCCCGAGAGGACCACCGGAGTGGCCAGGGGCTCCAGCCGCACCAGATCGAGCACGAAGAAGGACAGTTCGAGCGTGAAGGCGGCGATCGCGCCTGCCTCCGCTCCCCAGATTGCTCGACGACGGATGCCCATCGGGTCTCCGCGAAGGATGGCCTGCCCCGACCCCGCACCTCCCATTCCCAAGGTGGGGTCCGGGCCCGTGCCTCCGCAACCAGATGTGCCCCTCGTCAGCCCCCCTGGTCGCCCTCCAGAACCTGTCGGAGCGCGCGCGCGGCGTCCGCGCAGTCGTCGGGGGCACAGGGTGCGCTGAGGGTGACGAGCTCGGCCGCCGGCGAGCGCTTCGCGAACGCGAGGATCTCGAGCAGTTTCGCTCGGCTGGGAAAGGGGGTCTCGACGCCCGCGACCCGGAACCAGTACCAGGCCACCCGGGGTGCCTCGTCGTGGAAGAAGATCGCCTCGCGCACGTACCGTCGACGCTCGCCCACCGGACCGATCAGGCGCTCCGAGACGGCGAGCGAATCCGGCGCCATCGCGTTGGGGTAGCCGATCATCTCGTCGCCCTGCGACTGGTCCGTGAAGAAGTAGCGCCCGGCTTCCACGGTGGCCGTGGGCAGCGCGATCGTCCACTCCACCAGGTCGTCGACGCCCCTGTAAGCCGGTCTCCATCCGAGCTCTCCGGCGGGGCGTTCGGACACGGCCCAGTCCGAGGCCACGCCCAGCACGTCGGGGCTCCGGTCGAGCTCGCCGAGGCTCGGGACGACGCCCAGGCCGGCGTAGAGCACGGGCCCCAGGAGTACGAAAGCGCCTACAGTCGCCGCGCGACGTGGCCGCCCGGCGTCGAACGTGCGGGCGCCGGACGGCTCCCCGGACCCCTCGGGGTGAAGCCTCGCGTCCCGCCGCTCGACCCGCCGCACCAGGAAGTACGTTGGGAGCATGAGCAGCGTGAAGATCGCCCACCCCTGCCAGAGGTGGTCGTAGATCATCGGCGACCGCATCTGGCTCGCTTCGCCGAGAAGGACCAGGACGGCGACGCGGATCCAGTTGCCCACGATCGCGGCCGCGCCGGCGACGCTCACGATCTTGAGCTGTGTCTGCCAGCGGTCGGTGAACAGGTGTGCGTAGAACGCACCCAGGGTGAGGCCGGCCATGAGGTAGTTGATCCCCGCGCACCCGTCCTCGACCAGGAACGTGCCCGACGCGATGGTGATGGTGTCGTCGCGGATGACGGCCGTCACGCCGCCCGCGCGGGCGATGGCTCCGCTCATCAGCGTCGTGGCCCGGCGCAGCACGGGGTTCGTCACGCCCCAGAACGGGATCGCGAGCAGGAACGTCAGCGCGCCGGCGAGGATGGGGGCCCGGGCGCGCGCTCCGAACGTGGCCAGGGCCCAGGTGGCCAGGGTGACGACGAGCAGGAACTGGTGTACGATTGCGACGTTCATGATCACCGCGAACAGCCACGCCACCGACAGCATCGCAGCGACCGGTGCTAGGGCGGGGAGCCCGTCCCCGGGCCACTGCCGCAGGCGGTCCCGATACTGCCAGAACAGCCAGATCGTGAGGCCGCCGATGAAGAAGCCGTGCTCCTGGTACGACCTCGCCCACGTGCCGTAGAACGTCGACAGGGTCGGCCAAAAGGCGACCAGGAGGACGAGCACGACGGCCGCGAGCAGCTTCTTCTCGTGCGCGTCGTCGCGGGGTGTCAGCACGGCCGAGCCTTCAGGCCACGAGAACCGTGCGCTCGAAGAGCTCGTTGTTCTCCCAGCGCGTGCGCTTGAGATCCAGGTTCTCCGGCTGGGTGCGGCCCTCCACATCCGTGGCGCGCGAAACGATCCGGTGCTCACCCGACGCCAGGGCGGGGATCTCCAGGGTGAAGAACTTCCAGCTGAAGTCGTCGCCTTGCCGGTCGAGGCTCGCGGCGGTCCATGGGCCGTCGTCCACCTTCACCTCGACGCGGTCGAGCCGCGTCCCGTCGCTCCACGCGGCTCCGAAGATGGTGAAGCGGTTGTTCCGGCGTGTTACTCTGGCGATGACGGACTTGGGACGCTGTCGCGTCACCGAGGTCTCGACCCACTCGGTACGGCCGTCGACCTCGCGGCCGATGAGCGTCACGTAGTCCTTGGCCATGAAGCGGGTCATGAGCCGGTCGTGGGCCACCTCGATCCGGTCGAGCCACTTCACCTGACAGACGCCGTACCACCCCGGCACGATAAGACGAAGCGGGAAGCCATGCACCGTCGTGAGTGGGCTGCCGTTCTGCTCGTACGCGAGAATCGGCTGGCGCTCCCGGATCTGCTGGAAGGACATCGAGCGTGCGAAGTTCTGCTCGTATTCGTTGCCGCGGATCTCCTCGGTGCCGGAGTCGGCCGCCCAGAAGTGGACCTCGCGCGCGTCCTCGTCTGCGGTCCAGCCCGCCTCTTCGAGGAGAGGCAGCAGCGGCGTGCCGGTCCACGTCGAGTTGCCGACCATGCCGTGAATCAGGCCGCGACTGTTACCCCCGCACTCGAAGACCGTCGTACGCTCCACGCGGGGGCGCGAGCGAATCTGTGCCAGGGAAAGCTGGAGCGGATTGCCTGCGAGACCGCCCACGGTGAGCCGATAGCTGGCGGCGTCGACCTCGGGAATGGGGTAGTGCGAGATGTTGAAGTAGTCCTCGACCGGCGTGATCCAGGAGTCGAGTTCCCTCATGTCCTGCGCGATGCGGAGCTCCCCCGGGAACCGCGCCTGCCCGCCCCGCAGGCCGGTGAAGGTCTCGGGGACGTCGGTGAACGGCACCACCGTCGCGTCCTGGGTGAACCAGGACGTGGGCCATCCCCGCACGGGTCCGGCAGCGAGTCCCACGGCAACGATGCCCATCCTCCCGACCGCCTCACGCCGCGTCATGGGGCCGTTCGAGCCGTTGTTGCGGGGTGCAGTCATGGGACCCTCCTCCAAAGGATGTCGGTGCCTACATCGTCAACAGGTACGTCAGCTTCACGATCAGTTGTGCGTCGCGAGAATCCGCCGTAAACGGCGAGACCACGTTGTCGAGATCCTGCCTCACGTCGTCGTACACGATGTAGATGTCACTACCCGGTCGGTACGTGTAGCGGAGCCTGGCGCTCGTGCTGAGCTGATCCGTGTACGAGTTGTACTGCGAGAGCGTCCGCAGCGAAAGCCGGGGCGAAAAGCCGTAGTCGAGCTGGAGCGAAGCGATGTCGATGGTGACCTCGTCACCCTGCAGATCCACGTGGTTTCGTGAGAAGCGCCCGGACGTCGCGAGCTGATCGGTCACCCGGAAATCCAGCCCGCCGCTCCAGTTCGTGCGGTCCCCGTCCCAGAACTTCTGCGGGGAGTAGCTGGCGTTGTACGACAGCCGCTGAGCCGGGTTGCTCCTGAACATCATGATGAGGTCCCAGTAGTAGTACTCGCCGGGATCGATGAAGAGGCCACTCCCGATGGACGTTCGTCCGTCCGCTCTCGACGGATTGGGGTCGATGAGCTCGAAGTAGCGGTTGTACATCACGTTCAGGTACGCACCGTTGTCGAAGCGCGTGCCGACCATGTGGTGGTACTGCCGGCTGACCAGACGCCCGCTGTGGTCGTGGAACAAGGTCACGTTCCACATCGGCTCCATCATGCGGATGCCGAAGGCCTCCGGCCGAGGATTGTACTCGAGATGGACCTTCGAGCGCCGGACGCCCACGCGCGGTACGAAGCCGACCTCTGGGTTGAAGTTCCGATCGAGGTCCGTGTACTCCCCGTACATGCGCCAACTCTGCGACAGCCATCCGGTGCGGAGGTGCCCGGCCCAGTCGCGGCCGTCGAGGTCCGGTGACTCGGTCTTGGCCAGGAAGCCCTCGACGGTCAGGAACGGCGTCAGCGCGAGCATCATGTCGGCGGCGAAAGTGCGGTTGTAGCCGCCGCCGCTCGCCGCCTGCTTGTTGATGACGAGTGCCCCGGTCTGCGAGCGCTCGAAGACGTCGCGATTGTACCGGGCGACCAGGAAGTTCTGCCCAGGTTCGATGGTCGTCCCGTCGGGCGCTTCCAGGTCGCGGGTCTGGATATCCATGATCGCGATGTTGTTCGAGCCGAGCTTACCCGTCAGGCGCGCCCCGCCGAGGATCGGCACGCTGGCCCTCGAGTCGGTGATGCCGATGCGTCGCGTGAAGAACAGGTCGGCGATGCGGCCCGTCGAGTTGGTGGTGCCCACCGAGAACATGCCGGCGTTCTCGAGGAAGAACTCCCGCTTCTCCGGATAGAAGAGGGCGAAGCGCGACAGGTTCACCTGCTCGTTGTCCACCTCGGCCTGGGCGAAGTCCGTGTTGACCGTGAGGTCGAGGTTCAGACCGGGCACGACCCCGTACTTGAGGTCCACGCCCACGTCTTCCGTGTGCGAGTTGTCGGTCGTGGTCGGGTCACGCTGCCACCGTCCGCCTCCGGTCGCGTACGGCTTGATGCGGAGGTCGAGTCCCCGGTCGAGCGACTCCAGGCCGTCCAGGCTGCCGGCCAGGCTGACCCGCGTGAGGTCGAAGGCCCTCGGAATCGGGGCCCAGAAGACCTCTTCGTTCTTGGTGCGGATGTTGCGCTTGAAGTTGACGCCCCACGACTGGGGCTCCGTGGCCGGGAAGCGGAGGGTCACCATGGGAATCGCGATCTCGGCGACCCAGCCCTCGTCCGTGCGCCGTGCCGAGGCCGCCCACACACCGTCCCAGTCGCGGTTCACCGAGCGAGCACTGGCCCGACGATCACGGCCGCCCTCGTCGAAGACCTGCTGGTCCAGCTGGGCTCCGATTGGACTGACCGCGAACATGTACGCCGACTTGTAGTCGCGGAACGTGTCCAGGATGATCTGGAAGTTGTCCTCGTCCAGAATGCGATCGGCATCCCGACGGAGCTCGGTGGCGATGGGTCCGCCCGAAGCGTCGAAGGCCCGCACCGCGAAGTATAGGCTCGATCCGTCGTGAAGCACGCGCACCTCGGTGCGTTCCGTCGCCGGCGATCCCTCGTTCGGCTCCTGCTGCGTGAAGTCCGAGATGACCGGGGCCGACGCCCACACGGCGTCGTCGAGCACGCCGTCGATGCGGGGACCCTGTTCGACCATGACGGCATCGATCTGGAAGCTGGAGGGGTCGGGTGGGGGAGCTCCCTCGGAGGGCACCTGTTGGGCCTGTAGGCCTGGTGGGAGCAGGAGAAGGGCCGGCGCGAGGAGGGCGGCCAGCGACGAGGCTCCGGAGTAGGTCATCGACTCATCCGATTGGAACGCGGCAACATCGGGCGGCGTTCGCGCGCAAGGAGGCGTTGTTCATAGGGGCCAAACGAAATGCGGAGGGACCGTAAACTTAAGACGTCCCGACGCCGAGGGGACACCGAACCGCTGCGGTGTGCTGAGACGGGCGGGTGCCGCCGGGGCCGCCAAGAGGCACGGGGACGCCCGCCCGACGGTGGGCGTCCCCGCTTTGAAGTGCAGCCGCCCTACTGCTGTCCCGCGTCCACCGCGAAGGTCCAGACGCGCGGCTCGATGGAGCCTCCCATGATCGTCACGTACTGCGTGCCGTCGAGCTCGTATGTGACCGGGGTGGCCGTCCCGTTGCCGACCTCGAACGACCACAGCTCCTCGCCCGTTTCAGCGTCGTGCGCGATGAGCATCTGGCCCGAGCCACGGAAGACCAGGTTTCCGCCGGTCGACATCGTGCCGCCGTTGCCACCCGTCGAGACGGCGCGCCACACCTCCTGATTCGTGACGGGATCCCAGCCCAGGAGCATGGTGCGGGGACCCGGCATCTCGGGCCGCTCCGGCGGGTTCAGACTGCGTCCGACCGTCGTGCCGGTGTTCCACTGCCCCTGCTGGTATTCGACGGTCACGCGCTCGTACAGGAAGCTTGTGTTCTGGGCGGGCAGGTAGACCAGGCCGGTGGCCGGGTTCCAGGACATGGGACGCCAGTTGTGGGCCCCGGTCGCGCCGGGCGAGAGGTAGATGCTGCCGGTCGAACCGTAGCGGGCGTTCGGCGCCTCGATGGGGCGACCGGTCTCCTGGTCGATGCCCGTGGCCCATGTGATCGCGTCCGCGAAGCCGGTGGCGGAGATGAACTCGCCGGTGATCCGGTCCAGCACGTAGAAGAAGCCGTTCTTCGGCGCCTGCACCAGCACGGGGCGCTGGCGGCCATCGATCACCAGGTCGAGCAGCATGATCGGCTGCACCGCGGTGTAGTCCCAGTCGTCTCCGGGCGTGGTCTGATAGTGCCAGACGTACTCGCCGGTCTCGCCGCGCACCGCCACGATCGAGGACAGGAACAGGTTGTCTCCACCGCCGGGGCTGCGCTCGTCCCGGCTCCAGGGCGAGCCGTTGCCCGTCCCGATGTAGAGCAGATCGAGCGCCGGGTCGTAGGCGAAGCCGTCCCAGGCGGTGCCGCCCCCGCCGATCGCCCACCACTCGCCGGTCCACGTCTCGGCCGCCATCTCCATGGCCGCGTTCTCGAAGCCGTCGGCCGGGTTGCCCGGGACCAGGTGGAAACGCCACGCCTGCTCACCCGTCTCGGCGTCGTAGGCGGTCACGTAGCCACGCACCCCGTACTCGGCCCCGCCGTTTCCGATGATCACGTTGCCACGCACCACGCGCGGCGCGCCGGTTATGCTGTAGTCGGCCCCGACCGGCGTCGTCTGCACGCTCCACTCCACGCGCCCCGTGTCCTTGTTCAAGGCCACCAAGCGGCCGTCGAGAAGGCCGACGAAGATCTTGTCGCCATAGAGCGCGACGCCGCGGTTCACGGCCCCGCAGCAGAAGCTCGGGCGTCCTTCGCCCTCCACGATGGCCGGATCCCATTGCCAGATCTCCTCGCCGGTGCGCGCGTCGAGCGCGAAGACGAGGCTGTACGCACCCGTCGCGTACATGACGCCGTCGTGCACGATCGGCGTCGCCTCGAGGCGGGCGCCGCGCTTCGGGATGTCCCACGACCAGGCGACGCCCAGTCGTCCGACGTTGTCCGAGGTGACCTGGTCGAGCGGGCTGTAGTGGGTCTCGGCGTAGTCACGCCCGTACGTCAGCCACTCGGCGTCCGGTGGAGAGGTGAGCACGGCATCGTCCACCTGCGCTGCGACCGGCGCAGGCGCCGCGAACACCACGAGCCCACTGAGTACTGCGAGCAGCGAGCCCGCCTTGTTGTTTAGCCGGAGCACCATCTTCTCCTCCTCGGGGGTCATCCAAAATCGGCCCTGATTATCACTCACCAGCCTCCTCCGCCGCCACCCCCACCGCCACCTCCCGACGAGCCTCCTCCTCCGCCCCCGCCTCCGCCGCGACTGGACGGAGGGCTCGACGCAGACGAGATCGTGCTCGTAAGACTCGAGCCCAGCGAACTCGCGAAAGACGACGTGTTGAACGATGCCAATCGCCTACTGTCGCTGTCGGCGTACCACACCGGCACGTGCGTCCTGGACGACTCGGCCGATGGCGTGAGGGCCTGACCGAACTTCCCCGCCCACCGGTCCTCCAGTCCCAGCGCGATGGCGTGCGGCAGGTATTCCTCGAAGTGCTGGATGCCTTCCTCGTATTCCGAGGGGTCCGGCCGCGTTCCCTCGAGGTACGCCTTGAAGCCCGCTAGGTGGTCGAGCACGCCCCGCCCGCGCAGGGTCGGTCGTTCCAGGAGGTGGTAGAACGTGATGTTGGTCACTCCCACCAGGAGTGCCGCTGCCGCGAGGTGGGTGGGCACCATGACGACGAGGATCCCGGCCACGACGACTTCCGCGGCGACGAAGGGGATGGCGAAGGCCGCCAGCAGCAACACGCCGACCATGGCCACGGGCTGGCCCTTGGCCGCTCGAGCGCTCACGATCACGCGCCATAGGATCGTGGCCACCCCAGCGGTCCAGATGGTCAGCCACAGGCAGAGGAACCACGCGGCCGGCTCGATGCCGAAGCGCCATCGCCAGGCGAGTGCACCCAGCCCGCCCAGGCTCACGGCGAGCCCGGCCAGGAACCAGCGGCGATTGTTGACGAAGTACTCGCGCTCCAACTCCCGGGCGAGCGTGCGCTTCATGCTCCGGATGGCAGCCCGCAGCTTCGCGTGCTGCGACTGCTTCAGGGTGATCGAGGACGACTGGCGAAGGAGCTCGCTGAACACCTTCCGCTCGTCAGGAGAGAGGTCGGCGTCGGCCTTCTCCTTGTGTAAGGTCCACGAGTCGCCGCTGCGCTCGATGCGGATGGCGCCCTTCATCGCCATGCTCACCAACGCGCCGGCGAACTGCTTCATCTCGTACCCTCGCTCCTCGAGGTACGAGAGCGCGGCGGGCGAGAATCCCTCCGGGGGTGCGGAACGGAGTCGCACGGGCGCCGCCGGCGGATCGATGCCGACCCTCCGCCACATGAGCAGATAGAGCGCGATGACGAGAAGCACCAAGTAGCCCGCCTCGACGTAACCGCCCCAATCGAGCGCGAACCACCGCGCCTGCTGCTCCTCGCTCGGTGGTGTGAGCTGCCCGCTGGGAAACGTCAGCTCGACGGTGAGCCCCTCCTGCGACCCGAGCGGTCGGGTCGTGCCGAAGGAGGCCTCCCGGCTCGACGGGTCCCACGCGCTCTCGGCGGCCTGCTCCGTGGACCCGTCGGCGCCGGTCCAGGCCTGCAGGGTCGGCTCGACATCGAGCTCCTCGACACGCACCCGTGCGGTCACCTCCCGTATGGGGAACGACCAGCCGTTTCCGGTCACGTTCCAGAAGAACCGGTCCTCGTTTCCGCCGAACCGCACCCAGCGGTCGGTCTCGTACTCGAACGTGTACTCGTAGACGCCCGGGTCCAGGAAGACGTCGGCGTCGCCGGCGCGGACGCGGACGCCCCCACGACCCAGCTCTCCTCCGATGCTCAGAATCGCGTACGGTTCCGGTTCGCCGTCGCGCAGGACCCGGTTCACATGGAAGGGAGCCTCGATACGCCCCAGCCCGCTCCAGCGAGGGAAGCTGGTCGGGAAATCACGGTAGATGCCGCGCCGGATCTCCTGACCGAGCGAGCGCACGGTGATCCGTTCGGTTACGATGAGGCTCCCGCCGGGACGAACGTCGACCAGTACGTCGTACGCGAGAATCTCCTCGACGTTTTGGGCCCACGCGGTCGTCGGCACGATGGTGGCAGCGACCGTCCACGCGAGGCGGCGGGCGAGGCGGTGGAAGGGGAGCCGAGCCATCATGGCCCAAGAGTAGGCCGGCCGCCCGCTCGGGCAATGGGATCGAACCGTTTGCAGGGAACTGGCGTCCCCCTAGCTTGTAACGGTCCGAGTCGGGCGGCCCGCCGATTCCCCCCGTGGCGCGGCAGAGCATCTACGCACGGTTAGATGGCCGAACCCAAATACAGAATCCTCGTCGCGGACGACGACGAGATGATCAGGGAGCTGCACGCCGAGTTCGTGCGTGGCTTCGGTTACGAGGTCGAGGTGGCCGCCGATGGTATCGAGGCCATCGCCAAGATCGGATTGGGCGTCGACCTGGTGCTCACCGATGCACACATGCCCAACATGGACGGCTTCGACGTCGCTCGCCGAATCCGTCAGACGAAGAGCTCCGACGAACTCCCCATCGTCATGGCCACGAGCCTGGAGGCGCGCGAGGACCGGCTACGGGCGTACGAGGTCGGCATCAACGACTTCATCAACAAGCCCGTCGATCACACGGAGTTGCGACTCCGCCTCAAGTGGCTCTTGGAGCTCAAGACGGCGCAGGACCGGTTGCGCGCCAGCAAACAGCACCTCGAGCAGACGGTCGACAAGCGAACGCGCGACCTTCGCCACGCGCTCGAGGAAGTCACGAGGGCTCAGCGCGAGGTGCACGAGGGCCACCTCGACACGATCCGCCGCCTCACGCTCGCGGCCGAGTACAAGGATCACGACACCGCGGGTCACATCGAGCGCATCGGCCGCTACTCCGAGGTCGTGGGCCATGCCATGCACCTCGCCCCCGGAATGGTCGACCTCCTGCTTCACGCGGCGCCCATGCACGACGTGGGCAAGCTGGGTATCCCGGACAACATCCTCCTCAAAGCGGGCCCGTTGACCGACGAGGAGCGGCAGGTCATGAACACGCATACGACCATCGGCGCGCAGATCTTGTCGGGCTCGACGTCGCCGGTGATCCAGATGGGCGAGCGGGTAGCTCTGGCGCACCACGAGAAGTGGGACGGTACCGGGTACCCCAACGGCTTGGCGGGAGAGGACATCCCCACCGAGGCCCGGATTTGCACGGTGGTCGACTTCTTCGATGCGCTGACGATGGACCGACCCTACCGCAAGGCCGTGCCCAACGACGAGGTCGTTCAGATGATCCAGGACGAGACCGGAACGCGCTTCGACCCGTCGGTCGTCGAGGTCTTTCTCGACGTCCGCGTGGAGATCGAGAAGATCCAGGGCGAATACCTGGACTGATCCTCCGTCACCGCAGGGACCTTCGAACGGCGTCCGAGGTACTGTTGCCTAACAGAGCCGTCCGCTACGGCGGCCTGCCCGAAGGGGACCACCGTCGACCGACGATTCGTTTCGGGTTGCCGGCGACCGGACCCTCGGCGCATGTTTCCAGGTCCCTTCAACCCATGACATTCGACCGATGAGCTCCTTCTCAAGACCCCTCAGTGTTCTTGCTGCCCTCGGCCTAGCCGCGTGCGCTTCGTCCAGCAGCGAGCCCATGCCGGCACCGGCTGCCGCTCCGGCACCGGCCGCCGCGCCCGCCGCCGCACCTGCTCCGGCGGGTGGTGGCGAGGCCCTCATCTCCGTCGCTCAGGTGAATCGTGGCCGCGACGGCTTCCGCTCGATGTGCACCGAGTGCCATACGGCTGCGGAATTCGGCGACAACACCTTCAAGACGAAGTGGGCCCGTCGCTCGGTGGGTGACCTCTACGAATACATTCTGACGGCCATGCCGGACGACGCGCCCGGCATCCTCACGCCGCAGCAATCCGTCGATCTCGCGGCGTACATGCTCGAGATGAACGGCTTCGAAACCGGGTCGGCCACGCTGGACGCCGACCAAGCCGAGTTGGACGCGATCAGCCTGGCGCGGATTCGCAGCCAGTAGGACGATCGACCGGAATGCGGTGAGCCGGTCGGCGTAAGCCGACCGGTCGGCGCGCGAGTGCCTGGGCCCCGGCCGATCTCGGCCGGGGCCCTCGTCGTTTGGGTGCGCTGGGAGGAGTGCCACGTTCCCACGGGGGGCTCGAGATGAGCGACGACACGGACCAGAGGCGGGACGAGCCTACGGCGGAAACCACCGCCCGCGGGCTGTGGGCTCTCTGGTTCGTCGCCGTGTCACTCGTCGCGGTGGTGGCCGTGCCCGCCTACTTCGACGCCCGGGCCGGGGAGGCGCAGGAGCGCATTCTGCTGTTGGAGGAGGCGGGGGCTCTGGGCTCTCAGCTCACTCTACTGAAGAGCCAGCAGATGTCGCGTTTCGAGGCGTATCTCCTCACGGGCGACCGGACCTTCCGTGAGTCCTATATGGTCGGCATGATCGTCGAGGACTCCGTTATCGAGCGCCTGAGTGGACTCGTGGCCCGAGAGCTGGACTTCGTGGTGCTCGACCGGCTCTCCGATCTTCGAGCACGTACCGTCGGGTGGAACTACGAGAACCAGCAGGTCTTCCGCAGGGACTCGATCGGCGAAGCATTGCAGGTCAGCCGCGCTACGTACGCGGGCCTCGAGCGCAGCACCCGCGAGTTGAATCGCGCCATTCAGAGCGAGGTCGCAGAGGGGCGCCGAGCTATGGATCGCGCGCGCACACTGCAGCGCCGCTTGACCATCGTCCTCGCCATCCTCGCTCTCGGCGCGACGGTCGTCGTCGCACGTGTGGGCTGGCAATTTCGCGATCTCAGCCGTGAGGCGGAGCGACGAAGGCGCGACGCCGTTCGGGCACGCAGGGAGATCGACGCCCTCGTCGAAGCGACCGGGGACGGCGTCCTCGGTATCGACTTGGACGGCAAGTGCATCTCCCTGAACCGGGCCGGTGTCGAGCTCCTGGGCTACACCGAGCGCGAGATCAAGGGGCGTGACGCCCATGACACGCTTCTGCACAGCCGGCCCGACGGGAGCCCGTGGCCGCGGGAGGACTCCCCGATCCTGGCGGCGCTGGAGGGTGTCGTCGCTGTGGACTCGGGCGACGGAGCGGTGCTCTGGCGTCGCCGCAGGCGGTCCTTCCCCGCGCGCTGGTCCCTTCGGCCCATGGTGGACGGTACCGAGCTGCGGGGAGCGGTGCTGACGTTCACCGACATGACGGAGATCCAAGAGAAGGAGAGGGCCCTCCGACGGGCGATCGAGCAACGAGAAGACGTGGTATCCATTGTCTCGCACGACCTGAGAAATCCGCTCGGCGTCGCCATGGCCGCCGCGGACCTATTGCTGGACCTCCCGCTCGACGAGGACGAGCGCAGGCGTCAGGCCCACGTCATCAAACGCTCGGGACGGCGCATGCAGAGTCTCATCGAGGATCTGCTCGACGTGGCGCGCATCGAGGAGGGTGCGTTCGTGGTGCACCTTTCCACGGAGGAGCTCCGTCCGATCATGGAAGAGGCCCACGCGATGTTCGTCGAGCAGGCGAACTCGAAGGG
>JAHEKM010000050.1 GCA_024638325.1 Gemmatimonadota bacterium | reverse complement strand
GAAGTCGTTCTCGAGCAGCTCGTACGTCGGCGCGATGACGAACCCGATCTGGTCCTGCGTCTGGAACTGGATGTTCAGCGGAGTGAAGTCGAACACGCGCGTCACGAACTGGTTGTCCATGTTCGTGCGCAGATCCATGTCGACCTGGAAACGCAGCCTCCGGATGAGCGTGCTATTCGCCGGCCGCGGGCCGAAGCCGAACTGCGTGTCGTACTGTCTGAAGCCCCGTCGCGGCGTGAAGCCGATGGACGGGTTCAGGTCGGGCTGGACCTCCGTGTAGCCGAGTCCGCCGAACCAGCGATCGTTCGGGTAGTCGGCGCGCACGCCATAGGAGAGGTTCTCGCCGGCCCCGGTCACATCCGTGTTCCAGAGGAAGTAGCCCGACGCCTGCAGGTTCTCCGAGCCCATGAAGGTCGAGGTCGCCAGCCGGAAGTCCGCCCCGGCGGTGAGCATGTCGTCCGGGCCGCCGGACGTACGCGCGTGACGCCTGCTGAAGAACGTCCCCAGGTACGACTGGTTCAGGATGCGACGCTTCACCCTCAGGACCGTGAAGTCCTCGCCCAGCGGCCCGCCGCCCTCGGTCTCGTCGCCGGTGCGCACGTGCAAGAAGCCGATGTCCTGCGCGCCGGCCTGACCGGTCAGCTTGGCGCCGACCTCGACCTGCTGCTGCTCACCGCCCGTGAGGCCGATCCGGCGACTGAAGAACGGCTCGACGGCGGTCGACGCGAAGTCGAAGAAGGGCGCTCCGTCCAGGAAGAAGTCCCGCTTCTCGGGAAAGCGCAGCGGAAACCGGGTCAGGTTGACCTGCCGGCTATCGACCTCCGTCTGCGCGAAGTCCGTATTCACCGTGAGGTTGGCGCGCAGGTTGGGCGTCACGTTGTAGAAGAGGTCGACGCCGACGTCCTGCTCCCGGGTGCGGCTCACGGGAGGGCTCTCGCCCGGCCCGTCGAACACGGTCCCGGTGGCGTACGGCTTGATATCCAGGCCGTATCCCTGCGTCACGTCCGAGATGCCCACCACCAGCCCTGCGGTGGCCAGGCTGAACAGGCCCTGGTTCCGCTCGTGCGAGGTCCACACGTTCTCCTCGTTCTTGCGTCGGATCGTACGCTGGAAGTTGATGCCCCAGGCAGGCGCGTTGGGGTCGAAGTTCAACGTGCGGAACGGGATCTCCAGCTCGATCGTCCAACCCTGGTCGTGCTTCCTGACGTAGGCGTCCCAGATGCCGTCCCAGTTCCGCGCTTGGCCCCGGCCCGCGACGAGCAGCGCGTCGGCCATCAGGCCCGACGGGTTCATCTCGAAGAAGTATCCCGTCTGCTGGTCGAGAAACGTGTCCATGACCCACATGAAGCGGTCGTCGGCACCGAGGAATTCGTCGCGCTTCATCGTATTGCCCAGCATGCCGCTCGGGTCGGAGTCGTAGTTCATGACGCCCATGTAGAACGACTCCTCCGAGAAGACGATGCGCACCTCGGTGCGCTCCGTGGGCGTCCCCTCGAAGACGGGGTCCTGCTGGATGAAGTCGGTCGCCGGCACGGCGCGTCCCCAGACGGCTTCGTCGAGGATGCCGTCCAGCTCGATGCGCTCGCCCTCGGCCAGCCGCTCCGCGGTCATGGTGCGGCGGTCCGTGGGCAGCTGGCGGTCCTGCGCCTGAAGGGGTAGCGGGCCGAGGCAGCCGAGCAGAATCAGGCCCAGGGCGGGGAGGCAGGAAGATCTCATGGGGTGGGGTCGGGAGGGGCGGGGAGGGCGCGTCACTCTCGCCTAAGAGTCCCGGATGCCCTCGTCTTTGTTGAGCATCGTCTCAGTGCGCCTAGAACACGGCATTGCCGGGGCGGCTCCCGGCCCCCACCCTAGTACGCTCAGACACGCGTACCGGGAGAGGGCACAGCATGATGATGAGGATTGTCAGGTCATTTGCGTTGGCGGTCACGGCCGCGGCGTTCACGGCACCCGTTGCGCTGCACGCGCAGGACATGGGCAACGCCCGCGGACCCATCGGACCCAGCCCGTACGAGGTCGTGCGCGAGTGGCACCGACCGTTCCAGATGCCTGGCTTCGCGTTCGGTGGCAACTCCGGTGTCTTCGCAGAGTCATCGGAACGCATCTTCATCCTCATGCGCGGCGAGACTCGGCTGCCTCAGCCGGTGCCGCCTGAGTTCAGGCAGCACGCCGGCACCATCGGCATGAACGTGCTGAGCCAGACCGAGGGGCGGACCTGGCAGAACTGCATCTACACGCTGCGTTCCGACGGGTCGCTGCGTGAGCTCTGGTCTCAGTGGGACTACCTGTGCAAGGGCTCCGAGGGCCCGGGACCGCACCGCATCCGCATCGACCCGTATCGGGACGATCATCCGGTGTGGGTGATCAACGAGACGTTCCATCAGATCTACGTCTTTTCGAACGACGGCTCCGAGCTCCTCATGACGCTCGGCGAGAAGCTGGTGCCGGGTGACGACGAAACGCATTTCGCGCGTCCGCAGGACGTCGCATTCCTTCCGGATGGGCGGATTCTCGTCGCGGACGGGCTCGACAACCACCGTGTGATGATCCTCGACCCCGAAGGGAAGTACCTCGGTGAGGTGGGGAGCTTCGGCGACGGCCCGGGCCAGTTCAACGGCGTGCATGCCATCGCGGTCGGTCCGGCCGGCCGCGTCTTCGCCCTGGATCGCTCGGGTGGTCGCATCAACCTCTTCCGCACCACCGACGACCCGACCACGCTCGTGCACGAGCGCACTTGGGGCGGGCTGACCCTGCCGCTCGACATCATCGTGAACGAGAACGACCTGTGGATCACGGACCTCGGTCCGCTCCGCTTCGTCAACTTCGACTTCGAAGGCAACTACAAGTACACGTGGCTCGTGCCGCGGGAGCTGCCGGACGGGTACATCGAAGTCCATACGTTCACGGTCGCCCCCGACGGCACGCTCTACGGTGGGGACAACCAGTACGGGCGCACGCAGAAATTCGTGCCCCGGCCGGACGCGGATCCCGAGCTGCTGATCTATCCGCCGTGGCGGGGCCCCTAGCGGTCTGGGACGCGGCTACGGGCGTGCGGGTGGCTCGAAGAGGATCGGGAAGGACGCCCACACCTGAATCGGGTCACCGTCGCGGTCGGTTGCAGGAGTGAAGCGTATCACCCGCATCACCCGTGTGGCCGCTCGGTCCAGGGCGGCGTTGCCCGAGCCCTGCAGGACCCGGAAGTCGATCGGCACGCCGTCGCGCCCCACGAGCAGGCTGAGCCGCACCAGGCCGCCGATGCCGACGTCCCTCAGTTCCCTGGGATACTCCGCCGCGATCGCCTCCTGAACGTCCTCGCCGTTGAGAAGGCGCGGGGACGTCATGACCTCGTCGGCCGATGCACCGCTGCGCAGCGAGGATCCGCCGCCGCACGCGGCGAGGACGGTCAAGGCGCACATCAGCGCTGTGGTCGTTCGAGGGGAGATCACCATGTCCTCGCGTTCGGGTCTTCTTCTAGGGCAAGGTCAACGCGAGCAGCGACCCCGGATGGCCCTGCTTCGCGCTTCCGGCCTGCAGCACGATGTACTGCTTGCCCTCGTGCAGGTAGGTCATCATCCCGTATTGGCCGGATACGGGAAGCTCCACGCTAGCCAGGATCTCCCCCGTCCGCTTGTCGCGGGCGTGGAGGAGGGGCAGGCCGTTCTCGCCGACTTCGCTGTTGCCCCGCAGGTCCTCGGTGGTTTGGACGAGCAGGTCGCCGATCACCATCTGAATGGAGAACCCGGTCCCGCCGGTCTCGGGCACGTCGACACCGCGCAGGAGGGGGTGCTCGGCGATGCGCTCGGGCGTCTCGCCGATCGGGATGTCCCAGAGCTTCTCGCCGGTGTTCATGTCGTACGCCGCGAGCGCCTGGTACAGCGGCTTGTAGACCGGTAGCCCGTCGATGGTGGGCAGCGACTCGCGCGGTCCGCCGGGCGCGTAGGCCGCGACGGTCGTACCCGTGGTCGGTGTGTGCCGCTCGCGACCCCGCCACGCCTCGGCGCTGAGGCCCGGTAGCCCGCGTGGTTCGTCCACGCCGTTGGTGGGCACGAGGAACTGCGGAGCGCTGCAGGCCCGATTGTGCGACGCGTACATGATACCGGTCGTGGGATCCGCGACGGGCGGGTGGTAGATGTTCACGCCCCCCATGCAGCCGACGTTGTTCCTGTACGGGTTGTCGTGCGGCCAGGGCAGCGAGGGCACATAGAGCCCACCGACGTTGAACTCACTCAGGATGTCCAGCGCCCGGGCCCGGAGCTCGGGCGTGTAGTCGAGAACGAACTCTTCGGTGATCCCGTTCAGCACGATCGGGTCGAGCGGCTCGGGCCGGGTCGGATACGGCTGCGTCGGCGCCGTGTAGTTCCCCGGCACCTGGGTCTGCATGACCGGCCGCTCCTCGATGGGCCAAATCGGCTCACCGGTCTCGCGATTCAGCGCGAAGACGAGGCCTTGCTTGGTGTTCTGGATCAGCGCCGGAACTCGCTGGCCGTCCACGGTCAGGTCCAGGAGGATGGGTGCTGTGGGAAGGTCGTAATTCCACTGGTCGCTGCGGTGGATCTGGTAGTGCCAGCGCCGCTCACCCGTGCGCACGTCCAGCGCGAGCACGCTGCCACCGAACAGGTTGTCGCCCGGGCGGTGCCCCGTGTACGCCTGCACCGTGGAGGCGTTCGTCACGAGATACACGAGGCCCAGCTCGGGATCGGCCGATGCCGGCGCCCACTGGGACATGTCGCCGCTGAAGCGCCACGCGTCGTTCTCCCACGTCTCGTGCCCGGGCTCGCCGGGCCTGGGGATGACGTGGAACTTCCAGAGGAACTCGCCGGTGCGGGCGTCGAAGCCCTGCACGTCGCCCGGCACGTTCTCGATGCGCGTCTGGTCGTAGCTGGGTTCGTGTCCGGCTAGGACCACGACCACGCCGTTCACCACGATCGGCGGCGCCGAGCTCGTCACCATGCCGAGCTCCTGCGGGACGCCGAGGTCGGGGTCGTACGTGCCGCCGCGGGAGACGTAGTCCTGCCAGGGCTCCCAGTCACCGACGAGGGTCGGAATGAGATCGACGACGCCGGACTCCGAGAAACCGCCCAGGCCGGTCGGCGATCCCCAGTCCTCCAGTGGACGGCCGGTCTCGGCGTCGATCGCCCAGAGGAAGAAGGCCGGCGACGTGATGAAGATCACACCCCGTCCGTCGACTTCCGCGTAGGCGACGCCCTTGCCGAAGTCGGCTCGCGGAGAGCGCAGGTAGCGCATGGTCTCCGGCTCGCGGAACGTCCACAGCAGCTCACCCGTGGCCGGGTCGATCGCCACGACCTGGCGTCGCCCGCCGAAGACGCTGAACAGCTTGCCGTTGGCATAGCTCGGTGTCGCCCGCGCCGTGAACTCCGTGATGGGCCCGAAGTTGTTCCCCCGGAAGATCCACGCGACTTCGAGATCCTCGAAGTTCGTCGCGTCGATCTGCGTGAGATGCGGGTTCGAGCGGGTGTGGCCGGCATCGCCACCCAGGAAGTGCCACTCCCCGTTTTCGAGGCCAACACGCTGGGCGGAGATGGGGCCCGGGGACACGAGCAGCGGTGCGAGCGCGGCGACGGCCACGCCGCAGAGGGGCATGACCGGGCTTTTTCGGGGCGAGGCCATCGGCACCTCCGGGAGCGGGTCGGGCCAACGTATTCCGGACGAGTTGGCCGGGCAACGCGCGCCTGCCTAGTATGCTGTCCGTTTCAGAATCTTCGTCGATGCGCACATCGACCTCTCTCACGAGGATACGAGCGTTCCGACGCCTCGACGCCCCACTGAATGAAGCTCGAGCGCCTGATCGACGCTCTCGGTCGGCCCGAGACCTACCCCCACCCGGTCGAGCGCGTCGACATCCGCCAGACGCACATCTCGGTGGTCGCGCTCGCGGGTCCCTATGCCTACAAGGTGAAGAAGCCGCTCGACCTGGGCTTCCTGGACTTCACGACGCTCAGCAAACGGCTGCATTTCTGCCACGAGGAGGTACGGCTCAACCGACGACTTGCGCCCGAGGTCTACATCGGGGTCGTACCGCTCGTCGCCCGCGACGGCGCGCTGCAGCTCGAGGGCGAGGGGACCCCCATCGAGTACGCCGTGAAGATGGAGCGGCTCCCGGAAGAGGCGACGCTGCTCGCACGGCTGGAGGTCGGAGCGCTCGACGAGGCGATCTGCAGGAGGCTGGCCGAGAGGGTGGCCGGCTTCCATCGCACGGCGGCCGGGGGGCCGGAAGTGGACCGGATGGGCCGCCTCGAGGTCGTGGCCCGCAATGCCCGGGAGAACCTCGAGCAGTCCGTGGACACCGTCGGCGGCTGCGTCAGCGAGGCCGTCTTCGGGCGGCTCGAGGCCGTTCTCGAACAACGGCTCGAGGAGTTGGGTCCGATCATCGACCGGAGGGCACGCGAACACCGGCCCCGCGACACGCACGGTGACCTGCACCTCGATCACGTCTATCTCTTCCCCGGGCGTGGGCCACCCGGCGACCTGATCGTGATCGACTGCATCGAGTTCAACGAGCGCTTCCGCTATGCGGACCCGGTCGCCGACATGGCCTTCCTGGTCATGGACCTGATCTTCCGCGGACGAAGGGATCTCGGGACCGCGTTCAGTGACGCCTATTTCGCCGCCGTCGATGATCCCGGGGGACCCGATCTGCTGCAGTTCTACGTGGCGTACCGCGCCGCGGTGCGGGGCAAGGTCGAGGGAATGGCGGCGAGCGAAGCGGAACTGCCACCGGCGGAGCGGAACCACGCGCTCCGGAGCGCGCGCGCGCGCTGGCTCCTGGCGCTTTCGGAGTTGGAGGACCCTGCGCGTCGCCCGGGGCTCGTCCTCGTGGGCGGGCTGCCGGGGACAGGCAAATCCACGCTGGCCGCGGCGCTGTCCGAGCACGCCGGCTTCGAGATCGTCTCCTCGGACCGTGTGCGGAAGGAGCTCGCCGGACTGCATCCAGAGAGCAGGGCGGGCGCGGACTTCGGAGCGGGTCTCTACACCCCCGAGTGGGACGACAGGACGTACGAAGCGTGCTTGGAGCGCGCCAGGGCGCTCGTCTTCGAGGGGAAGCGTGTGGTGGTGGACGCGTCCTTTCGCGAAGCCGGGCGGCGGCGGGTGTTCCTGGACGCCGCACTGGCCTGGGGCGTTCGCGCGCGCGTGCTCGTGTGCACCGCCGAGCCGGACCGCGTGCGCCTGCGCCTCGACCAGCGCACGGCCGGGCCATCGGATGCCGACTGGGCCGTGTACGAGGCTGCGGCTGCGGCATGGCAGGACGAAACGGATCCGGTCTACGCAGCGCGGCAGCTGGAGGTGCCGAGCGGAGGGAGCGCCCGGGCTGCGCTCGCGGCTGCCATGGAGCACCTGCGCGGAGAGGGCCTCGCGTCCGGGATCGCCTAGCTCGCAGGGGATGTCCGACAGGTAGCAGGGGGAATCCCCGACTCCGTCGGATCGCTCCAACGGGTAGGTTGAGGTTGGGGCCCTTCCGGTCGGGGTGTGGGTGCACGTCCCTGAGCGTCCACCTGGTGGGACGATGGGAGGGTACCGATATGCTAGAGTCGCTTCTCGTTCCCCTCGACGGCTCCAAGCTGAGTGAGGCCAGCCTGCCTGTAGCGGAGGCCCTCGCCGGGGCCGCGGGAGCCGCGGTTCACCTCGCCCTCGTTCACATTCTGTACGAGCCGGATTCCCTCCTCGGAAGCACGCAGTTCCAGTTCGAGGGGGTGAACGTGGAGGAGTACGACGCCGCCCGGCGCGACGACGACGTGAAGTATCTGGACGGCCTGGCCAGTCGCCTCGTGGCCGACGGCCTGAGCGCGGATGCCAAGGTGCTCGACGGCAAGCCCGTGGCCGAGCAACTGTCGACGTACGCGGACGAGGTCGGCGCGGACCTGATCCTGATGACCACGCATGGCTTCACGGGCGTGAACCGGATGTGGCTCGGGAGTGTCGCGGACGAGTTGGCTCGGCACGCCACGAGGCCGCTTCTCCTGCTACGCCCGCCGGAGGACGGAGCCCCGTCGGACGGTGCGCTCTCGATCGGGCACGTTCTCGTCCCTCTGGATGGATCCGAATTGGCGGAGAGCGTGCTCGCCGTTGCGACCAAGTTGGCCAGCGCGACCGGCGCCCGACTCACTCTGGCACACGTGGTCAGCGTGCCGAAGTACGGGGCGTCTCCCGTGATCATGTCGTTGAGCGATGAGCACAAGTTCCCGCTCGACAGCGTGCACGAGTATCTGGACGAGGTTGCCGAGCGGCTGAGAGCGGAGGGCCTGGAGGTGGGGACGCACGTCTCGCGCGGCGCGATGCCGGCCAAGGATCTCGCGAAGGTCGCTCACGAGGTCGGCGCGGACCTGATCGCCATGGCTACACACGGGTACGGCGGTTTCAAGCGGAGCCTCCTGGGGAGTGTGGCTGACAAGCTGCTGCGGTCGAGCTCGCTACCGCTGCTGGTGACGCGACAGCCTCAGAAGATTCGGTAGCCGACCTGGAGTGCCCCATAGTGATGGAGCATCCGTGAGTCCAAGGTCTGAGTTAGGATCTCGTACCGCAGCTCGAAGCGCAGCCGTTCTCTCTCGATGGCGAGGCCCCCTGTGAGGCCTAGGCTGGTCTCCCGGAAGTCGCTCAAGTCCCTCGTCTGGCCGTCTTCCCGCTCTGCAGAGGCCCGGACCTGGTAGGACACGATGGTGCCGAGGAGGATCCTGGCAGGCTGGCCGCCCGGCTCACTGCCCGGATCGATGCTGGCCAGGGCGACGAACTGGACGTGTTCCATGCGCCAGTCCCTCGTGTACGTGAAAGGCGCCGGGGGGTTGCCGACGGCCTGGAACTCCGTGGTTTGCCCACCCCTCTGGGTGTACGTCAGCGTGGGCCGGAACACGATGCGGTCCGAGGCCGGTAGGTCGATGAACGCCCCGACCGTGACGCCGACTCGCCCCGTCACCGAGCCGCTGACGTTGGCATCGAACGTGGCAAAGTTGACGCCGCCCCGCAGGCCGACCTGCGCACTTGTGGCACCGGGGAAGGCGAACTAGAGAGCCCACGCCACACAGACGGGGGTCCGGGCAGCCGAGCGGCGAAGCGAGAGTGTCACGAGTGGCCTCCGCAGATCGAGTGCGAGACGGGCGTATCATATGACCCACCGGGTGCGGCCGCCCTACGCAGTCCGACGTAGGTGGGCGACGTCGCCCAGCGCCAATCCCTCGGCAGGATTGTGCGAGAACTGGCCCCACGGGCGACTGGTCCCGTACGTTGGCGCGTCGACCCAGTTCAGGAGGTTCTCGTGAGATCCGTATCGCTGGTCACCGCTCTGCTTCTCTCGCTCGCCGCCGTACCGGGCATCGCCCAGGAGGCGACGCATCCGCTGGACGGCCTGTCGTCGACCGAATACTGGACGCTCGCCGAGGCGCTGCGGGCGGACGACCGCATCGGGGACGACGCGGAGTTCCTCTATGGCGGCCTGGTGGAGCCGCAGAAGGCCGAGGTGCTCGCTTGGACCCCCGGGCAGAGCTTCAGCCGCAGGGCCCGCGTGCATTTCGTCGAGGACTACGTGGGCTACGAGGCCGTGGTCGACCTGCGGAGCGGTCGCGTGCTCGAGGTCACCGAGGTCACAGACCGACAGTACATGAACGGAAGCGCGGACGGCATCGGTACCCGGAACCTCAAGGAGCACCCGGACATGGTGGCGGCGTTCGAGCGCCGAGGGATCACGGATCTGTCCATGATCCGGTGCAGCGTAGGCTCCGACGGGTACTTCGACACTCCCGAGGAGCAGGGTCGGCGCCTCGGGCGCGCGCGTTGCTCGGACCGCTCGCGGCGGGTGTCGGGACTGGGTCGTCCCATCGGCAACCTGGTGGCGGTCGTCGATCAGCAGACGGGGGACGTACTGCGCGTCATCGACGAGGGGGTGATCGAGGGCGACGTACCCTCGCCCGGCGAGCACCATCCCGAGGCCATCGGCGAGACGCGAAAGCCGCTCCCGCCCATGTACGTGATGCAGCCCGAGGGTCCGGGCTTCGAGCTGGACGGGCGGCAGGTCGCCTGGGACGGATGGAAGTTCCATTTCCGAGTCGACCAGCGGCGGGGCATCGTGCTCTCCCGCGTCGGACACGAACGGGACGGTGAGTTCCGCTCCGTGCTCTACCAGGCGTCGCTCTCCGAACTCTTCGTGCCGTACCACGACCCGGCGGAGCCCTGGAGCCACCAAGCCTACTTCGACCTGGGCACGTACCCGTCGAGCTTCGGCGGCGTGGCGAGCACGATGGAGCCCGGAACGGACTGCCCGGCGTACGCCGAGTTCTTCGACGTCTGGGTCATCCAGGACGACGGCTCCCCGCGCGAGCGCCAGCGGGTCGCTTGTCTGTTCGAGCGACTGCCCGGGAATCCGGCGTGGCGCCACATTCGCGACGGGGGCGTGGTGGAGAGCCGCGCGAGTCGCGAGCTCGTGCTGCGCATGGTCATGGGCGCGGGCAACTACGACTACCTGTTCGACTGGATCTTCAAGCAGGACGGTTCGCTTCGCGTGAATCTGGCCGCGACCGGCATCGACCAGATGAAGGCGGTGGCGGCCGAGAACGCGATCGAGGACGCGAATGGCACAGACGACCGTTATGGTCGCTTCGTCGCGCCGCACCTCGTGGCCGTGAACCACAGTCACATCTTCAACTTCCGGCTCGACTTCGACGTGGATGGTCAGGAGAACAGCCTGGTCATCGACCGGCTCGTGACCGAGCGGCAGGGCGCGGACAACCCGCGCAGGAGCGTGTGGCGTGCCGAGACCCAGGTGGCGAAGCGCGAGCACGACGCCAAGCGCACGTCGTCCCTGACGGCTCCGGAGTACTGGAGGGTCGTCAACGAGAGCAGGATCGGGCCGCAGGGGTACCCGAGCGGCTACCTGCTCGAGGGGCACGGCATCATGTCGCTGCTCACGCCGGACGATTACCTGCAGGGTCGCGCGCGCTTCACGGAGCACACGCTGTGGGCGACGCCCATGAACCCGAGCGAGCTGTTCGCCGCCGGCGACTACCCGACCAACAGCGCCGCCGGCGCGGGCCTACCGGCGTGGACGGCGGCCAACCGGGCCATCGAGAACACCGACATCGTGCTGTGGTACACCATCGGCTTCCACCACGTGGCGCGGCCCGAGGACTGGCCCATCCTGCCGTTGGAGCTACACGGCTTCAACCTCGTGCCGGCGGCGTTCTTCGACAGGAATCCTGCAATCGACTTGCCGCACTGACCGGAGGACGGGTATGCGACACCGGATCGCTGACGAGAGCTTAGTGCGTGCGTGACTCCGCTGTAGGACAGCACCCGGTGGTGCGAGCGGCCGCGGTCATCACGCTCTTGTATCTCTTCCTGGTGGGCGTGAACGGACTGGGCTCGGGCTTCCGTCTTCTCGGAGAGGGGGTGCTCGACTCCTTCTTCGCCGCTACAGAGAACCCGTTCATCGGGCTCATGGTGGGCATCCTGGCGACGACGCTCGTCCAGAGTTCGTCCGTGACGACTTCGCTCATCGTCGGGCTCGTCGCCGCGCCGGTAAACCCGATCCCGATCGAGACCGCGGTGCCGATGATCATGGGTGCGAACATCGGCACGACGGTCACGAACACTATTGCCTCGCTGGCACACATCTCGCGCAGGGAGGAGTTCCGCAGGGCGTTCGCCGTGGCCACGGTCCACGACTTCTTCAACTACATGTGCGTCATCGTCCTGCTCCCGCTGGAGTTGATGACGGGATTCATGAGACGCTCGGCGACGACGCTCACGTCGATGCTCTCGGGTTTCGGTGGCGCCGACTACGAGAGCCCCATCCGCGGGATCATTCGGGCCGGCGGCGTGCCGATCCAAGCCACATTGACGGCGCTGCTGCCATCCGAGCGCGCCATCGCGATCGCCTACATCCTCGTCAGCGCCGCGATGATCTTCCTCACGCTGATGGGCATCGTGTCGGTCATGCGCGCGTCGATGCAGTCCCGCATCGAAGCGCTCGTGTCACGCGCCCTCGCGCGGAACGCCTTCCTGGCGATCGCGGTGGGGATCGTGGCGACGGTGATGGTGCAGTCGAGCTCGATCACCACCTCGTTGCTGGTGCCGTTGGCCGGCGCCGGCGTGCTCGCCCTCGAGCACGCGTTCCCGGTCACGCTCGGGGCCAACATCGGAACCACCGTCACCGCATTGCTCGCGGCGCTGGCGGCTACGGACCAGAATGCGGCCGCGGGCCTGACCATCGCGCTCGTCCACCTGATATTCAACCTGACCGGGACCCTGCTCATCTACCCGTTCGAGCCGATCAGGCGCATCCCGATCATGATGGCGCGTCGGCTGGCCGATGTGGCGCTCAGGTCCAGGTGGTGGGCCATCGCCTACGTAATGATCCTCTTTTACGTCGCTCCTGCTGTGGTCGCAGGCATTCACGAGTGGATGATTCTGAGGTAGTACAGATGCCGGAGATATCACGTGCTTAAAGAACTTCTGACACTATTCAAGGCGGACGACGCCATCGCCCGCATGGGCGAGGAGTTCTCCAAGATGCTCGACCTTTCACAGGACCTGACGATTCGGGCGGGGAGTGTCCTGTTCGGGGACGGCGCCTCGGAGCAGGACGCGCTGGACGAGATCACCAAGAACGACATCCAGATCAACAAGTACCAGCGGAGCATCAGGAAGCAGCTGATCGCGCATCTGATTCTCACGCGCGATTCGAGTGACGTGACCTACTGCCTGCTGCTCATGAGCCTGGTCAAGGACGTGGAGAGACTCGGGGACTACGCCAAGAATGTTGCGGAGACCCGGAGTGAGAGCGGCGGGGCGATTCCAGACGACGCGAACGGGATGGAGATGCGCGCCATCCGGGACGAGGTCGAGGCGACCTACAAGTCGGTCAATGGAGTGTTCGCGACGTCCGACTCGAAGACGGCGGCCGAGCTCATCCAACAGGGCAAGGCGGTTAATCGGCGCTGTGACGACCTCATCACGAAGATCGCCGGCAGCGACTACGACGCTCCGACGACGACCGCGATGGTCCTGGCGGCGCGCTACTACAAGCGCATCGAGTCACACCTCCTGAACATCCTGTCGGGCGTGGTGATGCCCCTGCACAAGCTCGACTACTTCGATGAGGACGCCTTGGAGGAGGCGGTCGACCAGGACGATACCGAGGACTGACCCCACGGGGCGGACGGCTCCACCCGTGGCTAGACCGGCACGACCGCCAACGGGCACGGGGCAGCCTGCAGCACCGCCTCGGTGACGTTGCCGTCTCGCCGGCCGAGGCCCGACTTCTGCCACGACGTAGACATGTAGATGGCGTCGGCCGAGATGTCCTCGGCCGTCTCGAGCACCGTGCCGACGACGTCTTCACTGCGCCGCACCTCGACGCTCCACTTGCAGTAGGGTAGCTCGGGCGCGTCGGTCGAGGGCGCCTCCTCTGCCTCGCCCGTGTGGACGTGTAGCAGGGTGATCTCGAGCGACGGATCGTCGAGCAGCGCGGCCGACTGGACGGCGCGGATCATCGCTGGACGTGGGTCCGTTCCCGGATCGATGGGCACCAGGATGCGGCGCAGCGAGACCCCGCCCGTGGCGGCATCGACGAACGAGCGGCCGCCGGACGGGACGAAGAGCGTGAACAGGCTGGCCTCGCGCGCGAGCCGCTCGGCCCTCGAAGCTCGGATCAGACGCGAAAGGCCCGACCGTCCCTCCGTCGCCAACACGACCAGGTCGACCGGGTGGCTGCCCGTGTAGTCGGTACACGCCGCCACCGGGTCGCGGATCGGTGACTCGACTTTGCTGACGCTCGAGCGTCGTATGCGGTCCTCGATCTCGTCGGTCGTCCCAGCCTCACGCCAGCGCTTCAGGGTCTGCCGCACGGAGGGGAAGTCGACCCAGTTGTCGGTGGCGCGTCGGCCCACGGCGTGGAGCAGCGTGAACTGGGCGCCCCGTCGGATCGCGATCGCCAGGGCGTGGTGGAAGGCCACCAGGCTCGCTTCCGACAGATCGGTCGGATGCAGGACGAAGTTGACCGGGCCGTCGCCCTGGTCGATGAGGATGCTCACGGGCGCAGTATCTCCGCGGACCGCCGGCGGATCAAGCGCGGCACGGCGCCTGCTCCTGTAAGAGGCAGCCGGCGGCATGAACATCGCCAACGTGGGGCGGGGCCACGCCGCTCATGAGATCTCGGCTCTCCGAGGAGGGAACGGGCTCTGGTGGATCGCCAGATCACTTGCAGGATGCCAAGGGAGTAAACAGATGTTCAGTCCGCTCGACCCCTTGCTCTTCGTCCTCTACTTCTACTTCAGAGGGCCGCCGGTGTGGCGCCAGGCGGCGCTGATCGTGGGCTTCTTTCCCGCACTCATGTGGGCCATGCCCGCGCAGCCGTGCGGATGCCTTCGGGTCCCCTTCCAGCGCTGCAGCAGCTACGGCCGCGATGTGGCGTATGGAGCGGCCATTCGGTCGGACCTGAAGAACCTCGCGAGCCAGCAGGAGATCTACTTCTCGGACCACGAGACGTACTCGGCGGACCCGGTGCAACTGGGATTCACCCACTCGGACGGAGTGGAGGTGACGGTCTTCGCGTCGCAGGACGGCTGGTCCGCTCGTGCGACGCACGCGGCGCTCGAGCAGAGCAAGTCGTGCGCGATCTATGTGGGCGCGGCACCTGTCCCCATCGAGCAGCTCGAGGGTGCCGAGCCGGGCGAGCTCGCGTGCGCGCCCTTCCGTTAGGGCGCGCCTAGGGCGCGCCGACGGCACGTCCTAACGGCGCAGGCCTCTAGAAGACCGGACCGCCCGCGTTCTCCCGGTTGAGGTTGGCCGGCGTGCAGCTGGCGGCCACGTGCTCACACAGGGCGTTCGTGTACACCTCGTTCATGGTCACGAAGCTGGCGAAGTCGAACGCGGCTCCGTGCGCACCCGGGGGATAGAAGCGGAAGTCGGCGTCCTTGCCGGCACGGGTGAGAGCCGTGAGCAGCTGCATCGTGTGCTGGGGCTGAACGTTCTCGTCCATACCCGAGTGGATGAGTAGGAGCTGGTCCTCCAGGGACGCGACGCGGCTCATGAGCGAAGTCGCTTCGTAGCCGGAGGCGTTCTCCCCGAGGAGGCCCATGTACCGCTCGGTGTAGATGGTGTCGTAGAGGCGCCAGTCCGTGACCGGGGAGTTGGCGATGCCGAGCGCGAACACTCCGGGATGGCGGAGCAGCGTGCCCACCGCCATGAAGCCCCCGTAGCTCGTGCCCATGATGGCCATGCGCTCCCCGTCCACCCACGGCTGGCTCGCGAGCCAGCGACCGAGCTCCGCGAAGTCGTGCGCCTCCCAGCGCCCGAGCTCACCGTAGACGACCTCCATGAAGTCCCGGCCGTAGTTGCCGGAGCCCCGGTTGTTGAGGTCGACGACGATGTAGCCCTGCTGCGCCATGTACTGCTGCCAGCCATCCGTGGCCCACTGGTCGTACACGCCCTGTGAGCCCGGTCCTCCGTAGATGGAGAGAACCACGGGGTGCGGTCGGCTGCGGTCGAAGTCCGGTGGCCGAATCATAGAGCCGTCCAGCTCGAGCCCGTCCGATGTCGTGAAGCGGAACAGCTCCTTCGGCGAGTACGCGATCTGGCTCACCATGGCCTCCACGGCCGAGTTCGCCTCCAGCGTGCGAAGCAGGCGGCCGCCCCCGGCGGTGGTCCACAGCTCGACCCGCCTCGGCTGCTCAGTGTTCGACCAGGTGTCGACGTAGAAGCCTCCGCTCGGTGACATGTCGATGGAGTGCGTGCCCCGCTCGAGCGTGAGGCGGCGCTTGTCGCCGCCGTCGAAACCGACGGAGTAGAGGTGCCGCTCCAACGGGCTTTCTTCCGTGCCCCGGTAGTAGATCCGCTCCGACTCCACGTCGATGCCGTCGACGTGCGTCACGACCCACTCGCCCTGGGTGACCTGGTTCAGCAGCTCGCCGTCATAGTCGTAGCGGTAGAGGTGGTTGTACCCGTCGCGGTCGCTGATCCAGAAGAACTCGTCGACGCCCTCGGGGAAGTGGAAGTAGTGCAGCACGCCGGCGAAGAAGTCGAAGACGTCGATCCAGGCATCGCTGCGCTCCTGCATGACGAGCCGCCGCTCGCCGGTCGTGACGTCGAAGAAGTGGAGCGCCAGCTCCTGATGCCGGCGGTCCAGCGTGACGACGGCCAGCGTATTGGGGTCGTTGGTCCAGTAGATGCGGGGCACGTAGTACTCGCCTTCGAGGCCCAACTCCATCCACCGCGTCTCGGCGGTGGCCACGTCCACGACCCCGATCTCGACCACCGAATTCGGTTGGCCGACCTTCGGGAAGGGCATCACGGTCCACTCGGGGTACTGTCCCTCCCAGTCCGTGATCTGGATGGTGGGCGTCTCGGCGACGTGCGTCTGCCAGTATGCAATTCGGCGGCTGTCGTGACTCCACGCCCAGGCCTGCGCGAGGCCGAACTCCTCCTCGTAGACCCAGTCGAAGACGCCGTTCCAGACGTCTTCGGTGCCGGTCGCGGTCAGCCGGCGCTCTGCCTCGGCCACCATGTCGTAGACGTACAGGTCTCCGCCGCGCTCGTATCCGAGGAGTCCTCCGTCGGGCGACAGCTCTGCCGTGCGCGCGTCGTCGGCCGCGAGGACGAGCGAGCCGTCGTCGACGCCGTAGACGTAGAAGTCGGCGACGCCCGAGTTTCGGTAGATGGGGCGGAAGTCGGTCTCGAACACGACGTGCCGCGAGTCGGCGGACCAGACGAACGACCGGTACTGGAGCGGCTGGTCCGTGCCGGGGACGCGCAGGCCTCCCGCATCGAACAGGAGCTCGTCACTCGCCGAGGCCGGGTCGAATCCGTGGACCTCGACGCTACCGCTGGTGGCGTTGCGCACCATGTACGAGAAACGCGCGCCGTCGTCGATCCAATTGAGACCCGCGGGGCCGCCGCGCCCGTTCAACTGCCCGCTGAGGCCCAGCGCCTGCTCGACGCTCGCGATTCGTTCTTGTGCGGTGGCGGGCATGGCGCCGGCGATGGCCAACGACGCGACGAGGATCCAGTACCGTCTCATATGTCGTCTCACTTGTCTCTTTCGGTCGTCCCGCGGGTGGGCCGGGCGGCGGTGAGAACCCGCCGCGCCTTCCGGACCCGAACGGGGCGTTCTACACTGATGCCCTTGGACCCTTCCAGGAGGCTCGATGTTCAGCAGGTCCGCCGTCCCAGTCTTCGTCCTCGTCGCCACTGCACTCGGCCACATGGCGGAATCGCTCGCTGCGCAGCAGACGGGCGCCGTGGCGCGCATCGAGGCGCGTCCGGCCGAGCTGGTTGTCACGGTCGGCGAGTCGGCAGCCCTGGAGCTGCTCACCTACGACGAAACCGGCGCCCGTGTGACCGCCGAGGTCAGCCTCGTCGGCCCGCGCTCCGGGGTGGACGTCGTCGGTTGGTTCCAGGACGGCACGGTGAGAGGCGTGGCACCAGGCCAGTACAACGTGGTCGCGCTCGCTCGCTCGCCGGGCTCCTCGGCTGAGCCCACGCAGCTCCCCATTGCGGTGACGGTTCGGTGGCCCGCGGTGACGCGCATCGAGATCGAGCAGGAGAACCCGCGCCTGTACGAGGGCACGACCGTGCGCCACATGGCGCGTCCCCTGCACGCGGATGGAACCGAGCGTCCTGACGCCGAGGTCACGTGGTCGTCGACCGACCCCGCCGTGGCGACCGTCGATCGCTTCGGGCACGTCACCGCGGTAGGGACGGGCACTGTGTCCATCGAGGCGGCTCTGGAAGGGACAGTCGGCGCGGTGCGCCACACGGTGGCGGCGTTCCCCGCGACCCGTCTCGAGCTCTCCGGCGGCGACGAAGAGGTGCGCACCGGCGACGTGCTGACCTTTCAGCTGCGCGCGGTGGACGGCGCCGGACGCGATGTCGCCGATCTGCCGGTGACGTGGTCGCACCGCTGGGAAGGCGACGAGCGCGTGCTCGGCCCTCAGGCACCCGGACAGATGCGCGGCAACAAGTTCGTGGCCGACGTGCCGGGCATCTATACGGTCATGGCCTCGGCCGGGCCGCTCACGGCGCGGCGCTCGTTCCGAGTCACACAGCGGGACGTCGTCCGTCCGGTCGAAGTGCTCGGCCAGGGCCGTATCTCGGAGCACTACACGAGTGACTTCTGGCCCTTCGAGGGGCTCGACGGTCGTGACTACGCCCTCACCGGTTCGCGCCAGGCGCAGAGCCACACGTACGTGTGGGACATCACCGACCCCACGAACATCTTCAAGACCGACTCGATCCAGGTCGACGCCCGGTCCGTCAACGACGTGAAGGTCTCGCCCGATGGACGCTATGGCGTGATCTCGCGGGAGGGCGCATCGACTCGACGGAACGGGGTCGTGATCCTCGACCTCGCCGACCCGGCCCACCCGACTGTGGCTTCTACCTACGACGAGGGGCTCACCGGGGGCGTTCACAACGTGTTCGCGACGGAGACCCACCTGTTCTCGCTCTCTGGCGGGGACAAGTACGTCATTCTCGACATGAGCGACCTTCGCAATCCGCGGTACGTGAGCGAGTACGACCACCCCAACAGCTCGGTGCACGACGTGTGGGTCCACGACGGCATCGCGTACTCGGCGGAGTGGGAGAACGGCGTCGTGGTGGTCGATGTCGGCAACGGGCGCTGGGGTGGCAGCATCGACAACCCCGTGTTCGTGACGAGCTTCACCGTGGGTTCGGAGGACACGCACGCCGTCTTCCCGTACTACCAGGAGTCGACCGGCACCTTCTACCTCTTCGTCGGCGACGAGATCATCGGCCGGGGTGGGCGTGCCTGGGCGGGCACGGGGCCCGACATCCGCATGCCGTACGACCCGGAGACCGGGCGCGGCGGGTACCCGCGAGGAATGGATCCAAAAGCGCATCGAGTTAAACCGAACCCACAAGAGCCATGTTCAGAAGCAGCCGGACGGGCGCATATTCCTGGTCAGGGAATTTCCGACTCCCGATGGCGGATTCGTGCTGACCCGAGCCGACATAACCGAGCAAAAGAAAGCCGAGGAGAAGCTGCAGCGAAGCGAGGAGCGGTTCCGGGCCGTCGTGGACAACTCCCCAACCAAGATTCACATCAAGGACATGGAGGGACGGTATCTCCTGGTCAATCCTCTGGCGGAGAAGCTGTTTGGCGTCAGTGAGGCGGAAGCGTTGGGAAAGACAAGTGCGGAG
>JAHEKM010000049.1 GCA_024638325.1 Gemmatimonadota bacterium | reverse complement strand
GCCCTCTCAAGGGGGGTTCGCGCTAGATGCCGTGCCCCCGGGAGGTCGTGGATACCGTCCTGGAAGTGCTTGTGTTGGTTGGCGATGCTCGGGTGCATCGGCTTCGGCCCGTCGGGCATCCCGATCTCCTACTGCGAACACGGCTTGGGCGATGGTCGCCAACATAGGCGGGGACCCGGGCGGGCGCACAAGGCGGCGCCGGTACAGGCGGGTAGAACCCCTACGTGGTTGCTAGCGGGGGACGCCCAGGAATCGCCGGCTCACGCCGTGCCGCCACATCCGGCACACGTCGGGGACTCGGGCATCGCGTAGAGCCGGCCGAACGGGATCTCGGCGTCGCAGGTGACGCAGAGTCCGTAGCTGGCGTCCTCGAGGCGACGCAGTGCGCCTTCGATGTGCGCGAGCTTGATGCGCTCCCGCTCCTGGAGGTTCTGGGCCATGCTCTGGTTCTGAAGCGAGTCGATCCGGGATAGCCGGCCCACCGCGGTCTGATCCAGCTTCACCGGCTCGACGTTGGCCTCCGTCACTCGCATGCTCCGGAGCAGACGCTGGCGGCGAAGCTCGTCGGTGAGCTCCTCGAGCTGTGCGTGCGTGAGGTGGGTCGTGCTGGCATCGAGGGTAGTCGGGCCAGGTCGCGTGTGTCGTTGCGGATCAGCCGCGAACAGCTATGGTGCTAACCCGTCGGATGGCGCCCATCGGGCCACTCGCCGACGGGCCCCCTAGACACGGAGCGACACATGGCACGAATCGTCATGATCGGCGAAGTGGAGGACGCAGCCGCCTGGGAAGGCCACTTTCGCTCGCACCGGGATCTGTTCTCCAAGATCTATTCCCCGATCGGCATGGACGTGATCCACTTCACCACGACCGACGACAACCGGTTCGTTCTCCACTCGGAGGTGTCCGATGTGGACGCCTACTTCGCGACACTCGACTCCAAGGAGATCGAGGCAGCGATGGCCGAGGACGGCGTCAAGCGTGAGACGGTGCAGGTCTTCGTGCTCGAAAAGGAGCTGGGCTTCTAAGTCCGCTTCGAGGCCCCGCGCCGACAGATGTCGTCGCGGACCTTCCATCGGGACGGCCGGATGGAGCTGCGGTCGCCTGCGGCGATCCTCGCTCGTCTCGCGAGTAGGCTGGCGGGCCTGCGGGTCACGCTTCCGTCGCTCGGCTCGAACCGGCGACTTGCTCGCTGACGCTCGCGTCGCCGGTCCTCCTCCGCCGCATGTAAGCACTTCGGCGCCGCATTCGCGGCGGTCGTACAGTCGGGACGGCCGGATTCGAACCGGCGACCCCCTGAACCCCATTCAGGTGCGCTACCGAGCTGCGCCACGTCCCGTACGAGCGAGAACCTACCTTTCGGCTCCGGGGTTCAGGAACCCCATGGAGCTCCGGTCGCTCCGCGATCCTCGCTCGTCTCGCGGAAGAACCGTCCGGCCTACGGTGCGCCTCCTCGCCGCTCGGCTCAGGTGCGCTACCGAGCTGCGCCACGTCCCGTGTGGACGGACAACCTAGGTAACTCCTGGGGTTTCAGGAAGCTAAGCGTCACGGTGCGACGGGGCGGACCGAACCTCCAGGTGAGACCAGAAACATCGGCTCGTACGGCCCGTCGTCCTCGGTCCGCACCGCGATCGTGTCCCGGCGTGTAGTGAAGCGGACGTAGCGCTGCTCCCCGGGCGAGCGTGCCACCATCGAGCCGGGGAGCGCCGCCCCGGGTGGCACGCCGTCGACCGGTCGGGACGACCCGTCGAGGCCGACGCGCAGGAGGGCGACGTTCAGGAGGTCACCCCAGCACTCCCCACCTCGGGGACAGCCGGTCATCCTGAGATACACGGCCGTGTCGCCCTCGGCACCGACGATGCGACCCCCGAATGACTCCCAGAGGCTGTCGGCTGCCTCCTCCGCGGCGATGGGGGAGGCCCGCCTCGCATCCACGTCGAGGAGCACGAGCCGGGCGCGCTGCTCCGTGAACCGCCACCGCCCGCCGTCGGGGAAGGCGTTGATGCCGGTCGGTCGCTGGAACACGTCGTGCTCGATGAGGGCGACGGCCAGGTAGGTTTCTCCGAGGCGAACGACCTGGGTGGGCGTCGCCGTCTGCTCCTCGGGGCCGTGAGTGCAGCTCGCCAGGCTGAGGGCGATCAGGACCGCGCCGCACGCGCGCCCCCTCAAGGTCTGCCCCTGCTCCGCACCCACGACACGTAGGCGCCGACCAGCGAGAGCGCGGAGGCGGACGAGAGCCCGAAGATGGCCGCCCGGTCGGTCGAGGCGAGTCCGTGACCGTGGGCGCCGGACACGAACCACAGGGCGTATGCGGCCGGGCCGGTCAGTATCGCCACGGCCAGCAGCGCGAGAGTGAGCGACCCGGCCTTCACGTGGCCTCCGGCTGGGGCCACTCCGGCTCGGGCCCTCCTCGCCAGATCCAACCGATGTAGTCGCCCAAGGTGGGCTCCAGCCCGAGCTCCCGGATGCGCCGGTTGATCTGCGCTCGGTGATGCACGCTGTGCGCAGCGACCTGAACGTCCACGACGTAGTCGTCCGCGGCCACCACATCCTCGGAGAGGATGGTCTGCCAGATGAGCGCGTCGGCCCACTCCATATGGGCGTACAGGCGCTCGATGAGCGGGATGATCATTCGCTCAGCCCACCTCCGGCTCGTGAATTTCCGCGTCCAGGTCGTCCAGCTTCTGCATGATATAGATGCGCGCGTCCTGGACCCCCTGGTTGTAGACCGATGGCCCCAGCCGCTCGAGAAAGAAGTCGAGAACGCCCTCGGCCCGAAACGCGCTCAACTCCTCGTCGAACTCCTCCAGAAAGTAGCCCTGGAGCTTCTTGGTCATCTGGGCTCGGCGTTCGTCGTCGAGCGTTACGGCCATGGTGGTCTCCTGTTCGTGGCGCCCCTACCGCCCCCGCAGCTCCTTCCGAATCACCAGCTTGAGCCCCGACCAGGTTTCGTCGACCGCGCACACCTTCACGTCGACGAGTCCGAGGGGGAGGGCGACTTCGCGCACGGTATCCTCGGTAACGTCGGTCGGTACGCCCGACGACTTCTTGGGCCAGCTGACCCAGATGGCGCCGTCCGGCGGAATCGCGCCGAGCGCACGTTCGACCTCGCTGGTCAGCTTTGCACGCGACGTGACGAAGACGTGCCACAGGTCGGCCTGACCTCGGAGCCGCGCCGACACGTGGGCGCCCTCGGGGATTGGCGCGAGCAGCGCGTCGTAGTGTGCCGGCGCCCCGACCGTTCTCACGCGATGACCGGACTTGATGCCCAGCTTCTTCGCCAGCGGCGTTCCGGAGTAGCCGACGGGCATCGCGCCCCGCTCCCTACCGCCCCATCCCGAGCGGATCGGCCGGATCGACGCCCTCCATGAACGGCTTCTTTCGGTCCAGGTCCGTGAGCTTGTAGACCAGTCCGAGCCAGTTGTTGACGATGGCCTTGGCGGTGTCACCCCAGGTGTTGTCGAGGTGCGCCTCGATATCGCCCTCGGGCATCTTCGGGATCGACTCTCCCGCGTCACGTGCCCGGATCGCGAGCTCGAGGTGCGCCCGGGCCAGCGCTTCGGCGGCCGGCGGAAAGTAGTGGTCCGGGTACGGCGGCGGATCGTCGAGCTCGCCGGCGAGGAAGCGTTTCACCTCGCGCTTGTACTCCTTGAGCAGACTGTTGACGTCGTACTCGGGGTGGCCCTGGAAGTAGATGACGCGGAAGCCATCCGGGCTCGCTGCGATGTGCACGCCGCCCTCTTCGCTCTCGACGAGGACCGGCAGCCCGGCGTCCTCGAGCTGCGCGCGGGAGATCTCGTTGAAACGCGAGTGCGGCACGTCGAAGCGCGTGTTGATCTCGCGGAGCAGGGGATGGTGCGGCTCACACACCCGGTGGCTGAACACGCCCCAGAGCTTCCGCTCCATGGGCCTCCGCTGGATATCGTACAGATGCTCGAGCACGGCGTGCGTCGCCAGGCAAGAACAGAGCACGCTGGTGACGTTCTCGTTCGCCCACTCCATCACCTCGACGAGCGGGTCCCAAAACGGCTCCTCGTAGAGGTGCGGGCTGGCCACGTTCGCGCCCGTGATGATGAGCGCGTCGAGCCCGTCGCGGCGGAGGTCGTCGAAGCTCGCGTAGTACTTCTCGATGTAGTCCAGCGTCTCCTGGGCGCGCGGCAGCCCCGGCAGCGAGAACGGATAGACGAAGAACTGCGCGATGGGGTTGGAGCCACCGACGAGCCGGATGAACTGCCGCTCGGTGGCCTGCAACGCCTTGTCGGGCATCATGTTCAGGAATCCGATGTGGAGCTCGCGGATGTCCTGATGCACGGCGCGCTCGAGCGACAGTAGATCGTGTCCCTGCTGGCGCAGCTGCTCGAACGTCGGCAGACCGGAATGTGCTACGAGTGGCATGGCGTAAAGAATAGCCGATTGACCTCAGGAATGGAGCGCGTGCCCGGACTCGCCCGGGAGGTGTGGCCTGGCTGGCGTTGCGGACGCTACCTTCTGCTCCGTCCCAGCCCGCACCCGGCAGCAGACCCCTTGGAGACACGACACCTTCGGACCGCGACGACCGCGGTCCTGGCCCTGACCACCGCCTGCATGGGCGGCGAGTCCGACATGGCATCCTCCGGCAAGATCCTGGTCGCGCACCGCGGTGCGTCGGCATACGCGCCCGAGCACACGCGGGCGGCGTACGAGCTCGCCATCGAGCAGGGCGCCCACTTCATCGAGCCGGACCTGCAGATCACCGCCGACAGCGTGCTCATCGCCCTGCACGACGAGACGCTCGAGCGCACGACCAACGTGGAGGAGGTCTTCCCGGACCGCTTCCGTGAAGTGGTGAATCGCAACGGCTTGCTCGTCCGTGTGTGGTTCGCGGTCGACTTCACGCTCGAGGAGATCAAGCAGCTAGACGCCGGCTCGTGGTTCAGCCCGGAGTTCGCCGGAGAGCGCGTACCGACGTTCAGTGAGGTGATCGACATCGCCCGGGGCCGGGCGGGCATCTTCCCCGAGACCAAGGCCCCCGAGGTCTACGGCGATCAGGGCTACGACATGGAGCACCTGGTTGCGCTCGAGCTCCAGTCGCACGGGCTGCACGTACAGGGCGGCGTGGAGGGCACACCGGTGTTCTTGCAGTCGTTCAGCCCGGAGAGCCTGCGCATCCTGCGCCACGAGCACGGGCTCGACCTACCGTCCACGTTTCTCGTCAGCCAGTACGTCGACGGTCAGCGTTGGTTCAGCGTCGACGGCCTCGCCGAGATCGCCGAGTTCGCCACGGGCATCGGGCCGAGCAAGGACCTGCTCATCGCGTTCCCGAACGTGGTCGAGCGGGCCCACGCGGCGGGGCTCACAGTGATCCCGTACACGTTCGGCAGCCGCGACCCGGACGAGCGTGACGAGGCAGTTCAGGAGACGCGCTACTTCCTGTACAACCTCGATGTCGACGGGCTCTTCACGAACAACCCGGATCTGTTTCCGAGCTAGGTCGTCGTGCGGGTCCCGGCCGGTGGACTACGTCGCCCCCTAGCGCCGTCCCACCCTCAGCACCTCGACGCTCTCGAACTCGATCCAACCGCCCACCGCGGGGCGGTGGTCGTCGTCGTTCTCCACGCGTCCGCAGATCGGCTTACCGGGGCCCTCGACGTGCATCTGGATCTTCACCTCCCTGCCCACGACCGGCTCCGTGCCGCGTAGCCGCACCCGGAACACGAAGCCCCGGTTGTGCACGTGGTGGGTCGCGAACTCCGCAGTGAGTGGCACGCGCACGTTCATGGTGAACGAGCTCCGCCTGGGCCCGCCCCGGTCCTCGACCAGGAAGCTCGCTTCGGCGGCCGGATCGTCGTCGGCGTCGAAGCGGAGGTCGAGTCCCTTGGCCATCGTCTCGCTGCCCAGCCAGGACCAGCCGCTCCCGGGGTTGTCCCGGGTCGCGCCGCGGAGAACGACTCCCCGTGCCAGATCGGTGTCCGAGAGCGTAGGCGGCCCGGCCCGTCGCGCGTTGACGACGAGGTAGAGGGCCATCGCGCTGAAGACGCCGATGAAGACGATGAGCGGTGTGGGCATGCGCGGCTCCTCGGGGTTCGTTGGGACCGTTTGTCCCGCGGCGTGGCACAGTGTCCCCGCGGGCCTTCTCAACCCTCGGGACAGGCCAGTATACGCGGCTTACTGGGCGTTGCGGAGGGGCACGGAAGCTGCTGAGACAGGAAGTGCTTCATTCGATTCACCTACGACTAGTTGCAGGCATAGACTAGAAAGGGGGGAGCATGGTTCGCAGAACCAGGTTCTTCGCCCTGCCCCTCGGAGTCGCGCTGGCCTCGCTCGTGGTGGCGTGCAGTGACTCCGCGGAGCCCACCCAGCCCGGCCCGACCGTCGCTGACGTCGACGAGTATCTGTGGACGCTCCCCTCGTGGGAGGCGTTCGCGGAACCGATACCCGACGCAGAGGTGATAGCGAACGAGCCGAGCTACTACGAGCAGAATGGACCGCTCTTCTGCTCGGTCAGAGAAGCCAATATCACGCGCAATCCGGAAGACATCGTCACGTACAGCCCGGATTCGGAGATCATGTGGCTCGGATCCCTGATTCAGGGGCGGCATCACCGTGACGGACTCGGATCGCTGCTGGAGCTACCGATTCGACAGCGAGGGCCACTGACGGTGTCGATCGACCTCCTCTCCGCTGACAACACGCGGATGGTGCCTCGTCCGACCCTCGCCACGGTCTCGCAGGCCATCGGTGAGCTGATCGACGAAGCGCAACGCGTGGGGCACATGTCAGGGAGCAGCATCTTTTTCAACCAGGTGGAGAGCCACTCGCTCGAGCAGTCATCCCTGAAGATCGGCCTCTCGGCCCGCTACATGGGTTACTCGGTGCGGGCAGGTCTCGAGACCGATCAGTCTGTGTCGACGTCGACGCTCATGGCCACCTTCGTCCAGAAGATGTTCACGACCTCGATGGTGCTGCCGCAGGCTCCCCGCGACGTTTTCGGCGCGGACTTCACCGAGGAGCTGCTACAGGAGCAAGTCGACCGGGACAACATCGGACCCGACAACCTTCCGGTGTACGTCGGAAGCGTCACCTGGGGCCGGATGCTCACGGTCACGATGACGTCCACGAAGTCCGTGTCCGAGATGAAGGGGGCCCTGTCGGCCTCCGCGTCGTTCCCGGGTGGCGGCGTTGCCGCCAACCTGACCGCCGAGCAGAAGGCCGTGCTCGACTCCTCCGAGATCAAAGTGGTAGCGATCGGAGGACACGCGCAGGCGGCCATCGATCTGATTCGGACGGGGACGCTCGGGGCCTACTTCACCGACAACGCACCGCTCACGTCGGCACGCCCGATTTCGTACGTGCTCCGCAACCTGGGTGACAACAGCATCGCCAAGGTGAGTGAGACCACCAGCTACGCGATTCGCGAATGTGAGGCTGGTGGCGTACAGCGCTACACCTCGTACGTCGATTGGCGCGATGCCGCTGCTGCGGCCGGACTCGTCGAGGATTCGCTGATCACGACGGAGGAAAACGTGACTCAGGCCGAAGGACTCACGTACCCGATTGGCGGAAACTACCCGATCGGACCTCGTGCCACGTTCCTGGGGGGCAGCACGGGCCTACCGTTCGACTTCTACCTCGAGAACACGAACGCCGAGCAGCTCGACAACCCGAACCATCGGGTGTGGACGCTGGTCTTCCGTGACCAGGAGTTCGCCAGCGGTGCCGATCGGTGGATCAGCATCGGTGATGTCGATGGCATCTCAGGCAGTTACAGGGGTGTCTTCGAGCACGACGACTTCGACATCCGCATCCTCGAGCCCGACAGCGCATCCACCGCGAGTAGCGTATACGCTCTGGCAGTCACGGTGGGCGACAACAGCCGGGAAAGCGGCGAGTCGATCACCGTTCGGGGCGACGGCTTCGAGGTACGCTTCGAGGAGGGCTGGAACGGCTTCGTCGGCTTCGTGGCACCGTTCCCGATCGTGAACGTCCACTTCGACGAGTCGGCGGCCGGCGGTGACGACATCGCGATCCGCGACTTCAGGTTCGGTTCGAAGTAGACCCGGCCGCTCCGGTGCCGTTCAGGCTCCAGGAGGCCCCGAGGCCTCTTGGGGCCGCTCCGCGCCGTGGGCCCGCTGGCCGGCGCGCCGATCCGAGCGGATGGCGCGCCGGCCGAAAGAGCGGCTTACATCCCCAACGAGTACTTCGTGAACGCCGCCCCCGCGTTCGGCAGCGACGCCGGGCCTTCGGCGGCGAAGACGTTGCCGTCCGAGTCGACCGCGACGCCCTCACCGGCCGAGCCGGAGTACATGCGGTTGGGGGCGTCCGAGCCCCACGGCGGAATGAACGCCGTGATCACGTCCTCGGCGACGGGCCCGATGCGGACGCCGGTGCGCCAGTTCGGATGGTTCAGCATCTGGGACTCCGAGTCGATGGAATAGACCATGTCGTCGTCGGTGATGAAGAAACCGCTGATGCGACCGTGCGTGTAGCGCGACTCGAGGTAGTTGCCGTTCTGGTCGTAGATTTCGAGGCGGTGGTTGCCGCGGTCGGCGATCCACAGGCGACCCTGCCCGTCGAACTCGAGGGCGTGCGGCGTGCGGAACTCGCCGTGCTCGTAGCCGATCTGGCCCCACTCCATGAGGACCTCGCCACTCGGCGAGTACTTGATGATGCGCCCGGTCAGCCCGCTCGCGCGGCCCTCGTCGATGGCGGCCTGGGTCGTCATGCCCTGACCGCTGTGGCCGTCGCCGATGAAGATGCTTCCGTCCGGCCCGACGACGACGTCGTTCGGCTGATTGAGCTCGCCCGGTCCGTTTCCGGCGACGCCGGCCACGCCGAGGCTCATGAGCAGCTCGCCGTCGGCGCTGAACTGGTGCACCTGGTGGCCCTTCTCGCCGTTGCCCGCGAAGTCGGTCACCCACACGGTGCCGTCCTCGGCCGCGTGGATCCCGTGCGGCGTGACGAAGACTCCCGCGCCGAAGTTGGCGAGGATCTCGCCCGTGTTGCGGTCGAACTTGAAGATCGGGTCGACCTCGTTCGTCACGCAGTTGACGCCTGGCCCGCCCGCCGACCCGGAACCGCAACGCTCGTAGGCCCAGATGTGGCCGTCGTTCGGATCGGTGTCGATGCCCGCGGTCGAGCCCCACTGGCGGCCGGCCGGCAGCGTGCCCCAAGCGGCTTCGACGTTCGGGTTCGGGTTCGGCAGTCCTTCACCGGAGATGTAGTTGCCCGTGGACATCGTCCCTGCGGACATGCCCTGCGTGTTCGCGGCGTCCGCGCTACAGCCCGCGGCGACGACGGCGAACGTGGCGAGCACTCCGAAGGACAAGGAGCGTGGCAGTGACATGAATCCCCCCGCGATGAGTCGGTGGAGCTCAGCCGCACCCGTGCGGCGGCTCCGAACAGGGGGTGAAGATTGGGTGGCGGACGCCCGCACGCCAGCGACGGCGGGCGCCCGCTCACCCGAGGAGGTCTTACATGCCCACCGCGTAGTAAGTGAACGCGCCGCCGTCTGCGAAGCGGAGCGAATTCGGGCCCTCGGCCGCGATGACGTTGCCGTCCGCGTCGACCGCCACTCCCTCACCAGCTGCACCCTGCAATGGCCGGGAATCGGCTTCGTGCGGCGGAATGAACCCGACGATGACGTCGTCGTGGATGCTCGCGATGCGCACGCCGTTCATCCAGTTCGGATGGCTCGTCATGCTCGACTCGGAATCGATCGAGTAGATCATGTCGTCGTCGGTGATGAAGATCCCGCTGATGCGCCCGTGCGAGTACCGGGAGTCCAGGTAGTTGCCGTTCTGATCAAAGATCTCGAGCCGGTGGTTACCGCGATCGGCGACCCAGAGGCGGCCCTGGGAGTCGAAGTCGACCGCGTGCGGCGTGCGGAAATCACCGTGCAGCGTGCCGATCTGGCCCCACTCCATGAGGTACTCGCCGTCGGCCGAGAACTTCACGATGCGGCCGGTCAGGCCCTGGGCCCGGCCCTCCGCCATGGCGGCTTCGGACGTCATGCCCTGCCCGCTGTGGCCGTCCCCGACGTAGATGTTGCCGTTCGGCCCGACGACGACGTCGTTCGGCTGGTTCAGCTGGCCTGCGGCGCTGCCGGCCACTCCGGGCACGCCGAGGCTCATGAGCAGCTCGCCCTCGGGGCTGAACTTGTGGACCTGATGGCCTCTGCCTTCGACACCGGCGAAGTCCGTCACCCACACGTTGCCGTCGTCGTCCGCGTGGATTCCATGCGGCGTCACGAAGATGCCTTCGCCGAAGTTCGCGAGGACGGCGCCCGTGTTCCGGTCGAACTTGAAGATCGGCGCGATGTCGTTGTTGTCGACGCAGGGCTGGCCGAAGTTTCCGCCGCAGCGCTCATACGCCCACACGTGGCCATCCGTCGGGTCGATATCGACGCCGGCGGTCGAGCCCCACACGCGTCCTTCCGGCAGCTCACCCCAACCGATGGTCACGTTGGGTGCCGGGTTCGGGATGCCTTCACCGGTAATCGGGCTTCCGGCGGCCATACCGGACCCGCCTCCCTGCATGTTCGCGGCGTCGGCGCTGCAACCCGCGCCGACCAGCGCGAACGTGGCAAGCACTCCAAGCGACAAAGAACGTGACAACGTCATGACCCCCCCTGGATAAGTCGGTGGGAGACCGCCTAACGCCGGCGGGTCCCGAACAGGGGGTCAACATTAGGAGGGAGACGCCGGCGCGCCAGGCGTCACCATTGACGCCCCGACCCGGATGCGGTCGAGTATCGACCGTCGGATCCCCGCCGAGAGAGGCCCCGTGAACCCGCTGATTCCCGAGAGCACGCTCCCCTTCGGGCTCCCACCCTTCGACCAGATCCGTGACGAGCACTTCTTGCCCGCATTCGAGCAGGGCATGGAGGAGCACCGGGCCGAGGTCCGTGTCGTCGCGTCCGACCCGGAGCCGGCGACGTTCGAGAACACGCTGGCCGCACTCGAGCGCTCGGGCCGCATGCTGAAACGTGTCCGCCTGGTTTTCTCGAACCTGGTCGGTGCTCACACCAACGACGAGCTCGAGGCGATCCGCACCGAGCTGGCGCCCAAGCTCGCCGCGCACTCCGACGAGATCATGTTGGACGGAGAGCTGTTCGGTCGCTTGGAGGAGGTCTACGAGGCTCGCCACGGCCTAGAGTTGAGCGGCGAAGACCTCAGGCTCGTCGAGCGCTACTACAAGTCGTTCGTGCGGGCGGGCGCTCGACTGTCCGAGGAAGACAAGGCGCGACTCAAGAAGATGAACGCCGAGCTGGCTCAGCTGCAGACGAGATACTCGCAGAACGTGCTGAAGGAGGTGAACGCGTCGTTCGTGGTCGTCGACACGGTCGAGGAGCTCGCCGGCTTGTCCGACGCGGCGATCCGCTCCGCGGCCGAAGCGGCGGGCGAGCGTGAGCTCGAGGGCAAGTACGTGATCCCGCTCATGAACACGACGGGACAGCCCGCGCTCGCCTCGCTCGAGAACCGAGCGCTCCGGGAGCGGATCATGGAGGCGTCGCGCGCGCGCGGCAGCCGAGGGGGTGAGTACGACAACCGGGACATCGTGAGCCGTGTGGCGAAGCTCCGAGCCGAGCGCGCCCGGCTGCTGGGCTACGAGAACCACGCGGCTTACGTTCTGGACGACCAGATGGCGCTGACGCCCGAGGCCGTGAATCAGCGGCTGGCGAAGCTCACACCACCCGCGGTGCGTAACGCCATGCGGGAGGCCGAAGGCCTACGGCAGATGATCGAGGCCGACGGTCAAGACTTCGAGTTGCGCGTGTGGGACTGGCCCTTCTACCGGGAGAAGCTGCGACGAGCGGAGTACGCGTTCGACGAGGCCGCGATCCGGCCGTACTTCGAGATGTGGCGTGTCCTGGAAGAGGGCGTCTTCTTCGCGGCGAGCCGGCTCTTCGGGATCACGTTCGAGCAGCGCGCGGACTTGCCGACGTACCATCCGGACGTGCGCGTCTACGAGGTGAGGGACGCCGACGGGGAAGCGCTCGCTCTGTTCCTGGCCGACTTCTGGGCTCGCCCGTCGAAGCGGGGTGGGGCCTGGATGAACAGTTACGTGCGGCAGTCCAAGCTGTTCGGCGACCGGCCGGTCATCGGCAACCACATGAACGCGACCAAGCCGCCGGCGGGTGAGCCCACGCTCCTCACGCTCTCTGAGGTGCGCACGATGTTCCACGAGTTCGGGCACGCACTGCATGGGCTCTTCTCCGACGTGACGTATCCGTTCTTCAGCGGCACCCGCGTGCCGCGGGACTTCGTGGAGTTCCCCTCGCAGGTCTTCGAGATGTGGATGGTCTGGCCAGAGGTGCTAGAGCGGTACGCCACACACCACGAGACGGGTGAGGCGATGCCCCAGGCGCTCATCGACAAGGTGCTCGCGCTGCGCTTGTTCGATCAGGGGTACCGGACGACGGAGTACCTCGCGGCGTGCCTCGTGGATCAGGCGCTGCATCAGCTTGCACCGGACGAGGTGCCCGAGCCCGACGAGGTCATGGCGTTCGAGGCCGACACGCTGGAAGCCGCCGGCGCCGCGCTCGCCGAGGTGCCGCCTCGCTACCGGGTGACCTACTTCTCGCACATCTTCGGCGGGTACGATGCGGGCTACTACGCCTACATCTGGGCCGAGGTGCTCGACGCCGACGCCGTCGAGTGGTTCAAGGAGAACGGAGGGCTGACGCGGGAGAACGGTGAGCACTATCGCCGGACCGTTCTCTCACGCGGAGGCAGCGTCGACGAGCCGACCCAGTACCGCGAGTTCCGGGGCAGGGACGCGCGCGTCGAACCACTGCTGGAGCGCAGGGGACTGACGGCGGCCTAGGGAGGGTGGGGATACGCCCCGAGGGCAGACCCTCGGCGCGCGCGTCCTTGCCTCTTGACGCTGCGTTAGGAGTTCCTCGGTCAGTCGCCGCCCTCGGCCCTGCGGTAGAGAAGTACGGTGGTCACACCGTCCGCGTTCGTGAGCTGTGTCGCCAGGCGCGTTTGGGTGAGGGCCCGGATCTGTCGGACCAGCGGCTGGTTCTCGGGCAGCTGTCCGTTCGGATTCAGGCTCGCGAGCCGATGGTACACGATGTCCGTACCGTCGATCAGGTAGGTGCCGGCGACCGCTTGGAAGCCGGCGATCGCGGCGACAATCTCGGCATCCGACGCGTCTTCGCCGGTGAGGGGGCGTTCGACGTCGGTGCCGCCGAAGACCCAGGCGAAGAACGAGTCCGTGTAGATGAGGATCCTCGGCTGGGTGAACTCCGTTACCTGGCCATCGTTCGGCCCCCCGATCGTTCTCACCGAGAGGCCGATCCAGACGCCCTCGATGGATGCCTGCGCGGTCGCAAGGGCCGGAGTGGCCAGCAGAATGGTCGCTGCCGCCGCGATTGCTCTGAACATGCTGCACCTCCTGGGTGAGAGGGCGCGCACAAACTGCGCGCCCTAGCATGCGCAACAGAAGCCTAAGAACTGAAATATGCAACCTTGAAAAGTATTGTGGGCCAGACATGGGGCGAGGCGGACCGCCTGAGGGCGCCGAGGAGCGCGTAGTGGCCCGGTCTGCTCAGGCTAGCGCGTCCTCCTCGCCCGAGTCGGCGAGGAACATGCACGTGGCGCGCGTCGTCTGGACCAGTCCGGCCATGAAGTCGAGAGGTTGGTCGTGGCTCGAGCCGAAAAGCTCGAGATCCCCCTGGGTTGCGCGCGACAGGATCGAATCGAACTCACCCGCGATGACGTGCACGACCGCTTCGCTGGGGATCCGGCAGAGGTCGCAGAGCTCCTCGAGACCCGCCCGGGCCTGCAGAACGTCCGCAGCATCCCGCACGGCGGTGATGAGGTTCAGCTCGCCGTTCCACGACCTCCGGATCCGGAGCGCGGTCAGGATTGCGAGGTTCTGGTTCGTCTCGTCGAGGTAGGCGCGAACCGACTGACCGCTCTTCATGGGAGACAGCCAGAGGTTCACGACCCTCTGCCGGCCGAACCCGGCCGTCGGGTGGTATCCCAGGAGCATGGTACCAATGCGGAGGCGCTTGGCCTCTCGCATCACCTGCGCAATCTCGGGGTGCCGGTCCAACTGGTCCGGTACCTTCAGGAACAGCACGTTGGGTCGGAAGAACGCGCTGCGCAGCGCCTGCAAGCCGGTCACAATGCCCTCCGCGAACCCGGCAGAGTCGATGATCGAGGCGGTCGTCATCACGCCCGCCTCCTGGAAGGAGCGCGTGAGGTTCTCCACGCGCGGTGTGAGGTCGTCGACGGTCTCCGTCGACGCGATCCCCAGGATCTTCATCGCGCCCTCCGGCCTGCACACATCGACGAGGATGCGGAACTCACCACGTAGGCGCGTGGGGTCGCGAATGGGCACGACCAGACTGGGCTTCCAAGCGCGTGTGGTGGTCAGGTCGTGCTCGAGCACCTTTGCCGCGGCCCACTCGGCGAATGCGACGAAGATGCCGCTCCGAACGGTGCCGGTGCGCGGCGCCCGCCCGCGCCACAGCAGCCAGGAGTAGATGCCGCCGACGATGCCCACCGCGAAGAGCGAGAAGGTCGGGTTCACGATGAACATCGCGAAGATGCAGCCCAACGCGCCCAACGCCGGCACCACGCGGGGGAGCTCGAGTGTGGGCCGAAAGCTCATGAGGCCGAGGCTACTCTCGGCCAACGTGACGATGTTGACCACCGCGTACGTGATCAGGAAGAACATGGTGATGAGCGGCGCGACGACGTTGAGCTCCCGGGCCATCAACCCCACCAGCACGATCACGCCGGTCACGAGCATCGCGCGGCGCGGCTCTCCGTTTGTTCGTTTGGCGAGCCAGGCCGCGCCGGGCACCAGTCGGTCGCGCGCGAGCGCCTGCAGGATCCGCGGAGCGCCGACGAGCGAGGAGAGCGCCGAGGAGAACGTCGCCCCGAGGAGGCCGGCCAGGACCGCGGGTCCCCACAGCGACCGGTCGATCATGACGTTGTAGTTGGACGCGAGCTCGGAGGCCGGCGCGGCCTTCGCCGCCCAGAAGATCAGCGCGAGGTAGATGACCGACGTGACCCCGATGGCCGAGAGCGTACCCACCGGAATGCTCCGACGGGGGTTGGCCAGCTCGCCCGACATGTTGGCGCCCACCAGGATGCCGGTGGTGGCCGGGAAGAAGACCGCGAAGACGGCCCAGTACTCCGTACCGGTCAGCCCGGTCTCGGGCGCTCCGGCGTAGTCGCCGAAGAGCTCGATCTCATGGGTGGACTGCCAGACCTCCACGTTTCCAAAGACCATCACCAGGGAGACAGCGATGACGGCCATGACCAGGTACTGCACCCGAAACGCAAGGTCGGCGCTCACGTAGGCGATGCTCAGGACGAGAACGAACAGGACGAAGTCCACGAGCAGAGCGGGGTGCTCCGGAAAGATCCAGCCCCAGCCCTCCCGGAAGCCGAACACGTACATCGCGACCGCGAAGGCCTGCGACAGGTAGAGGGGCACCCCCACGCTCGCCGCCACCTCGTAGCCCAGCGACCGGGTCACAATGGCGTAGGGACCACCCGCCCCGAGGCGCGTGTTCGTAGCGATCGATGAGAGCGACAGGCCCGTGGCGACCGTGATGCCGGTGGCCAAGCCGACGATGGACAGCGCTCCGATGAGCCCCGCGTTCCCCACGACCCAGGGGAGCCGCAGGTACATGATGACGCCGAGGATGGTCAGGAGCGTCGGCGTGAAGACGCCCGCGAACCATCCGAACTTCTTGCCCTCGCCGTCGCCTTCTGGCGAGACGCTGGCGGTCGTGCCCGCCAGAGCCTCCATCATGGCCTCGCTTGCCTCGATTGAGTTCGGCCCGTCCCCGTCCCCTCGGTGTCCCCGGGGAAGTGTTGAGTGGGGTGAGCAGTTTCGATAGGCCGAGGTGAATCGGCTACCGGGTCGCCCTAGGGCCAAATCCCCCGCTCGAGCGTCACCTGGGCGACCCTCTCGACGGCGACGATGAACGCGGCGGTTCGCAGGTCGACGGGCTGCAGCGGATCGCCGTCACGGCCGAGCTCCTTTCGTTGCGCAGTCAACGCGTCGACGGAGCCGTTGATCTGCTCCTGCTTCTCGAGGACCCCGTCGGTCGCGCGTGTCATGATGCGCTCGAGACGAGTGTTCACGTCCTCTTCGTCCCACTGCTCGTTCTTGTTGTTCTGCACCCACTCGTAGTAGCTGACCGTGACGCCGCCAGCGTTGGCGAGGATGTCGGGCAGCACGACGACGCCCTTTCCGCTCAGGATGGCATCCGCTCCGGGGGTGGTCGGACCGTTCGCGAGTTCGATGACGAGTCGTGCCTTCACGTCGGCTGCGTTGCCCGAGGTGATCACGTTCTCGAGCGCCGCCGGGATGAGCACGTCGCAGTCGAGCGACAGCAGCTCCTGGTTCGTGATCGACTCGGTGCCGGCGAGACCGTCGAGCGCACCGGTCGCCCGCTTGTGCTCGTGTGCCGCGGCCGGATCGATGCCGTCCGCGTTGAACACGCCGCCGCGAGAGTCGCTCAGGGCGACGATGCGGGCGCCGTCCTCCGCGAACAGGGTAGCCGCGTGACCTCCCGAATTGCCGAAGCCCTGGATGGCCACTGTGAGCCCCCGTAGGTCGTCGACGCCGTCGAGCAGGCCGCGCTCCAGGGCACGCCGCGCGACGAACAAGCCGCCGCGCGCGGTCGCCTTGTCACGCCCGAGCGAGCCGCCGATGTGGATCGGCTTGCCGGTGACCACGCCCAGGTTGTTCTGGCCGCGGTGCATCATCTCGTACGTGTCGAATACCATCGCCATGGTGCGGGCGTTGGTACCGACGTCTGGGGCGGGGATGTCCGTGTACGGCCCGATGTTGTCGCCGAGCTCGGAGACGAATCGCCTCACGATATGTGCCAGGTCCCTCTCGCTGAGCTGCTTGGGGTCGCAAACGACGCCGCCTTTGGCGCCCCCGAACGGGATCCCCACGACGGCGCATTTCCAGGTCATCCACGAGGCGAGCGCCCGCACCTCGTCGAGCGTCACGTCGGGATGAAAGCGGATGCCTCCCTTACCCGGGCCCCGGGAGCGGTTATGAACGGCGCGATAGCCTACAAAGTTGCGGACCCCTCCAGACGTCGTGGAGATCGGGAACTCCACCACGATCACCTTGTCGGGCTGCTTGAGGAACTCGAAGAGCCCGGGCTCCAACTCGGGGAGATATCGAGCGGCGTCGTCCAACTGGCGCTGGGCGATGTGGAACGGGTTGAGGTCCTCGGTCGTCATGCGGCGGCCTGCTTCACGGTGAGCGGCTCGATGCGGAACGTCTCGAACGGCAGGTCCACCCCGGCCTTGGTGAGCGCCACGAAGGCTGCTTCACGCAGGGCGGTCCGCGCCTCGATGTGTTTGCGCTCGTCGTCCAACCACGCCCGGAGCTCGACCAGAACGTTGTAGTCGTTGAGCTGCTTGACCACGACGACGGGCGCCGGGGAGTCCATGTAGCTGGGGTGGTCCTTCACCAGCCCTAGCAGCACGCGACGTACGTGCTCGAGGTCCGAGTCGACCGCCACCGTGACGGGGACGTCGATGCGCAGGTGGGGGAAGTTCGTGTACGACGCCACTGTGGTGTTGATGATCTCCGTGTTCGGGACCGCCAGCATGCGTCCGTCGGGCGTCACGACACGCGTGGACCGGAGCGTGATGCGGTCCACCCGACCGTACGAGGAGCCGACCTCGACCAGGTCGCCGATCACGAAGGGCCGGTCCCAGTAGATGAGCACGCCCGAGATCATGTTCGAGAGCGCATCCCGGGCGGCGAAGCCGATGGTGAGGCCCGCGATGCCGAGCGAGGTGAGCAGGGAGGCCGTGTTCACGCCCACCGCGGCCAGCGCGTTCACGGCCGCGAAGGTGAGCACCGCGAACTTCATGACCGTGAGCGTGAAGTCGCGGCTCGTCGCGTCGACGTCCAGACGGCGTGAGACGGTACGTGCCCCTGCATCGAGTACTCGCCACGCCAGGTAGTAGACCAGGAAGGTCACGGCGCCGATGAGCAAGTTGGCGAATCGGTCTGCCGCCAAGGTTCCGAGTGCCTGCGGGTCGAAGATGTCCGTGAGGCGCTCGAGAATGCTCTGAAGGAACTGACTCATGTGTCGACTCCATGGAGTTGGACGTCCGAGAAGACGGTGGGCCGATTTGGCGGCCCGTGTACCTTAGGGCACCCGGCCGTGCAGGTCAGTCCCCCCCACCCTCCGACCCGGCTCCCTTGGAAGCGTTCATCTTCGTCTACGGGACGCTCCGGAAGGACGCCCGCGGCCAAGTCCTGTCCCCGCTTTGCAGGGGCTGGGAGTTCCAAGGGTATGGCACCGTGCGAGGCGTGCTGTACGACTTCGGCGCCTACCCGGGCGCCGTCCGCACCGACGATTCGGAGCGCCGGATCCGCGGAGAGCTGTACCTCCTCCCGAACCCGACCGTCATGCTACCCCCGATCGATCGATACGAGGGATGCAGCCACGACGACGAGGAGCCTCACGAGTTCGAGCGCGACCGGGTCGATGTCGCTATGGAGGACGGGACGGTGCGGCAGGCCTGGATCTACTGGTACCGCCCGGAGCCACTCGGGCGGGAGCTCCCATCCGGCGACTACCTGGACCGAATGAGGGCGACCCGGCGGAGTCCCTGACGGATGGCCAGGCTCAGCCCCAGAAGAAGACGAGCGCGAGACCGACCGCGATCGCGACCGCGAACAGCGCGCCCAGACGCCTCGACATCGCGCGGCTCCCCAGGCTGGCCGCCATTCCAAACTTGAAGACCATGTTCGACATGGCCGCGACGACGATGACGCGCCAACCCGTCCCTGGGTCGACCACGCCGGTGTCGACCAGCCGGGACGTCGACAGCGTGATGGCGTCGATGTCGGTGAGCCCCGACACGAAGGCCGTGGCGTAGAGACCGACGTCGCCGAGCAGCTCCTGCATGCCGGCGACCGCGAACAGGACCGCCGCGTAGAGGGCGGCGAAGAAGAGGGCCGGCTTCAGCTCGGACGGGTTGCCCGGCTCGAGTGGATTGTCACTCGGCGCAGTGGCAGACCTCCAGACGAGCGCGGTCAGGACCACGAACACCGCGAGCAAAATCCCGATCGGGCCCGCCGCAATGGGCAGCAGGGACGGGGCCACCGCGCCGATCTCGACCAGGATGCGAATGAAGACGACCCCCGAGGCGATCCACACCACGACCGCCGCGGTCCGCGC
>JAHEKM010000048.1 GCA_024638325.1 Gemmatimonadota bacterium | reverse complement strand
CCGGCATCGCCTCCATCAGCCCAGTGGGAGAGGCCTGGACCCGCGCCATGCAGACCGGGGTGGCCGGCGCGAACCCCTACGACGGTGTCGGCTTCGAGCAGCTCGACCTGTGGACCTACGACCACTACCACGCCAGCACGGCGGGGTACTACCTGGAGGCGCTCGTCGTCTTCGGCAATGTGACCGGCATGGACCCACGCGCGTTGGGCAACGGAGAGTGCTCGGGCTTCGAGCTGGGCTTCTCCGGAGCGCAGCTCGGCGCGCTGCAGCAGGTTGCGTCGGACCAGCTCGTAGCCGAGGGCGTCTCCCTGACGATGCCGCCCGGGCGAGAGCCGCCGAGAAGGGGGGTTCGCTGCGCGGTCCCCTAGGCCTCAGCCCCGACGGGTGACGTGCAGCTCCAGGCCGGTGCCTGGCACGCAGTAGCTCGAACGCTCGCGGTCCTGCCACTTCACGGCGGACGCGTCGTGCCCCAGTTCGGCCAGCTTCATGGTGGCCCACTGTTTCCCGTCGTCGAGCGTCTCCAGGTCCTCGGTGTACACGTTGCCGCTCGCGACGACTTTGGCGCGCCAGATTCCGAGCATTGTTGTTCGCCCTCTGCCCCTGGGTTTTCGGTTCCGTCGGGAAGCTAGGCGGGCCCTGGCGTCGCGCCAACGGCTCGAAGAGGGACTGGGTCGATCGGGCCGTGGGCCACCGACAGCGCCGACGCTTGCCAACAAGCACGCACCGACTAGATCTCCTGCGCAGCACCATTGCTCGGCGGAGGGTTGGATGAAGAAGCGGATCGTGATTCTGGGGGCCGGCTTCGGCGGGCTCGAGCTGGCCTCTCGGCTCTCGGAGGAGCTCGGCGACGCGGTCGACACGACCCTCATCGACAAGAACGACTCGTTCGTGTTCGGCTTCTCGAAGCTCGATGTCATGTTCGGCGTCCGCACCGCCGAGTCCGTGCGCGTGCCGTACGCATCCATCGCCAAGTCCGGTGTGCGATTCGTGCAGCACGCCGTCACGTCCATCGACCCCGCGAACCGCAGCGTGACCACCGACTCGGGGATGCTCGAGGCCGACTACCTGGTGATCGCCCTCGGCGCGGACTATGACATCGCGTGCACGCCCGGGCTCGCCGAGTCGGGCTACGAGTTCTACTCCGTGTCCGGGGCCGAACGGGTCGGACAGGTGCTGCCGAGCTTCGAAGGGGGCAGGGTGATCGTCGGGGTCTGCGGCGCGCCGTTCAAGTGTCCGCCAGCGCCCAGTGAGACGGTGCTGCTCATGCACGACTACCTCACGCGCCGCGGCCTGCGGGAGAGGAGCGAGATCACCTTGGTCATGCCCTTCCCGAGCCCCGTGCCCCCGTCGCCCGACACGTCCGCAGCGCTGCTCGAGGCGTTCGCCGAACGCGGTATCGGCTTCGTTCCGAAGCGAAAGGTGGCGGAGCTGTCGGGTGACCGCGGCGTCGCGGTCCTGGACGACGGCAGTGAGCTACCCTTCGACCTCTTCCTCGGGATCCCGCGTCACGTCCCGCCCGCGGTGGTGGTGGAGTCGGGCTTGGCGCCGAACGGTTGGATCGAGGTGAACCCCAGGACGCTCGAGACCGGGCACCCCGGCGTCTACGCGATCGGTGACGTCTCGAGCACGGGCGTACCCAAGGCCGGCGGCTTCGCCGAGGGCGCGGCGAAGTCGGTGGCGACCGCCCTCATCGCCGAGCTCAAGGGTGAGGGGGAGCAGGAACTCTACCCGGGCGCCGGCGTCTGCTATGTGGAGTTCGGAGCGAACAGCGTGGGCAAGGTGGACGTGAACTTCCTCTCCGGTCCGAAGCCGACAGGGCAGTTCCACGGTGCGTCACCGAAGCTACGCGCGGAGAAGGAGCAGTTTGGGTCGAGCCGCAGAGAGCGCTGGTTCGGGCCGTGACCGTCCGGTGCGGCGCTACGCGTACCGGATGAACTCGAGCAGATTCCCGTCGGGATCGCGGATGTAGACGCTGTCCCCCATGGCGTCGCCCCCGTCCCGTCCACCCTGACGACGTCCCTCGGCCACCACCTCCGCACCGACGACACGCAGGGACTCGGCCAGCTGTTCTGCGGTCCCCTCCCAGACCCAACAGAAGTCGCCGCATGGGGGCTCCGCCGCGGGCGCACGGAGGTCGAAGGAGCCCCCGTTCCAGAGCTCAGGCCGGTGGAAGTTGATCTTCTGGTCGGCGAAGTGGACCGAGACGATCTGCCCTCCTTCGCGTACCGTGAATCCGAGGCCGCGGTAGAACGCGACCATCGCGTCCGTGTCGCGCATGGGTACGGCGACGTGATCCAGGCGACCCAGGGGCGACGCCTGGGCTTCCCTCGCGGCGACCCTGCTGGAGTTGAGACCCGAGACCGACAGCAACGCACCCACGCGCAGGGTCTGCTTGAGGAACGCCCTCCTCCCCTTCGTCGCTCCGTCCATTCGCACCTCCTTCGGAAATCGCCTGCAGGCGACGTCATCATCCGGTGTTCTGCAGTCCGCGCGCAATTCCGTTGACCGTGGACAGCAGAGCCTCGAGGAGCGGCCCCTCCTCGCTCCCGCCCGCCCGCCAGCGCCCGAGCAGATCGACCTGCAGGAAGTTCATGGGATCGACATACGGGTTCCTCAGGCGAATCGAGCGCTGCAGCGTGGGGTCCGAGTCGAGCAGCTCCTGCCCGTCGCGGATCTCCAGCACCGCGGCGACGGTCCGGTCGTACTCGTCACGGATGGCGTCGAAGACGGCCCTCGACTCCGGCGGCGCCAGCGGCTGGTAGAGACCTGCGATGTCCAGGTCGGACTTCGCGAGCACCATCTCGACGTCGCTCAGCAACGCGTCCAGGAAGCGCCACTCGGACGCGGCGTCACGCAGGGCCTCGATGCCGTGCTCCCGCTTGGACGCCTCCAGGCCCGTGCCGAGTCCGTACCAGCCGGTCATCATGGCCCGGCATTGGGTCCACGAAAACACCCATGGAATCGCCCGAAGATCCTGAACGCCGGCACGCTCTCTGCGGGACGCCGGGCGCGACCCGATGGCCATGCGCTCGATGACATCGATGGGGGTACCGGCCCGGAAGTAGCTGGTAAACCGTGGGTCCTCGTACACGAGCGCGCGGTACGCTTCACGCGCCGCGTCGGCCATGGTGTCGGCGATCGAGCTCCAGGCGTCCGGAACCCCGGCCGCGTCACCCATGGCCTCGCGGAGTACGGTGGAGCCCAGCATCCGCTCCAGGTTGCGGAGCGCGATCTGCGGCAGCCCGTACTTGGCGTCGATGACCTCGCCCTGCTCGGTCAGGCGGAGCCTGCCTCCGATCGACGCGGCGGGCATTGCCGCGACGGCTCGGTGCACCGAGCCTCCGCCCCGCGACACGGTGCCGCCCCGCCCGTGGAAGACCGTGAGTGTCACCGCGTGGCGGGTCGCGGCACGGGCCATCTGCTCCAGTGCCTTCTGGAGCGCCCATCGGGCCGACGCGATGCCGCCGTCCTTGTTGGAGTCCGAGTAGCCGACCATGACCATTTGACGGTTCCCGCGACGCTGGAGGTGGGGCGCCACGACGGGGTCGGAGAAGATGCGATCGAGTGCTTCCTCGGCACCCTCCAGGTCGGGCACGGTCTCAAAGAGTGGCGTCACGTCCAGCGACAGGTCGTCGGCCCGACCGAGGCCTCCGACGGCAGCAAGCCAGAGCACGGTCAACACGTCGTCGACGTCCTGCGCCATCGAAATGATGTACGAACCGATGGCGTCCGGACCGAAATGGCTGCGGGCGTCGCGAATCACCCGGAACACTTCGAGCGTCGAAGCCACGCGCTCGGAGGAGATGTCCAGCTGCGCCCGGACCGCGTCGAAGTCGCCACGTAGAAGGTCTTTGCGTAGAAGCTCGGCCCGCTCCCCGGCGGGGCGCGACGGCCACTCCGGGTCCCCGAGAATCTCCGCCACTACGTCCCGGAGCTCACGGCCGTCCTGGCGCACGTCGAGCGTGGCCATATGGAACCCGAACGCCCTCACGCGTCGCACCAGGCGACGTACGCCAAAGAGTCCCGCGTGGCCGCCGAGGTGAGCCTCGAGGCTGGCCGCAATGGCCTCGATGTCCTGCAGCAGCGCGAGCGGCCCCTCGTACCCATGGGCACCGCCCTCTCCGGTTCGGCGAAGGCGCTCGGCGATCAACGTCAGGAGGACCCGATACCCCATCGAGGCATGGCGATCGGAGATGCTTGCAACGACCTCGGGAAACCACTCGGCGTATGTGTCGATGAGCTCGGTGACACCCTCGCTCCAATCGATCCGTGAGGCCGACTGGGTGAGCTGCTGCGCGAGGTCGAGCACCTCTCGGCGGTAGGCTTCCACGGCGAGCTCTCGGTGCCGAAGGAGCGTGGCCCACAGCGTCCCGGCGTCGACGTTCGGGTTGCCGTCCATGTCGCCGCCGACCCAGGAGCCCGGTCGAACGAGTGCGGGAAACTCGGGGGGATTCTCCACGCCGAGCCCGCGCAGCGCCTCGTCGAGGTGCTCGTGGAGGGCGGGAAGCACTCGGTAGAGCACGTGGGTCACGTAGTACAGCACGTGCTCGCGCTCGGCCGCCACCGTCGGACGTGCCGAGGGGTGGTCCTCGGTCTGCCAGGCCGCGGTGATGTTCTCACGAATGCGGGACACACTGACCCGTTCCTCGTGCGGTGTCCGCTCCGGGTCCAGGCCCGCGATGAGCTCGAGCGCGATGCGCTCCTGCTTGTCGAGGATCGCGCGGCGGGTCGACTCGGTCGGGTGTGCCGTGAAGACGGGCTCCACACGAGAACGGCTGAAGAGCTCGATCGCGCGGTTCGCGTCCACCCCGAGCAGGGACAATCGCCGCATAGTATCCGCCAAAGAGCCTCGCTGCGGTTCGCCTTGCCGCATCCACGTCCTGCCACGTCGGATCCGGTGGACGCGCTCGGCGAGATTCACCACCTGGAAGTAGGTCGAGAACGCACGCACGAGCTCACCCGCGTCATCCGTGTCGAGGGCTTCGAGCACCGCCGCCAGCTCGGCGGCTCCCTCCGGCGATCCCTCCCGTCTGCGAATGGCTGCTCGGCGCGCCGACTCGACGGTATCGAAGAGCGCCGTGCCCGCCTGCTCTCGGATCACCTGGCCGACCAGGTCGCCGAGCATGCCGACGTCCTGCCGGAGCGGCTCGTCCTTGGGCGGGAAGGAGATGTCGCGGGGGGTCACGCTGGGCCTCGGGCTGACGCGGCATTCGAACGAAGTCGGCCTCGAAGACTCGTGCGGCTCGGTGTAGGCGTAAAGTGCCGCCGGCCGGGGCGTCGCCGCGGCCACGAAAGGCTTGCGGGATACTGTGGCATGCGTGTTGCGTGGAAGTGGGCCGGTGACACTCGACGAATTTCATCCGAAGGGTATAGGAGTCCCATGATTTCACGACTTCCAGTACGGCGCTTCGCCGCTCTGCTGTCGCTTCCGCTCCTCGCTGTGATGGCCACGGCCTGCAGCGATTCCACCTCGTCCCAGGTCGCGAGCGTCTCCCTGGCGCTTACGGACGCCCCGGGCGACGTGGACAGCGTCTGGGTCGACATCCGAGAGATCTACCTGCAGGGCGAGAACGGGCGGACGCCCCTTCTGAGCGAGGACGCCGCGGCCGACCTCGAGCTCGTCGAGCTCACGCAGCTCGCGGGCTCCACCCTCGACCTCGTATCGGACGTCGAGATCCCGGCCGGCACCTACGGGCAGATGCGGTTCGTGATCGACGGCGCCGTGCTCGAGACCGAGGGCGGAGAGGTCTTCGTGTACAACGCCATTCACCCCCACGGCGCGACCGCTACGGGCGACCTCAAGTGTCCGAGCTGCTCGCAGTCCGGCATCAAGGTCCAGCTACCCGGAGACGTCGCCGACCTGGAAGGGGGGGCGCACCTCATCGTGCTGGACTTCGACGTATCGCAGAGCTTCGGCCACGAGGCCGGCGGCTCCGGCATGTGGGTCATGCACCCGGTCATCCGGGGCGCCGAGGTCGGATTCACCGGCACGGTCTCGGGAACGGTCGACGTCGAGCGGGACGATCAGGACGCGCCGCTCGTTACGATTCCGGAGTGCCCGGCGGGCACGCCTCGGGACCTCACGGCGTTCGTGCCGCGGGCCGACGCGCAGACGCTGACCGACGACGAAGGCGAGGCGATCACGGCGACCACGACCGTGGCCCAGGACGGCACCTTCACCTTCCCGTTCCTGTCGCCCGACGAGTACGACTTCACGTACGAGTCAGAGGTCGCTTTCGGCGACGAAACACTGACGTTCACCGCGACCGCACCCGGCATCGTGGAGGTGACGCTAGGCGCCAACCTGACGGTCGAGTACGTCGTCACGGCGGCGACCTGCTCGTAACTTCCCGCATGCTTCGCATCGCAACGATCGGGCTGGTGGCCGCGGCCACCAGCCTTCCCGCAGTTCTTTCCGCCCAGACGCTCGCCTTCGCCGACGTCTGGATGGGCGGACCGCTCGACTCCATCTACAACGTGGAATACGAGCGGGTACAGCGCGCTTGCAGGGGACGGGGTGACGCGTGCTACGCCGCGGAGCTCGACGGGACACCCGTGCGGCTCGCACCCGTCTACGACGCGCCAGACGCCGGTCGGGAGCCGGTCGGTTGGATCGCGGCCCAACTGAGGCCACGGGGTCAGTGGCCCTACGCCGCGCTCGTCTTCCAGGGAGCGGACGGACAGGAGGTCACCCTGTTGGACGACCTCGGGGACTGGGGATACGGGACGACGCTGGCACTCGCTGAGCACCGTACCGACTGGCTCCGCCCGTGGCTGCTGGAAGAGCCCGGCGGGTACTGGCTGAGCATGGAGGGAGGGCGTGGCTACGGCGTCGTGGACGGGCCCTATGGCGTGGAGGGCCGTCTCTGGCGGCTCGGTCCGGTGGAGTCGGCGAGCGGGACGCTTTCAGCCGGCGTCTATATGATCGTCGGCGTCGAGGGCGGAACCGTCAGCCTTCGGGCAGAGATCCCACAGGACATGGACTGCGGCGGGGCCGACGACGTCGCCCCCGGGCCCGAGCCCGAGACCCACCGAATTCCGGCGGAGGCTCTACTCGACGCGGGTGGCCGTCCGACGGTCGAAGTGGCGTACCCGAAAGGCTGCTGAGCGCCCAGTTCGATCAGAGCCCCAGCCAGTAGTTCACCTTCACAATGAAGCGGTTGTCGGCTGGCGCGTCGAAGAGCGCACCGAGGTCGCGCGCCGCATCGAAGTCACCGAATGTGGCCGACGCGGCCTGGGCCCTCTGCCACACAAAGAAGATCGTCGAGCCCGGCCGGTACTCCCACCGGAGCACCGCGTTGCCGATGAGCGACTGCACGTTGAAGTCACGGTCCCGGAAAGTGAAGTCGGTGGCGGCGTCGCCGTCGAAGTCGACCTCCTGGTTCCCACCGACGAAGGTCGCGTCCAGGTCCAGGAAGTCGTACGTACCTGCCTCGGCAAGCTGCTTGTACTCCACGTAGTCACCGGAAGCGATCAGCGGCTGCGCGAAGAGCTGCAGCGTGAGTGTCGGCGAGAAGGTCCAGTCGATGCGCGTCTCGAGCGAGACCTGACGCTGCTCGAGGTCCGCAAAGATATAGCGCGTGCCGTACGTCGGGCTGTAGGGCAGCGTGCTCGTCGCCGTCACGTACTGGTCGCCGGAACGCGAGATGTTGATCTGTGGCTGGAGCCGGATCGAAAGGTTGTCGGACGGACGGATACTCATGCCGCCACCGAACCCGAACGACCGGCCGTTGCCGACGAAGTCGTCGGAGAAGTTGAACCCGCCACCGAATGACACCGCCTGCCGGTTATCGGTGTTGAAATTGAGGTTCACGCTGCCGCCGGCCGGGCTCACCATGACGGGCCCGCCCCGCGTCTGGCGGCGGCTCATCTGTTCAGGGCGGTAAGAGAAATTGGTCCGGAAGCGCCAGTAGTTCAGAAGCTCGATCTGGCCCTCCGCGTTGTAGCTCCCGTTCGTGCGCGCGTCGTGCCACGAGCCGATCGAGAACGCGTCGTCCAGCGCTTCGTGGCTCCAGTTGTGGAACATGCGCAGACCGAAGTCGTAGCTGCGCAGGTGATCGCCGGGTTGGATCTCCCGGTAGTTGATGCGCGCTCCGCCGTCGATCACCTCGGAGCGGGTCGAAAAGCCGATGTCGTTCACCTCGAAGCCCTTCGACACCTCGGCCGCCCACACGGAACCGGTCCAGTGCTCGCCGTTCTGCTTCTCGAGCGTGAGCCGCCAGTCGCGTCCGGTGATGGATGTGGCAGTGGGATCGGGACTGAAGCGCGTGGCGTCCGGCCGCTGGTAGTAGTGGATGCTCGAGCGCTGGATGCGGGTGATGGCCTCCTCGGAGCCGCGCACGTGGCTGCCCGCGAAGTACCCGTAGACACCCCAGTCACGGTCGTTCCACTGGTGGTTGAACTTCACCCCGCCGCTGAATGCGGACGACGGCAACCAGTCGAAGTCACCGCTCCCGGGCAGCTCACGGCGCATGACCGTTCCGAGGACGCCGATCTGGGACTGTCCACCTCTGAGGTCCTTGGCGACGGATACCGCCCCATACTCCGACCGCGGCTCCACCAGGAACTCGCCTCTCGTCGCGTCGTCGTACAGCGCCTGGCCGTACTCGTTGCCCGTCATCGCGACCAGCGCACCCAAGGAGATCCCGTTCGAGGTGCGGCCCGAAAGCTTGGCCGCGCCCTGAATGGTGGCGTTCTCCGGAATTGCCGAGAAATCGGCATTGGACGGAGCCCGGCCGTGAGGCGATCGCCCTACCCGCCTACTGTAGAACAGCTGGTTGCGGCCGCCCGACAGCGAGAAGTCGAAGACGCGCGCATCCTCGACGAAGAACGGACGCTGCTCGTCGAAGAAGGTCTCGAACGCGCTGAGGTTGATGACCGCAGGATCCGCCTCGACCTGACCGAAGTCGGGGTTGATGGTGGCGTCGAGCGTGAAGTTGGCCCCGATCCCGTAGCTGATGTCGGCACCCACGCGACCCGCGGCGTCCGATCCGTCGAAGAACGGGTCGCCCGGCTCGGCTGGGCCACTGTGGAAGCTGCTGACCACGTACGGGAGCACCTCCAGGCGACGAGAGGATTCCGTGACACGCACGTTCTCCAGCACGCCCATCTGGCTCACGTTGCCCCTGCGAAGCTGAGAAACCAGCGGGAGCGAGCTACGCTCGTTGCTCGCGGTGCGCATACGGAAGAAGCCGATGCCCCACGTCTGGAGCTCGTCCGACGCCTCGTAACGGATCTGCGAGAGCGGTATCCGCAGCTCCGCGGTCCAGCCCTGCTCGTCGATGTTGACGGCCGAGGACCAGACCGCGTCCCACGCGCCGTCCCGCTTGTCGTCGTCGTAGAGGTACTGATCGCTCTGCACGCCTGCCGCGCTGACATTGAAGTTGTAACCGGTCAGCCCGTCGCGGTTGGGGTCGATGCCGACTGAGAACTGGTCGGTCGGTCCACCGAACTGGTCGCGGCGTGTGAGACGCGTTTCGATACCAGCCGGGTCGGGGTCCCACATGCGGGCCGCGATGTAGATCGCGCCGTCGCCGAACAACACGCGAACCTCGGTGTCGTGCTCCGCGGGCTGACCCTCGCGGGGATCCCGCTGGATGAATCCGGTGAACACCTGTGCATCCGCCCAGTCGGCCTCATCGATGATACCGTCGATCTCGACATCGGAGATCTCGCGGTCGGCGTCGAGGACGCGCACCGCCGGTGCGCGCATCTCCTCGCGGACGGTGGCCGCCTCATCATCCGCCACCGCAGGGCTCTCCTCCGGGGACGTCCGCACCTGTGCGGACATGGCCACCGGTAACAGGAGAAGCAGGAGCGCGACAGCAGCCGCGTGGACGTACTTCCGTCTATCTGAGTGCATGGGGCCTTCGAAAAAAAAACGGGACGAGAGCCCCGAGATGAACAGTCTGAACGAGCGGAGATCGCTACCTCCGAGACACACATTAAAGCCGAAACGCTGACATGTCTCGGGTTTTCTTTGTGGGCGGGAGGGTTGCCCGAGGCGGCAGGTCGTGGCTCCGAGCAAGGCCCCGGAGACTCAGATCGACGACGGCGGGCCCCCGCGCAAGCGACGGATGAGGCGCAGAGCGCGCTGGATGGGCCCCTCCGCCTGCAGGAGGATCATGCGCTCGGAGGGTTGGAGCGGCAGCGCCAGGGAGAACGCGTCGATCATCTCCTCCGCCGGGACCTCGGGCCCCGGAATCCGAACGCCGGGGACCGCGGACCGCAGTGCGCCTTCCAGCTGGAGGCGTCGTTCGCGGAGCTCCTCCCTGTCCGACTCCAGCAGGACGTCCGGCACGGCCTCGACCTGGGCGAGCCGGTACGACCTGCTCTGGTCCTCGCCCAGCACCCTGAACTTGGTGAAGCCCTCCAACAGGAGGTTGTACCGACCATCGGGAAGCCGTTCCGATCTCACGATGCGTCCCGCCGTGCCCAACTCGTGGATGGGTGGGCGCCCTTCGTAGTCCGCCTCGAAGCCTGCCCGCAGCATGACCATGCCGATGATGCTGTCCCCGGCCAGGGCATCGACCATCATGTCTCGGTAGCGCTGCTCGAAGATGTGAAACGGCTGGGTGCTGTGCGGGAAGAGCGCGATGTCGGGGAGCGGGAAGATCGGGATCGAGCCCGGGAGCGGCGTCGCCGCAGCACGCTGGTCCTGCGCGAGGAGTGGGCCCGGCAGCAGCAGAAGGCAAATCAGCACGATGGTGGCCCGCATGGCGGTGGGTCCCTCGGAGTGAGGATGCCTGACCTCGAAACCTCTCCGGCCGAGGCCCGCGGCGCCACTCCCCCGGCCAGGCGGACCCCAAGCGTCCTGCCCCATGTCCGCCGGCGTCCTACCGGACGGCCGCGAGTAGCGCGCGCAGCTCCTCCGGAGTGACCGCAGCCGTGGCGGTGACGAGTACATCATCGATTCGGCGAGACTCGACCGCGCCGGCCGATTCGACCGGCCAGGCATCACGCTCGCCGCCCGCGCGGCCCTCGACCAGCGTGAGCACACCCCCGTTGTCGAGGCGCTGCCGGATGCGCACCAATGGCGTACCGGTATCGGGGTGGCCCGTCGTCTCGACACTCAGCAGCTCGAGACCCCGAACGTACCGACCGGGTATGCGCGTCTCCTCCTGCGCGCGAGGGAGCGTCGAGGGGCGCCAGTCCCCAAGCGGGATGATATCCGCGGTCTGGTTCCCCGTGACGACGAGCTCCTGCAGGACCACCGCCTCCTCCTGCATGGAGAAGTCGGCCGCGACCGAATCGCCTGGACCGGCAGCCACCTGTCGGAGCTCAGTCCGAAAGCCCAACCGCTGAGCGGTAATCTCGTAGGCGGCGAGGTCGGCCCCGCCCGTCACCGGGAGCACCAACTGGTAGCGGCCGTTCTCGTCACTCAGGGCACCTACGTCCAGTCCGTCGACGAACACCTGCGCGCGCGCCACCGGCTCTCCGCTCCGGCCGTCCTCGACGCGACCGGTTACGATCACCGAGTTCGCCGCGCTCGGCTCCACGATGCTCGTGGCCAGACGCCGATCGACTTCGGGGGGCGCTGCACGGGCCGCCGCGGGCTCGGGAGCGGCAGCTGCGGCGGGCTCCTGAGGCACCGATGCCGCCCCGCCCAGGCCGGCCGCCTGCCGCTCCTCTTCAGCGGTGGACGCCACGACGTCGGTGTCCGCGACGACCGACGCCCGCTCGAGCTGCTCGTCCGCACGGGCCACCTGTTCGGGTCCGTCGTCGGAGAGGTCGCCGAACGCCTGGCCGGCGTCTGCGACCGGGCCGGGCAGGCTCTCGGGAGCCGCCTGTGCCGCCTCGGTGAGAGCGGCAGCCTCCCGACGGCGGGCAGCGGGAGCGGATTCGTTGCTCTGTAGGTTGAGCTCGGCCGGGGGAGCGTCGGACGCGGACGCGCGCTCCTGCCCCGCCCCGGGGAGCATGGCCGGCGCCTCCATCTCTGGCGCCCCACCGCGGTAGATGTCGTTCGTCATCCACCCCACGCCGAGCGCCAGCACGATGCTGGCCGCCCAGGCCATGCTACGGATGCGCGAGAGCGCACGCTGACGGTTCTTCGTCCCGCGGGCGCGCTGCACGACGTCCTCGAAGGGCGGCGTCGCCGGATCCGAAGCCTGTGCGCCGACGCCCAGCAGCGCATGTGCGCGCCCGTCGAGCGCCTCCAGCTCCTCGAGCCGCTTGGCACACTCGTCGCAAGTCGTCAGGTGACTCTGGATCGCGGCGAGCTCGGACGGGTCCAGCCCCGCGCGCTCGCGATCGAGCCACGTCTGTAGGGTGCCCTCATCCAAGTGCTGCATCGTTCGCCTCCAGCGCCTCGTGCGCCTCTACGAGTTTCTTCTTCGCCCGCGCGATCGTCGTGCCGAGGGCCGATTTGGCCAGCCCCGTCTGCTCGGCGATCTCCACGTAGTTGAGCCCGGCATCCCAGAGGAGCAGGACCTCACGGTCGCGTTCGGACAGCGTGTCGAGCGCCCGTCGAAGCCGCTGCACCTGCTCGGTGCGCGCGGCATGCTCCACCGGAGACGTGGTCGTCTCCTGCGTCACGTCGGCCTCGACCTTCAACAGCGCGAGGTGCCGCTTTCTGCGGACCACCGTCCGAGCCTCGTCTTTGACCAGGTTGCTCGCGACCGTGAAGACCAGCGCCCTGGCGTTGTCGGGATCGCGATCGAGGACCCGCGCGAACGCCTCTTGGGCAAGATCGCAGGCCTTGTCCTCGTCCCGGACGCTCCAGAGCAGATACCGCACGAGCTCTGGATACGTGGCGCGGTATACCGCCGCCCAATCCGTCTTCAACGCGTCCCCCTGTCGGGGTTCTGGGGTCTGGCTCACGCGGGTACAACGAATCTACCCGGATGAATTGCACACGCGCACGGATCGCGTGTCCCACGCCCTTTTCACCGGGTCTCGGGCGTGTGCAAGAGACGGCCGTTGTCGCGTTGTCGAATCGAACGGGCCACGGCTCCCAGGAGCGTGGCTGCCCCCGACACCCGCCGGGGGGCTGACTGGAAACGCGAGGACGGATCATGCGAACCAAGACACACATCGGATTCCTGCTGGCGCTCCTGCTGGTGGTAGGTGCCGCCGCGGAGGCTCGCACCCAGGTCGCGGACCTGGTGATCACGGGCCAGGTGACCCGCTCGGACAACGGCGACCCGGTCCCGGCCGCGCAGGTCTTCATTGCAGACATGAGGGTCGGCGAGCTCACGGACGCCGACGGGCGCTTCACGCTTCCGGTGCCGCGCGCCGGCATCACCGGCGACCTGGAGGTGACCGTCGATCGCATCGGATACCGAAGAGCGGTGGAGCGTGTGGCGAATAATCGGCTCTCCGCCGACACCATTCGACTGGCCATCCAGCTCCACGAGCGACCGCTCCAGCTCGACGAGGTCCTCGTCGCGGGGACGAGCGGGGCTCGGCGCGACGGACCGGCTCCGGCGGAGTCTCCGTCATTGCCCCCGCTGCTCGAACGCAGCGGCGACGTCGACCGGGCCGAGGCCCAGCGCAGAGTCGTCGGGCCTACCGTCACGTCCCAGGGATCCGTGGTCGGAACCAGTCACCGCCCCCACGGCGGCGGCGGCTTCAACCGCGAGCAGTACGACCACTTCGCCGACAACGACTTCAAGTCGGTGGTGGACCACCCCCTCTCGACCTTCTCCATCGACGTCGACCGAGCGTCGTACAGCAACATCCGCCGGTTCATCATGCGAGAGCATCGCGCGCCACCCGTGGATGCGGTGCAGGTCGAGGAGATGATCAACTACTTCTCCTACGACTACGCGCTGCCCGAGGGCCGCGACCCGGTGGGCGTGACGACCGAGCTCGGCGTCGCTCCGTGGAACCGCGACCACCAGCTGCTCCGGATCGGGCTCGCGAGCCGACCCGTCGCAACCGAGGATATGCCGCCGTCGAACCTCGTCTTCCTGCTCGACGTCTCCGGCTCCATGCAGGCGCCCGACAAGCTTCCGCTCGTGAAGCAGGCGATGCGGATGGTCGTCGAGCAGCTGCGCCCGCAGGACCGGGTCGCCATCGCCGTGTACGCGGGAGCAGCCGGCCTGGTGCTCGAGTCGACCCCAGGCTCGCGGCGCGGGCGCATCCTCGAGGCCATCGACCGGCTGGAGGCCGGCGGCTCGACAGCGGGCGGGGCCGGACTTCGGCTCGCCTACCGAGTCGCGCGCGAGAACTTCATGGAAGAGGGCAATAATCGCGTCATCATCGCAACGGACGGCGACTTCAACGTCGGCGAGAGCAGCGACGCCGCCATGGTCCGCCTCGTCGAGGAGCGACGCGATCAGGGTACGTTCCTGACCGTGCTTGGCTTCGGTACCGGGAACTTGCAGTCGGCCAAGATGCAGTCCATGGCCCAGCACGGGAACGGCAACTACGCCTACATCGACTCGGTGCGGGAAGCGCGTAAGGTTCTGATCGGTGAGATGGGCGGCACGCTTCTCACCGTGGCCCAGGACGTGAAGCTCCAGATCGAGTTCAACCCGGAGCACGTGCGCGAGTACCGCCTGATCGGGTACGAGAATCGACTCCTGGCGGCCGAGGACTTCAATGACGACCGCAAGGACGCGGGCGAGCTCGGCGCAGGACACCGTGTCACGGCGCTGTACGAAGTCGTGCCGGCGCGCGGTTCCGGCCGCGGCGGGCGCATCGACGCACTCCGCTATCAGGACCGGCCGGACCTGAGCGACCGAGCGGAGAGCGACGAGCTCGCCTTCGTCCGCATCCGCTACAAGGAGCCTCGGGGGAGCGAAAGCCGGCTCATGGAGCGACCCGTCGGCATCGAGATCGACGATCCGTCGGAGGACTTCGTGTTCGCGTCGGCCGTGGCAGGCTTCGGCATGCTGTTGCGGGACTCCGAGCACAAGGGCTCGATGACGCTCGAGCGTGTGCTCTCACTAGCGCAGGATGGAGTCGGGCTCGACCTGGACCGGGACCGCCACGAGTTCATCGATATCGTGCGGACGTACACCTCGTTGCCGAGGCACCACCGGTAGCTGCTCGACGTAGCGAGATGGAGCAGGCGGGGGCCCGGCACGTGGCCGGGTCCCCGCGCGTCTCCAATGGATGACACCCGTTGCGCCGCGTCGTCCCGCCACCGAGTCTCCTCTCGCTGCGACCGGCCCGCCCGGCGCCCGCTCAGGTCAGTCTACGCGGCAACCGACCCACGGAGGCAATCTTGGCCAGGTATCAGTCGATCACCGAGACCGTCGGCGACACGCCGATCGTGCGTATCAATCGCTTGGCACCGGATGGCGTCGACCTCTATGTGAAGGTCGAGGCGTTCAATCCTCTCGGCTCTGTAAAGGACCGACTCGCCCTCGGGGTGATCGAGGCAGCCGAGGCGTCAGGAGAGCTCGAGCCCGGGCAGACGATCGTCGAGGCGACGAGCGGCAACACGGGCATCGGGCTCGCCATGGTCTGCGCCGCCAAGGGATATCCGCTCGTGCTCATCATGGCGGAGACGTTCTCCATCGAGCGACGACGCCTCATGCGCTTCCTCGGCGCGAAGGTCATCGTCACTCCCGCCGCGGGACGCGCGGTCGCCATGATCGACAAACAGCACGAGCTGGCAAAGAAGCACGGCTGGTTCATGACGCGTCAGTTCGAGAACGAGGCCAACGCCGACTACCACTCGAAGACGACCGGTCCCGAGATCGTACGGGACTTCGAGGGCGAGCGGCTCGACTATTGGGTTACGGGCTACGGCACCGGAGGGACCTTCAAAGGCGTCGCCCGCGTGCTGCGCAAAGAGCGCCCCGAGACGAAGATCGTCGTATGCGAGCCCGAGGAGGCACCCCTACTCGAGAGCGGGATCGAACAGGAGCGAAAACCTGATGGTTCACCCGCGGCGCCCCACCCAGCCTTCCAGAGCCACCCGATCCAGGGGTGGACGCCCGACTTCATCCCGAAGCTGACGGCCGACGCGGTCGCCATGGAGCTGGCCGACCGGATCCTCACGACGAAAGCCTCCGAGTCGCTCAAGTGCAGCAGGGACCTCGCGACCAAGGAGGGCATCTTCGTCGGCATCTCCTCAGGGGCGACGTTCGCCGGAGCGCTACAGGTGGCGCGCGAGGCCGGACCGGGCTCGTCCGTGCTCTGCATGCTTCCCGACACCGGCGAGCGCTATTTGAGCACCCCGCTCTTCGAACACATATCGGTCGACATGACCGAGGAGGAGTTGGAGATCTCGAGGTCCACGCCCGCAGCGCAGATGTAGGAGCAGGGGCGCGGTGACCGTCAGTCGGGCTTTCGTCGGCTCTTCTGCTCGAGAATGAACTCCCGGTCGAGCGTGGCCCCCACGGGGAAGTCGTACTCTCCGACCTTCTCGAAGCCGTAGCGGGCGTAGAGGCGCTGGGCCCCGTGGTTCTCCGACCAGACGCCCACGTACACGGGCGTCCGACCCGTCGACTCGAGCCACTCGAGCGCGGCCTCCAGCAGGCGCGTGCCCAGGCCCCGCCCCTGCTGGCCCGAGAGCAGATACAGCTCCCTTACCTCCCCCGAGCGGGGGTCCAGGTCGGGCATCGGGAGCTTGCAGCCTCCCGCGAGGACGTACCCGAGCGGCTCGCCGGACCGGTCCTCGGCCAGGAGCACGAACACGTCGGGATCGGCGAGCATCTTCGCATAAGCGTCCGGAGTCTTGGACGCTGCCAGGAACGCGGCGAGGTCCTCGGCGGGGTAGAGGTGCCCGAAAGTCTCCACGAACGTCGCGGCGCCGAGGGTGGCCACCGCCGGGGCATCGGAGGCGGTGGCACGTCGCACGAAGGGAGCGGGCGCTCTGCTCATCGCACTAGCGCAGCGTGATGCCGAAGCCGGCCTCGTACACGGTAGCGATCACGTCGTCGACCAAATCCCCGTCGATGACCACGTCTCCGATGGCCGTCACGTACGTGCCGAGATTCGCGGTGAAGGCGAACCACCGCATGATCGGCACGTCGAAGCCCACCGCGAAGGTCAGTCCCGAGCCGGTCTTGGACGTCGTCTGCCGGGAGCCGGCGGTATAACTGCCGCGCGCCAGTCCGGCGCCGGCCTTGAGAAAGAACCCGCTTCCGCCGACGTACCACAGCACCACGGGGACCAGGCTGAGGTTCTCCGCCTCGACCGGGCTCACGCCAGGTCGGAGAGTGACGCGCGGAGATTCGAGCGAGAGGATCTCGACCCCGACGAGGACCCGACTGTTGAGGGCGCCGCCCACGCGCAGCGCCGTTGTCGAGCCGAAGCCGACCGTGACGCCAGGGCACCCGGCGCAGGTGTTGCGCACCGTGCCCTGCCCCCCGGTGACCTCGAGCCAAAAGCCGTCCCGGATACCTTGCCCTGAGGCGTCCACTGCCGTGACCGACAACACCATGACCACGAGCGCGGCGACGCGAACGGACCTCAACGGGACCGCCCGGTCGAGCGGGCCAAGTTCCAGGACAGGTAGAAACGGCTCTCGAGGTACGAGCGATGGTCGTTGGGCAGGTCGGTGTAGTAGCTACGTCGGTCGTCGCCGCTGATGTAGGCCCCGATGCCGATCTGACTCGTGAGTGGGATCGTGATGTCGAGGCCCGAGAACAGAATCGAGTGGTCCGCCGGGGGCCCGCTGACCGACCGCAGGTAGCGGACCCGGTTGTAGAACGCGACGTAAGTGACGCCGTCGCGCTCGAGTGACAACTCGACGAGGGCCCCCAGGCCCGGCCCGTAGTCGATGTCGCGGGTGCCCATGCCGGCTTCGAGCGCGTCGATCGCACCGAGCATGACGATGTCACCCGCGACCCGGGTTCCCAGGCTCAGCCCCCAGGGGCCCGTCCGCCAGCGCGAGTGGAGACCCAGCTCGAGGCTCTGCTCGCCGAAGCGGTAGACCGGGTTGTTGACGTAGTCGAAGCGCTGACTGACCACGAACTGGTGCCGGTGTCGGCTACCCGCCCCAGTCAGGTCCTTCCCGTAGAGCCGCCCGAGCGCGCGGAGGATATTGAGGCCGCCGCCGTCGGGGCTCACCTGCGCCAACACGCTGACGACGTCGAAGGGAGCACGGTGCTCCGTCTCGATGACGTCGCCAAAGCGCACGTCGATCAACAGCGTCGGAGACCCCGTCGCGCTCCCGGGCGACTCCGCCTCGCGCACCACGCGCCCCCCGGCTTTGATCTGGGCCAGATACGATCCGGGCAACCGGTCGACTGGGTTGGCGCGCTGCTGAGTCCATTCTCCTCGCGCCAGGCGGTTGAGGCCTCCCATTGGGTTGACGAGCATGGCCGCGAATTCGCGTCCGATGCGCTCGCCCCCGCTCGACTCCTCGTCGATGATGGCGGCCGACAATCGATGTAGCATCTCACCGATCGCGACCCCGCCGTAGCCCGTCATCCAGAAATCGTTGAGCGAGGGACGCCACTTCTCGCCGAAGAACTCCCACGTCCACGAGCCGAGGAAGGTCACCGGCACGGATTCCCAGAACGTCAGGCAGTTCGCCCGCGCGGCATCGAAGTACAGGCTGCCATGGTAGGGGTGAACGAACATGTTGATGCCGAACTGGGTCTCGTCCCACTGCCAGCCGAGCTCGAGGTTCTTGGACCAGGACTCGAAGCCGACGCGCGCCCAGTCCCAGTCGAAGACCCACGCGTCGATGCGGTTCACGACGAGGTTCACACCGAGCGCCTGAGCGACAGCGTCGAGCGTGCGCTGATTCTCACACGCCTCGACGGTCGAATTCCGCACCGGGTACTGCTGCGCTTGCGCAGGGGCAGCCAGGCAGACGAGAAAGGCGGCGCACGCGACGACGCGTCGCGCGGCGAGGCACGGCACGGAGCGCCGCCCACGCGGACGCCTCGAGGCGCCCGCGCCCTTCCCGTCAGCTACATCGTCAGCGTGAAGACAGATGTCGTGCTCCCCTCCAGCAGCTCCAGCGTCAGCACACCCCCGCCGAGCGTATACCCGAGGTCGAAAAGAAGGCCATGCGACAACGAGTTCGATCGCTTCATCGTGACGTTCTCTGGGGTGCGGACCGAACTGGGCTGCCCATCATGGGCAGGGCCTCCGGAGCGAGCAACCGCTGACACGGCTCGGACGGCCATCCATTGTGGACTCGGGCCGCCCTGGGATCAGTCCCCCTCGAGGACCCATCCGTCGGGATCGAGAACCACGCGCGTAGGCGCGGAGGAACCCGGTAGCTCGATGCGGACTACGGTCTCGCGTTCGACGAGCTCGACCCGCGTCCGTGACTCGGCTCCGTCCTGCACCACGAGGACCTCCAACGGCA
>JAHEKM010000047.1:4298-19239 GCA_024638325.1 Gemmatimonadota bacterium | reverse complement strand
ACCCCGCGACAAGGATGTTTGGCCCATGCTCGTTCGTTCCCGTGCGACCCTCACGCTGTTCGTCGTGCTCTTCACGCTCGTCCCCACCGCGGGGGCCCAGGCGCAGGACGCCCCCACCGGCCAACAGGTCCGCGGACCCTCGGACGAGATCGTCCTCGGGCGGACGGGGAGGGGCGGCTTCCCGCTCCCCGAGCTTCCGGCCGTCTTCGAGACGTACGAGCACCTCGTGCGGGTCTCCGTCGTCGCACGCGGTATCGACCGCCCGTGGAGCCTACTGATCCTCCCGGACGGCGACATGCTCGTCAGCCAGCGCTACTCGAACGAGATCCGCGTCATTCGGGGCGGCACGCTGGACCCCACTCCGCTCAGCGGTCTCCCAGAGATGGAGCGGCTGTTCGACATCGTCATGCACCCGGACTGGGACCAGAACCGGCTGCTCTACTTCGACTTCGCCAAGCAGGTGGGCGAAGAGACGCACATGGTGCTCGCGCGGGCGCGCTACGAGGGCGACCGACTGACGAACGTGGAGGAGCTCTACGAGAGTGGGCCGGCTTTCGCCGGTGGCTCGCGGATGGCGTTCGCCCCCGACGGAACCATCTATATCACGGTCAGCGGCGTGCGCGGTCGCACCGAAGAGATGGATCCGAGGACGCTCGACACCGTGTACGGCAAGGTGATCCGGTTGAACGACGACGGCAGCGTCCCGGTGGACAACCCGTTCGTGGGCCGGGCCGATGCCCTGCCCGAAATCTACACCTACGGGCACCGTGACCACTTCGGCATCGCGCCGCATCCGGTCACGGGCGAGATGTTCCACACGGAGCTGGGGCCGTATGGGGGCGACAAGATCAATGTCCTCGCGCCCGGCGGAGACTACGGCTGGCCGGACTACGGATACGGTCGCAACAACGACAGCTCGCCCATGGGCAACCCGAACACACCAGGCCTCGAGCAGGCGCTGCTCGTGTGGATTCCGGGTATCACGCCCTCAGGGCTTCTCTTCTACACGGGCGATGCGTTTCCTGCGTGGAAGGACAACCTCATGGTCGGTAGCGTGGTGCGTGGCCGCACGAACGGGGCGACCGGTGTCGAGCGCGTCCGCTTCAACGACCGCATGTGGGAGACCCGCCGCGAGACGATCTTGCCAGAGCTCAGGCAGCGCATCCGCGACGTTCGGCAGGGCCCCGACGGGCTGATCTATCTGCTCACCGAAGAGGTCGACGGTGCCGTGCTGAGGTTGGAGCCGGTGCGGTAGGGGCTACGCCTGGGCGGCTTGCTCCGCCAACCCCACGGTGTTTTGAAGCAACATGGCGACGGTGGTCACCCCCAGTCCGCCCAGACGCGGGGTGATCCACGCGGCCTTCTCGCCGACCGACTCGTCGACGTCGGGAACAAGCCGCTTGCCCTCCCACGTGATGCCGGCACTGATCACCACCGCGCCCTCGCGGACCATGTCGGGCACGACGATGCTGGGACGCCCGACTCCGGCCACGAGGATGTCGGCCTGGAGCGTGTAGTGGTGTAGATCGGACACGCCCGAGTGGAGGACGGTCACGGCGGCGTTCGCACCCGGGCCGGAGCGGCTGAGCAGGAGCGAGAGCGGCCGCCCGATCGTCGGTCCCCGACCGATCACGACGACGTGCCTGCCCGACGTCGGGACGTCGTAGTGCAGGAGCATGGCGCGGACGCCCGCGGGGGTAGCGGGCACCGGCGCCTCGAGTCCAATCGCCAGCTTGCCGATGCTCTGGGGGTGCAGCCCATCGGCGTCCTTCTCCGGATCCATCTCTAGTAGCGCGCGCCCGAAGTCGAGGTGTCCGGGGAGCGGATGCTGGATGAGGAAGCCGTGGATCTCCGGGTCGTCGTTCAGCTCCCGAATAGCGGCGAGCAGCTCGTCCTCCGAGGTGTCCGGTTCGAGCTCGATGTTCCTCGAGTAGATGCCGACCGAGGCGCACGCCTCGTGCTTCTTTCGCACGTAGCCGGCGCTCGCGGGGTCGTCTCCCACGAGGACCGTGGCGAGGCCGGGCGTGATGCCGCGCGCGACGAGGGCGGCGGTGCGGGAGGCGACGTCCTGCATCACCCCTTCGGCGACAGCGGCCCCCTCGAGCAACTGCGCAGTCATGGGCTGCTCCTGGTTCGGGAACGCCCAGACGCTCGGCTCGGAATCGACCGCAGCTCCCCGGTGGTGCTCCACCTCAGTCGCGTCAGTCACAGCGGTCGGGTGGACGTAAACGACGGCGCCGGCGGGGCGCAACCGTAAGGGGGTGCGCCTACCGCGTGTCGACGATGGAGATGGTCGCGACGTAGTCGTTCGTGTCGATGGCCTGGGTCGACGCAGGGTAGGGCCGGAGATCGCTGAAGCCGAGCGCGAAGCCCTGAAACCCGACTCGCCGAGGATCGCTCGAAGAGTTGACGATGAAGATGCCTGTCTGGTCGCCACCGGTGAGCGTGAGGCGGATTCCTCCGTTGCCCTCCCAGACGCACTGCACGTCGGTGGGGCAGCGAGAGTCCTCGGTGACGGCGTCGAAGGCCACCCTGATCTCGCCGTTGGTGGCCGAGGTGCCGACCTGGAGCTCGAGGAACGTCGTGTCGCCCACGACGGTCACGTTCGGACCCGTCTGCAGATCGGGCGACGTGGTGCACGCCGAGAAGAGCACCAGGAGGCACCCCAGGGTGGACTTGTTCATGGTCGTTCCACCGGCTCGATCCGAAGCAGCGCCCCGTCCTCTTCGTCGGTGAGCACGTAGATGAGGCCGTCCGGCCCCTGACGTACGTCTCGGATCCGACGGCGAAACTCGGCGAGAATCGACTCGCGGCCGACTTCCTCGCCTTCGTCGTTGAGCACGATGCGCTCAATGCGTCCCGTCCGCTGGATACGGCCCACCATCATCGCGCCCACGAAGAGGTCGCCCTTCCAGGCTGGGAAGCGATCGCCGGTGTAGAACATCATGCCGGACGGCGCGACAGACGGGAGCCAGACCACGGCGGGCGTCTCCATGCCCTCCTGCCACCACTGCGCGGAGATGCGGTCCCCCGAGTACTCGCGACCCATCGAGACGACCGGCCAGCCGTAGTTGCGGCCCGGCAGAATCACGTTCACCTCGTCCGCCCCCTGGGCGCCGTGCTCCGCGGCCCACAGCTCGCCCGTCAGAGGATGCAGCGCGAGCCCCATCGGATTGCGATGCCCGAGGGAGTAGACCTCCGGTAGGTAGCCGTCTCGCCCCACGAACGGGTTGTCGCTCGGCGCGGTGCCGTCGTCGCGAAGCCTCAGGATCTTTCCCGACGGATCGCCGGGGTCCTGCGCACGGAGTCCGCTGGTGCCCGAGTTCGGCGTCCCACCGATCGGCATGAAGAGCGTGCCGTCCGGGGCGAATAGGATCCGCGAGCCCGACGAGGTCGCGAAGGGTGTGCCAGCGCTCGTGTAGAGCACGCGCAGGTCCTGAAGCGATCGCCCGTCGAAGCGGGCGCGCGCCAGCGCTACGCGGCTCTCCTCGTCGGCGGTCCGGTACGTGATGTAGATCTGCCGGTTCTCGCTGAAGCGCGGGTGGAGCGCAACCTCGAGGAGTCCCGTGAATTGCCCAGCGTCGCTCACCGGCGGCACACCCGCGACGGGCACGGGGTCCAGCGCGCCGCCGCGGATCACGCGCAGGCGGCCGGGCCGCTCCGTAACGAGCATGTCCCCGTTCGGCAGGAAGGCCATGCTCCAGGGGTGCGCGAGGCCCGTCGTCAGGACACGGACCAGGATGTTCGGTTCGTTGGCCGTATGAAGGAGGTAGGTGCCCGCGAGTCGGGTCTCGGGCACGCCGTCCCATTGGGCCCGCTCCTGGGCGTTGGCCGGCAAAGCCACGACAAGCACGGCGACCAGGGTCGCCAGTAGTGCTGCGTTTCTTGTGGGTCGAGTGGCCTTGGGCATCGGCTCATTGTGGGGGCGTGAGGCCGTGTGGGGCCAGTACGATCCGCGCGGTCTACCTCGGATCCGCCCCCAATCTCTTCTCGAACACGCGAAAGGGCCCCTTCCTCAGGAGCACCTCGCCGGCGTCCCGGTAGCCGAGCCCCGCGTACAGGCTCAGCGCCCTCGGGTTCTTGCTGAAGGCGTCCAGTCGCACCACCGAACAGCCACGGGCGACGGCGACGCGCTCGGCTTCGGCCATCAGTCGACGCGCCACGCCTCGCCCCTGCGCCCCGGGGTCCACCATCAGACGATGCACGACGGCGACGCGCTCGGCGTTCCACGACCACTCGACGTCCGCGTACTCGGGGTCCTGGTACTCGTTGACTACGCACACGCCCGCGACGCGCCCGTCCGCATCCTTCGCGATCCAGAGGGTCTCCGCCTCGACGTCCGCGGTGAACCAGTCGAGCGTCGGGTAGACGTCGTCCCACTGGTCGATCCCATGACTTCGCATCGCGTCGATCACGCGCTCGACCAGCGCCATGACGGCGGCCAGGTCCGATGCGGTGGCGAGGGCTATGGTGAGGTCCGTCACGGCGCAACGTCCGCTAGGGGATGGTCACCTCACCATAGCATCGCCTCAGGCGTCCGAGGAACGCGCGAGCCGCCGTGGTTGTGACAGGTATGTCGGGCAGTTACGGCTGCAACGACTGGTTGTACCACCAGATCGCGGCCGAGAGGCCGGTCGAGGCACGCCGCTGCATCGGCAGAGCCACCCCGTAGGTCACGGCGAGGCCGCTCCCGTACAGCAGGAAGCTCTTGGAGAAGAAGCCGCCCTCACCGAGCACGTCGACGACGAAGCCGGTGAGCATGAGGCCCGTGCCGATCCAGCCTGAGATGTCCGCGTAGCGCTCGTTCGTCTCGAAGTTGGCGTAGTACACGGCGGCGGAGTCCTGCAACGCGAACAGGTCTTCGAGCGTGCCAGAGCGGCGGGCCGGAGCCACCGCGTACCCCTCCCGGCCGCGCACCACGACCTGCGACCCGAAATAGCCGCCCCCGTCGACGATCCGCAGGGCGCACGAGTGGTACGTGCAGCCGCCCTGAGGCTGCTGGGCCGACGCAGGCGTCGCCGACAGTAGCACGGCGAGGAACGCGAGTCGTTTCATGAGCGGGTGGAGTTCTCGGGTAGTGGCTGGACTGGGATCCAGATCTCCTCTGTCGCTTCCGGATCGTACGGATCGTAACCGGCCGGAAGAATCTCGAAATGCTCTCGGTCAGCAAGGACCGCGCCGGACGTCGGCAACCACTCCACGAAGATGTATCGGAAGATGCCCACGTCACCGGCAGGTCCGCGGTGCTCGAAGACCGCGTACGTGCCGCCCTCGAGCCGGTAGGGAGCCATCCCGTCGGGGATCCCGGAGTGATCCGTCACCTCGACGGCGGCCCACTGCACGAAGCCGGCGTCGGCATCGAACGCGTCGTGCACCGCACCGGGATAGATGCGCATGGAGATCATCTCGTCTGTCGCGCGGTTCTCGACCTCTCGGACTCGGGGCCGGAACGCCCGCCACAGCGCGCCGGTGGCGTCCTGCGCCTGGCTCATCTCACGGCTCAGGCCGACGAGTAGCTTCGGCGTGAGCGTCTCGATGCGTGGGACGGGACGGAAACCCGGGGCGGGGGAGCCGCTCAAGAGTCCAGGAGCCGCCTGACCGCCGCTCTCATCGCCGGTGGTGCGAAGTACCCCACGATGCGGTGTTGGACCACGCCGTTCCGGTCGATGACGAAGGTGGTCGGGATACCGGAGATGCCGCCGAACGCCCGTCGTTGAGCCGCCGTCGCCCGCCCGACCAGGTAGTCGATCTCGCGCTCGTTCAAGAAGTCGCGAATGGGCTTCTCGCCTCCGACGTCCGTGGCGAGCCCGACGACCCGAACACCGTCCGGGCCGAGGTCCTCGTGCAGGCTCTGCAGCGACGGCATCTCGAGGCGACAGGGCAGGCACCACGTGGCCCAGAAGTTCAGGACCACGACCTCACCCCTGAGGTCGAGCGAGCGCACGGTGTCGCCGTCGAGCGAGACGAACGCGAGGTCGGGCGCCTGACCGAGCGTGGGGCCCACGCCAGTGAGCGCGCCGAGTTGGGGTCCGAAGCGGTACGCCGCGAAGACGAGCAGCCCCGCCAGCACGAGTCGCTCGGCCCAGACGGCGAGCGTCTTCCAACGAGGGACGGCTGGCGGGTGCTCCGGTGGCTCCATGGATAGAGAGAACCCGGAGGGGCTATCGGGGATCCAGCGGATCCAGCCGCAGGATGCGCCGAGGAGGAAAGCCCGTGAGCACCCGGAAGACGAGACCGAGCGGGTGTGCCGCGTCGACCTCCTCCCGCTCCGCGTCGCTCAGGACGACCGCCACGTGCGGCACGGTCTCACCGTCGTATGTCACGTCGATGCGCGGATTGTCGGCAACGCGCCCGAGCCAAGCGCGGGGCCAGTGATTCGCCGCGACGTAGACCCGGTCCTCGTGCTCGAGCCGCGAGACGACCCGGTCGTGCCCCGATCCGTCGGCGTCGAACGTGGTGATGACCATGGTCCCCCCGCCGGCCGGCTGAGAGAGCCCGAGCAGCGTCTCGAATCCGGCGACCATGCCGACGTAGACGAGGACGACGGTGATCGCCCGCTTGGCGGATTTCGGCACCGGACCGGTCAGTACACCAGGCCGAGCCGCACGAACACGTCGTGGTAGCGTGGGCCCGACTCTAGGCTGGGGATCATGCGTTCGCCGAAGAGATTCCGCGTGTCGTACAGCGCGTATCCGCCGGACACGAGGAATCTGTCGCCGAAGCGGCGATCCACGGAGATCGCGGCACCGAGGCGCTCACCGACGGTCACTCGAGTGCCGAAGTGGTACGGGCCCGGACCCCATTCCCCGCCCACCGTGAACTCCGTGCGGGTTCGACCGTGAAACACCCGCTCGACCGCGACCGGGATGCGCCAACGGCCGCGGCGGTATCCCGTGCTCAGCTGGTAGGAGAGGCCGGCAGCGTTCATGTAGAAGGAGACATTGGGGAGCTCGACGCCGTACGGCGCCCACCCCTGGTAGCGGATGGGGTCCCCTGCGAAGACGCGGGCGAAGCGGTAGATCAACTCGTAGCTCGTCGCGCTGAACATGAGCGAAATGACGCTGCCCTTCCGGAGATCCGCCTGTTCGAGCTCCAAGCCCTGTGCGTCGTACCAGTCGAGGACGGCGTCGACGTCGCCGATGCGCTTGCCATTCGCGTACCGGGCCGCCGAGATCTTCGAGCGAAACCAGCTGCTCAGCATGCCGGCGTGACCTCCACCCGCGCGGATGCGGTCCTCGAGCCGCTGGGCGAAGAACATGTCGTTGTTGAGTCCGCCTGCCCGCCAGACCATGCTCCAGCCGGTCGCGTCGAGCGCGGCGTCGGGCGCCGGCGGGAACAGCACGTCACCGGCGGGCAGGTACGTGTAGCCTCCGCCCCGGAAGAAGCTGCCGAAGAAGTAGCTGAAGAAGTCCTCGTGCAGGCCGCCCGCAGCGAGGATCTCGTCCAGCTCGGCTGGGGGCGGCGCCTCGCCGTACCCGAAGTGCGGCCGGAAGCCCGCGGCGGCCGCGCGCGTTCCGTGCCCGAATTCGTGGTACGACAGCTTGTACGCGCGCGAGACGAAGTCCGTCCCGACGGCGAGTACGAGGGCTCGAGCGATGTTTCCGCCCGAACCCTCCAACGTGATCGCCTCGGCCGGGGCAGCCGCCAGGTCGAGCGCCTCGATGCCGAACCCCGCGAACGCCGCGTTCGAGTACGTGTCGATCGCATAGCGCGTGTCGAACGAGAGGCTGCGCGAGGCCGTGCTCTGGGCACCGACGAAGGTCGGGCTCACGAGTAGGGCGTACCCGAGGGCGAGGACTGGCGTGACGAATCGCATGGAAGTCGAGGTCTTACCCGGGCCGGCCCCGTTGGGTCGTCGCGGAGACTTGGCGGCAGCTTAGCCGGATCTGTGACCGGACGTGACTTCAGGCACGCGGCGCCGCCACTCCTCAGGATAGGCGCCCCAATCGAAGGCTGGCAGAGAGGAAGATTCCGCCCACTGGCGCCGAAAACCATGGCTTTTGGTCTCGTCCCCTGCCGCGCTACTATGATTCGTCGCGACCCTCCAAGAAACAAAGGCTTGAGCCGACTCGATGCCGCTGAAGCAAGTGCCTGCATCATCGCTGACGGACATCATGCCCGAGGTCGAGCTGCCCGATCTCGACGGACAGCTCGTATTCCTGGTCGACGATGACGATCGGGTGTTGACGGAGGTCGACCTGTATCTTCGGTCGGCTGGCTTCAGGGTCGCGCCGTTCACCGATCCGACCGACGCGCTCGCGTCCTTCGCGGAGGAGTCCCCGCGGGTCCTCGTGACCGACGACGAGATGCCGGGTGTCAGCGGGATCGAGCTAGCCGTGGCGGCCCAGGAGCTCGATCCGGATGTCCAGATCATCTTGATCACCGGCGCGGGCGACGAAGCCGCGGCGCAGGCGGCTCTGCGTCTCGGCGCCGCGGACTACCTCAAGAAGCCTCTCGACCTCGAGGATCTCTCACGCATCGTGCAACGGGCTGTCTTGGCGTACGCCAGGAACGAGTACAACCGCTCCATGCAGGTCTGGTTGCGAGAAGAGGTGGTTCGCCGCACCAGCATGATCCAAGAGGTGACACTCGGTGCGCTCACCGCGCTGGTGAACGCGCTCGAGGCGCGGAGCCCCTATTTCGTGGGGCACAGCCAAAAAGTCGCCTCCACGGCGGCGAGGGTGGCGCGCGCCATGAATCTGGCCCCGTCGGAGACCGAGGCCATCTTCCATGCCGGACTGCTCCACGACATCGGTATGATCTCCGTGCCGGACGGCGTGGTACAGAAGCCCCAGAGCTTGAGCGAGGAGGAGTCGGCCGCCGTCCGGGATCACTGCCGGAAGGGAGTGGAGATCCTGGAGCCGATCAAACATCTCGGTCCGGCGCGCCGCTATGTGCTCGAGCACCACGAGCGCTGCGACGGCTCGGGATACCCCGACGCCAAGGTCGGAGATGACATCGCCCTCGGGAGCCAGATCGTCGGAGTAGCGGAGACGTGGACGGCGCTCACCGAGCAGCGGGCGTACCGCCAATCGATGAGCAAGCGCGAGGCGATGGAGACCATCAGGGCGGCGTCCGGTCAGTGGTACTCGGCCGCGGTCGTTCAGGGCATGCGAGCGGCGGTGTCGATGTGACCGCGCCGCGTGTGACTCAGCCAGCCAGCGGGCCCAAGGACCCTGCCGTCGACGCCTATCGCAAGCTCCTGTCCGATCGGGAGCTGAAGACCGTGTCTCGGTACGTCCTCGAGGGCGCCCTCGTGGGGGTGCTGCTCCCCGCGTTGGGCACCGTGCTCTACCTGATCGTCGAGGAGCTTCCGCTCGCGCTCGGCACCGTGTTGGACGCGCATGCCACGCAGCCGCTGTTCTGGGCGCTGGACGTGGCGCCCTTACTTTTGGGCGCCTTCGCCGGTTTCGCAGGCAAGCGCCAGGTGGAGCTGGAGCGGCGCGAGATCGAGCTCGAGCTCGCCGTCCAGGAGGCCGAGCAAGCCAATGAGGCCAAGAGCCACTTCCTGGCCAACGTGAGTCATGAGGTGCGCACGCCCATGAACGGCATTCTGGGCATGACGGAGCTCGCGCTCGATACGTCCCTGTCGACCGAACAGCGGGAGTACCTGCAGATCGTGCAGAGCTCCGCCCTCGGGCTCCTGGACGTGATCAATGGAATCCTCGACTTCTCCAAGATCGAGGCGGGCAGCCTGCTGCTGGAGGAGATCGATTTCACGTTGAGCTATGCCCTGACCGCCGCGCTCAAGCCCCTGGCGCTGGCCGCCAGCGGTAAGGGTCTCGAGTTGCTGTACGACCAGGACTCGAGCGTTCCCGAGCGGCTGCGGGGAGATCCAGGTCGCTTGAGACAGGTCCTGAGCAACCTCGTGGGCAACGCCGTCAAGTTCACCGACGCGGGCGAGGTGCGCCTCACGGTTCAGAAGGTCCGCGACACTGGCGATGGAGTGGAGCTCAGGTTCGTCGTCCGAGATAGCGGTGTCGGAATTCCTGCCGACAAGCTCGACTACATCTTCGGTTCGTTCCAACAGGCCGACAGCGGACCCACCCGGCGTTTCGAGGGGACGGGTCTGGGTCTGTCGATCGCGGCCGAGTTGGCAGAGGGAATGGGCGGCTCGATCGAGGTCGAGAGCGTGCTCGGGGAGGGCAGCACCTTCACCTTCGTCGTGCCGTTCGGCATCGGGAAAGGGCCGATGGAGCTTCCCACTGTCGCCTCGGCGAACGTCGCCGGACTTCGCGCCCTACTCGTCGACGACAACGAGACCAACCTGAGGATCCTCGACCGCTTTCTCGACAGGATCGGTATCGAAGCAGAGGGCGTCACGTCCGCCGTGGAGGCGCTCAAGGCCCTCGACCTCGCGCACGGAGCCGGCCGCCCCAAGGACCTCGCCATCATCGACGTGCACATGCCCACGATGAACGGATTCGAGCTTGCCGAGCAGCTGCGCGCGGACGAGCGCTTCGCGGAGCTGGTGCTCATCGTTGTGACCTCAGCGGGACGACAGGGGGACGGCGCCGCCTGCGCTCGCCTCGGCGTCTCGTCTTATCTGCTCAAGCCGGTCACGCCCAGCGAGTTGCGTGACGCCATCCAAGTCACGCTCAGCCAAGGCCACCAGCCGAGGGACGGATCGACGCTAGTCACCCGGCACTCGCTCGGGGAAGCGTCGACGCGCCACCGCATACTCCTCGTCGAGGACGATCGCGTGCATCAGCGGCTCGCCGCGCACTTCCTCGAGAGCCTGGGTCATACGGTGGAGGTCGCGTCGAACGGTCGCGTCGCGCTGGAGATGTTCGACGAGTCCGATTTCGACTTGGTCTTCATGGACCTCGACATGCCGGTGATGGACGGCGTACAGGCTTCCGAGGAGATCAGACGGCGCGAGGCGACCCGCGGTAGCCACGTTCCCATCGTGGCCATGACGGCGCACGCCGCCGACACCGACCGGGCGCGCTGCTTGGCGGCGGGCATGGACGAGCACGTCGGGAAGCCGGTGGATCGACAGAGACTCGACGAGGTCGTCCGCCGACTCGGCAGCGCGTTCGAGGCGTTGGGAGGGGAGGACGCTCGGACACCTGCCCCGAGGGGCGCGCCTCAGGGCGGGTAGGCTGGACCCTCTCACCGCGCTTTCGGCCGCGACCCTGCTCCTGGTCCTGGTAACGGTTCTCCCTCACTGGAGCCATCGCCACTGGGTCGTGCGCGGCATGGATTTCCCGCGGCTCCAGTTCGCCGTGCTGGCGCTGACGCTCTTTGTAGTCGAGATCGTCTGGGTGTCGGGACGACCGTCCGCTTGGCCGCTGCTTGCAGTCACCGGAGCCTGCTTCGCGTGGCAACTCTGGTGGATCCTGCCCTACGCGCCAATCTGGCCGGTCGAGGCCGAGTCCGCGGTGTCGGAGAGCCCCCGCGAAGAGGTCGTCTTCCTGACTGCCAACGTCCTGATGGACAACCGTGACGCGGACGCATTCCTCGCTTTGGTCGGGGAGTACGAACCCGACGTCTTGGTGACCCTCGAGTCCGATGCCTGGTGGCAGGACCGGTTGGATGCGTTGGAGTCCGAGATGCCGTTCACGATCAAGCATCCCTTGGCCAATCGATACGGGATGCACGTCTACTCGCGGCTGCCGCTGGAGGACGCGGCGGTGGAGTTCCTGATCGAAGACGACGTGCCCTCGATGCATGCGCTCGTGCGTCTTCCCTCGGGGAGGGGCATCCGTGCGCACTTTCTACATCCTGCCCCCCCCAGTCCCACGGAGAACCCCGAGTCGACCGAGCGCGACGCCGAGCTCGTGGTCGTGGCGAAGAGCCTCGAGGACTACGACGGGCCGGTCGTGGTGACGGGCGACCTCAACGACGTCGCATGGTCGGCGACGACGCGCCTGTTCAGGAGGCTAAGCGGACTCGTCGATCCGCGTGTAGGCCGCGGCCTATTCAACACGTACCACGCCCGGTTGCCTTTCGTTCGCTGGCCCCTGGACCACCTGTTGCACTCGACGCACTTCCGCGTGGTCTCTATCCACAGGCTGCCGTCGTTCGGCTCCGATCACTTCCCGCTCTTCACCCGACTGTGCCTGGTCGGAGAAGGGGGTGGGTCGAACGAACCCCGCGCGGACGCCGACGAAGCTGCCCGTGCGCGAGCGCTGGCCAGGGAGGAGGGCGTGAGCCCGGAGGACGTGCCGCGCCCCGGGGAGGGATAGGCCGCGGCTCGACGGGGTAATCTCCCCTCACCCTACGGTTCGCTCGTCGGCAACGGCTGGCGTTGCTAGACAAAGAACCGGGTGGCACCATGCAGGTTGGGATGCCACCTGCTCCGAGGTTACCGATATGGACCGCAAGCTCTTATCGCTCATTCTGTTGGCCCTGTGCTCCTGCGCGCCAGCGAGCGACGGGGCGCAGTCCGACAACGGGCAGATGGTCAGCGAGCCGATGGTCCACAGGACTGCCCAGCACGACTACAGGCTGGAGACCGTGGCCGAGGGGCTCGAGCGGCCGTGGTCGGTCGCGACGCTTCCCGGTGGAGACGTGCTGATCACGGAGAAGCCCGGACGGCTCCGTGTCGTGCGGGACGGCACGCTCCTGCCCGAGCCCGTGGCCGGCGTTCCCGAGGTCGTCGCTGAGGGCCAGGGAGGACTTTTCGACGTGCTCCCTCATCCCGACTTCACCTCGAACCGTTTGCTCTACCTGAGCTTCTCCAAGCCGCTTGCGGGTGGTGAGTCGACGACCGCCGTCGTACGGGGGCGCTTCGAGAACGACGCGCTAAGTGCCGTGGAGGAGATCTTCGAGGCCGAGAGCCGCGGCCGCGGTCACTACGGGGCCAAGATGGCGTTCGCCCCAGACGGCCACCTCTTCGTGACGGTGGGTGACCGGCAAGCGCCCTCCACTGGTAACCTGGAGATGCACCCTGCTCAGGATCTCTCGAACCATCACGGCACGGTCAACCGGATCAACGACGACGGGAGCATCCCCGAGGACAATCCGTTCGTCGGGCGTGACGGGATCCCCGGCTCCGTGTTCAGCTACGGACACCGCAATCAGCAGGGGCTCGCCATCGCCGCGGACGGCGCGGTCTGGATCACCGAGCACGGCCCGCAGGGCGGTGACGAGCTCAACCTGATCGTTGCTGGCGGCAACTACGGTTGGCCCGTGGTCGGACGCGGACTGAACTACGGCGAGGGCACACCCATCCACTCGACCATCACACGGGAAGGCACGGAGCAGCCCGTGCACTTCTGGGTGCCGTCCATCGCGACCTCGGGCCTGATGGTCTACGACGGCGACGCTTTTCCGGAGTGGCGGGGCGACATCTTCGCCGGCGGGCTCGCGGGCGAGGTGGTAGCGCGCCTCGAGATGGAGGGCGACCGCGTCGTCTTGGAGGAAGCCGTGCTCTACGGAATGGGACGGGTCCGCGACGTCCGTCAGGGACACGATGGCTACATCTACGTGGCCATCGAGAACCGGGACGGAGCACCCACGGCCGTCTACCGGATGGTGCCGGCGGGGGAGGACTGAGAAGGGAGGGTTATGGCAGCCTGAGCGCCACCAACCCGCCCGGCATCCCACCCCCCGCGATCTGCACCACCACGTACTGCACCCCCTCGTGCTCGTAGCCCATCATCCCGTACTGGCCCGGCGCGGGTAGCTCCACTGTCCCGACCCGCTCGCCCGTGCGCTTGTCCAGCGCGTGGAGCAGGGGCTCGCCGCCCGCGCCCTCGGCGGTGAGGAGCAGCGTCGGCGTCGCCATGGTGATCCCCTGGCTCAGCAGGCCGGTGTTGGGCAGGTCGACGCCCTCGAGCGCGGGGTGCTCGCGGATGTACTCCGGCGTGTCACCGTTCGGGACCGCCCAGAGGTGCTCTCCCGTGTTCATGTCGATGGCGACGATCTGGCTGTAGGGCGGCTTGAAGATCGGCAGGCCCTGAGGGCCCCTGAAATCGCCCCGGTTGGCGACGGCCCACTCGGAGATCGTCGTACCGGTGGTCATGATGTCGTCGGGCAGATCGAGATCGACACCGGGCGCGAGGTTCTCGGACCGGCATCCCCGGCGCGTGGAGACGAAGATCACCCCCAACTCGGGATCGGCCGACGTGGGCCCGAAGATGTTGGTGGCGCCGCTCGGGCAGCTCACGAACGAGCGCAGGCCGTTCCAGCCCGGCGGGATCGGTGCGTTGAAGATCGGGCCGAGCGCGTAGTCGCTCACGATCTCTTCGGCCTCGGCTCTGAGCTCGGGTGTGAAGTCGATGAGATCGTCGACGGTGAGCCCCTGCATCTCGTACGGCGCGGGCCGCGTAGGCATCGGCTGCGTCGGACTGAGCCGCTCACCCGGCAGGACGGACGGCGGCACCGGGCGCTCCTCGATGGGCCAGACGGGCTCGCCCGTCTCGCGGTTCCAGGTGAAAGCCCACCCCTGCTTCGTCGTCTGCACGAGGATCGGGGTCGGCACGCCGTCCACCATCACGTCGAGCGCGATGGGGGCCGTCGGGTTGTCGAAGTTCCAGATGTCATGATGGACCGTCTGGAAATGCCAACGTCGCTCGCCCGTCTGGACGTCGAGCGCGATCACCGACGTGCCGAAGAGGTTGTCGCCCGGCCTGAAGCCCCCGTAGAAATCGATGGTGGGCGGGTTCGTCGGGACGTAGACGAGGCCGAGCTCCGGGTCCGCCGACATCGGCGCCCACGACGACACGTCGCCCACCGTCTCCCACGCGTCGTTCTCCCACGTGTCGTGCCCGAATTCACCTGGGCGAGGGATCACGTGGAACTTCCACATGGGATCGCCCGTGCGCGCATCGTACCCGAGGATGTCGCCCGGCACGTTCTCGATGCGCGTCTGGTTGTAGCCCTGCTCGGCCGAGTTGCCGACGACGACCACGCCGTTCACCACGATCGGCGGCGACGAGCTCGTGATGTGGCCCAGCTCCCGCGGGATGCCGAAGTCGGGATCGTACGGAGC
>JAHEKM010000047.1:0-4288 GCA_024638325.1 Gemmatimonadota bacterium | reverse complement strand
CACTCGAGCCAAGGGTTCCAGTCGGCGACTACGTCGAGCATCAGGTCGCGCACGCCCGTCTGCGGGAAATCCGGCAGCGGCACCGGCTCGCCCCAGTCCTCCAGCGGATAGCCTGTCTTGGCGTCGAGCGCCCACAGGAAGAAGGCCGGAGTCGAGATGTAGATCACGCCCCGCCCGTCGATCTCCCCGTACGCGACGCCCTTCCCGTATCCGTTTCGCATGCCCCGGTCCCAGCGCGTCGTGTGCGGCTCGCGGAACGTCCAGATCGTCTCCCCCGTTGCCGGGTCGATGGCGACGACCGTGCGGCGGGAGCCGGCCACCGTGTAGAGAAGGCCGTCCACGTAGATGGGAGTCGATCGGGAGGTGGCTTCGGGGCGGGGGCCGAAGTTGTCACCTCGCCAGATCCAGGCGGTCTCGAGGGACTCGAAGTTCGCCGCCGTCAGCTGGGTGGCGGGGGTGTACCGCGTGTGGGCCGCGTCTCCGCCGATGTACGACCAGGACTGTGCGGTGAGCGGCTGTGCCGCGCCGCTCAGGGCGATCAGAGCCGCCAGCGCCCGAACCTTTGCTGGAACCGCGGTGCTACGCATCGAGCCCCTCCTCACGGGTGGGCGGGCAGCGTAGGTCTGCTGTGAGGCGTGCGGCAAGTGTCGCCTCGATTCATCTCTCTGGACTCCCAGGCGTGCGGTCCTCTTCGTGGGAGAGCGCTCTCCAGGCGACCAGCCCGAACGCGAAGCCCAGCACTTCGCCGGCGTGCAGCGCGAGCCCGAGCGTCGAGGGAACCCCGGCGACGGCGTAGCTCAGAAAGCGCGCGCCGGCGAGCCCTCCATAGAGGGACAGTTGGGCAAACAGCCCTGCCCGGTACCACCTCGCGTCCCGCGCGGAACCCAGTAGGAGAAACGCGCACGCCAGCTGGAGGCCTCCGTAGACCGCGCGTACATCCGCGTTCGCCGTGGCTCCCGCTACGCTGAGGTCCACAAAGGCGCCCATGTACACCGGAAAGAGGAGAAACGCACCCCCAACGCCAGCGAACGGGATCGCCGAAAGAACGAGCACAACTCGTGCGAGGCTCATGTCATTTCCTTGCGATCCCTCCTGCCGACGAGGTAGTTAGACCCGTCGGACATAGAACACCATCCGCCTCCGGCCAACGCCCTTGCTCAACTACATCTGGTCCGGCCTCATCGTGGCCAGCCTGGTCTTCGCCCTCTGGTACGACCTGGGCGACCTGGCAGCCGACCGCTACCGGAACGGCCAGGCCCTTCCGGTCGACGTCGTAGTCCCGAGCACCTACCTGCCCGACGCCCGCACGGTTGACGTCACCATCCAGGTCGACCCCGCCGACTACCAAGCTTTCTACGGCACCGAGGCCGCCCCGGCCACCGGCAGCTACGGCGGCACCCTCCTGCAAACCGCCGAAGGCCGCCAGCTCCGGTTCGACGCGACGGAGAGCCTGCCCGAGCTCTTCGCCACGATCGCGACCCAGTCGCAGTCGAACGACGGCGGCCTCCAGGGCACGCTCGTGGACTTCGGTCCGCCGACGGGCTCGACGACGCTGCCCGCCACGGTCCGCTTCGAGCGCGTCCGCTTCGTGAAGATGAACGCGATCTCGCAGGCCGCGCTGGACTTCGCGACGACGGCCGCGGAGATCGCGCTGGGTCTCATCGGCGTGCTGGCGCTCTTCCTCGGGCTCCTGAAGATCGGCGAGGAGGCGGGGATCATTCACGCGCTGGTGCGCCTGGTTCGGCCGGTGCTCAAGCCGCTCTTCCCGGAGATCCCGGAGGATCATCCCGCGCTCGGCATGATCGCGCTCAACCTGACGGCCAATGTCTTCGGGCTCGGCAACGCGGCCACGCCGTTCGGCATCAAGGCGATGGAGCAGCTCCAGGAGCTCAACCCGACCGAGGACACGGCGACGAACTCCATGGTCATGCTGCTCGCCATCAACACGGCGAGCGTCCAGATCATGCCGCCCGTACTACTGCTGGCGCTCCTCGGCCTGCAGATCAACCAGCTCATCTTCGCGATCATCATTACGACGGGTCTCTCCCTCGTGATCGCGATCGCGGCGACGAAGATCTATGGCCGCTTCCCTGGCAGCCGCGCGTCCGACCCGCACCGGGTGGCGGAGTAGCCATGGAACTCGTCCGTCAGTCGATCGCGCTCCTGTCGTTCTTCGTCATCCCGACGATGCTCGTGGCGTTTCCGCTCTACGGGCTCTACAAGCGCGTGCCGGTCTACGAGGCGTTCGTCGACGGGGCGAAGGAAGGCTTCAACGTCGCCGTGCGCATCATCCCGTATCTCGTCGCGATCCTCTTCGCCATCGGCATGTTTCGCGCGAGCGGAGCCATGGACTTCATGGCCGACGCGCTCGGGCCTCTGCTGGCATTGGTCGGATTCCCGGCCGAGGTGCTGCCCATGGCGATCATCCGCCCGCTCACGGGCTCCGGCTCGGCCGGCGTGGTCGCAGAGATGATCCAGGTCTACGGCGAGGACTCGCTCTTCGTGAAGATGGCCGCAGTCATGTTCGGCTCCACCGAGACGACCTTCTACGTGGTGGCGGTCTACTTCGGCGCGGTGAACATCAAGAAGACGCGCCACGCCGTGCCGGCGGGGCTCACGGCGGACTTCGCCGCCATGCTCATCGCCGTGTGGACGGTGAGGTTGCTGTTCGGCTGAGTCACCTCCGCCAAACGCCCGTGAAGCTCTCCGTCCTCGACATCCTGCCTGTCCCCTCCGGGACCCCTGCGAGCCAGGTGCTCGCCCGTGCGCGGGACCTCGCGCAGCTCGCCGACCGCGTCGGTTACGAGCGCATCTGGTACGCCGAGCACCATGGCATGGAGATCATCGCGGCCACGGCTCCGGACCTGATGATCGCGCATGTGGCGCCGCTCACCGAACGGATCCGGCTGGGTGCGGGGGGCGTCATGATTCCGAACCACGCTCCGCTCCAGGTCGTCGAGCGGTACAGGACGCTGGAGGTGCTCCACCCGGGCCGTATCGATCTCGGGATCGGCCGGGCGCCGGGAACGGATCCACGCACCTCGCAGGCCCTACGCGCCGTGCCCGGTCAGTACACGGGAGAGCTCGTCGCCGAACTCATGGCCTTCGCCCACCACCTCTTCCCGGAGGATCATCCCTTCGCTCGCATCCGCGTGGTGCCGGGCGGCGCGCCGACGCCTCCTATCTGGCTTCTCGGATCCAGCGGCAACAGCGCCCGGATGGCCGGCGAGCTCGGCAGGGGCTACGCCTTCGCCGCACACTTCAGTCCCGCGCCCGCCGCCCCGGCCATCCAGGCGTACCGGGAGTCGTTCGTCCCCTCGGCGGACTTCCCGGAGCCTCGGGCCATTCTCGGGCTCGCCGTCGTCTGCGCGGAGACACCCGAGGAGGCGCGCGAGCTCTCCTCCTCCGTCGAAATCCACTTCCAACGCATTCGCTCGGGTGAGCGGGGGCCCCTGCCCAGTCCCGCCGAGGCGCGGGAGCTCGGATGGTCGCCCGACGTGGCGCTCGAAGGCCCCATGGCTGGACTACTCGTCGCCGGCACCCCGGAGACGGTCCTGCCCGAGATCGAGGCCCGCGCGGCCCAGGCGGGTGCCGACGAGGTCATGGTCGCGACCATCGTGCACGACCCCGTGGCGCGGCTCCGGTCCTACGAGCTGCTGGCGGCGGCGCTGGGTTGAGGGCGCGGGCGGCAACGACCTCGGGGACTCTACGGCACCGTTTCGAACAGGTCGTGCGCCGGCCATTCGGCCACCGTACCGAGCGCGGCGTCCATGTCCTCGAAGAGATCGACGATGAGCCGGTTCGGGCCGGGCGACGGCGTCGTGTTCGTGAGCACGACCCACGACACGTCGTCTGGCGCGCGGACCATCAGGTTCGTGGTGCCCGCGAGGATGCCTGTATGCCACCAAAGCGCGTCGTCCGGCGTCGCCTGCACGTTCCAGCCGAAGCCGTACCAGGTCGACGTTCCCTGCCACGTAGGTAGGTCGGGCCGTGCAGACATTGCGGCTACGGTGCTGGGGCTCAGGAGATCGGCAGGTGGCGTGCGCCCGTCGACGGTGACCAGGAACCGGAGCACGTCCGCGGCCGAGCCGGTCCACGCGCCGGCCGAGCTGAACGCCTCCAGGTAGAACCCGCCATACGCTTCCGGTACGATCCCCTGTCCGGGAAAGACGGACAAGCGGGCGGCCGAGCCGGAATGGTGATAGACGACCTCGCCAGGCGCGCGCAGCTCGGGCCGCGTGCGGCCCAGGCGCATGGTCGTCACTCCGGCGGGCTCCAGCACCTCGGC
>JAHEKM010000046.1 GCA_024638325.1 Gemmatimonadota bacterium | reverse complement strand
GTGTCGTCCATTCGGTTGGGCTTGTAGGGAAGGCGGGTGGCGCAGAAGGTTGGGAGCCTGAAAACCTAGAAAACGCGCGAGGAGGGGTCAACGAGCGGTTGGGCTTTGGCTGCCGCTGCTGTTTGGCTCTTGTGCCGGATGGGTCCACGGCGCCGCCCCTTGGCGGGGGCGCTCGCTCGCCGCTCGCTCCGGATGCGGGGCATCCGAGCCCCGCTGCGGGGCGACACCGCGGACCCATCCCCAACCGGCGGGGGCGGCTGCCAGGCCTACCGTCGTGGGCGGGCGCGCGGCGAGGTGGGCTGGCTGGTGGGTAGGCGGGCTGGTGAGGGTCGGCTGGGTGATTTGGTGCACCCGCCCTTCTGGCTTCGGGGCCACTCCACCTTCCTTTCCGTGCCGGGCTCTCAGTCCAGGACCTCGAAGCCTCTTGTGACGACGACGTCGGAGCGGGACTGGGTGCTCAGGGTCAGGGTGATCTCGTAGCGACCGGCGTCCAAGGGCGGGAGGTCGAGGTCCAAGTGGCGGAACTGGGGCCCGGGGATCTCCGGGGCGGGCTCCTGCCAAGAGAGCGCGAGGGGCCGGGGGCGGTCGCTGAGTCCCAGGAAGCCTCCGATGCGCTGGAGGACGTTGCGGTCGGTGCGCTCGACGGAGACGGCGTACTCGAGCGTCTCGGCGCGGAAGCCCAGACCCGAGAGCTCCCATGCGATGGCGACGCGGTCTCCAGAACGGATGCGGGGCCGGACGAGCGCGTGCGGAAGGGCGCCTTCCACTGAGGTGGGCGCGGCCTGGCCGCCCCGGAGGAGCAGCAGGTCCGAGGCAGTCGCCACGTCCGGGGTGACGGCCTCGACAATGAGCCCCGTGCGGTACCGTCCGGCCCGACGCAGCGAAGGACTCCAGCTCTCGGCCGACAGCACGTACGCTCCCTCTGGGAGCTCGATGAGCAGCGCGCCCGCGTTGAAGTCCGCAACGGTGGCCGCGGTCGGAGACACACCGCCCTCGGGCAACGCGAAGACCCCGCTCCTGTCGGGCACGTCGGCCTGGTCCCCGGGCTCCAGCCATGGCCGCGGGTGGTCGTGCGTCGCGTGGAAGGTGGTGTCATCGGGCAGGTAGACGGTTGCGACGATCACCGCGCCCGCTTCGCGGGGGAAGACAGCGATCTCGGATTCGATGGGCAGGAACAGGGGTGCGTACACCGGCGCGTACAGGCTCCTCGGCTGGATGCGGTCAGAGACAAAGTCCTCGACCTCGGCGGCGGCCGGACGGGTGAGGACCTCGCCCGACGGGAGGAAGTCGCGGCCCTCGGGGTGCTTGTGCCCGGTGGCGCCGTCCCGTCCGAGACTGACGCCACTGCGGGTTCTCTCGTAGCCGAGTTCCCAACCGTGGCGGACCGTCAGCTCCTCCAGGTCGCTGGACCAAGACAGTCCGTAGGGGTTCCTCGCGTCTCTACGGATCTCGGAGACCGTTCGGCGCGCGTAGTGGGCAGTGAGCCGGTCGTTGCCTTCCACCAGGTACAGAGGGTCTGCCAGGGCCCACAGGATGCCGAGCCCATGCGACAGCTGCTCCGCACCCAGCTCCCCCCACGCTTCGAGGGCTCTCCGGGCGTCCCGGTCGACGGCAGGACCCGGGACACGCCACTCGCGGGACGTCTCCTCGTTCATTCCGTCCAGGGCGGCCTCGAACGCCAGGAGCGATGCCTCGTAGCGTTCGAGTCCGTGCAGGGCGAACCCTCGGAGCGCCGCGCACCACCAGGGCTCGACCTGCCCGCACGCGCTCGCCGCCCGGAGCGCACCGGCCCAGTCTCCTTCGTCGGCCCGGTACCAGACACGCTGCCCGAGAATCCAGCCGTCGTCCTGGGCAGCCAGCTGCAGGGCGTCGAGGTCCTCGAGAAGCCGGGTCCGGGCCTCGGCGACCTCCTCCGCCTCGGTGCGCGGGTACCAATCGCCCTCGTCGTAGGTCGTACAGAACCGCCCCACGTACTCGTCACAACGTCCGACGCTACTTCCAAAACGGAGGGGAGCGTAGCGAAGTCGGACCCGCTCGAATGCCGCCTGCGCGTCCCTCGCCCTGCCCCGGATGTCGGCCGGATCGGCCGGAGCCTGCTCCGCGCTCTCCGGCGCCACCGTCGCGACCTGGCCGACGAGGCCGGCCGGAAGGAGGGCGATCGTGAGGGTCAGCGAGCGAAGAATCATAGGCGGGCCGGCGCCCTCAGGGCGCCTGCGATTGGCCCGGGTGGATTCGAACCACCACCGCCGGTTCCAAAGACCGGTGTCCTGCCATTAGACGACGGGCCAGGTGCCGCGCACACGGACGCAGAGGTTCAAGATACGCCCAAATCGTCAGATGGTGGACCGGTTGGCCCTACGTCTGACGGGTCTGGACCCCCGGGAGGACCTCGAGCGTCCGCGTCGCCACGCACGGCCACCCAGTCCGCTCTCCGAGCACGGCCGCAGCGGCCTCCGCGCCTTCAGGGCCGTCCATGAGCCCGAAACATGTCGACCCGCTCCCGGTCATCCGCGCCACCGACGCCCCGGCAGCCCGGAGCGCCTCGAGCGCCCGATCGACCTCGGGGTGGCTGGCGGATATCACCGGCTCGAAGTCGTTGACTGCGATGCGCTCGAGATCGGACCACGAGGTCAGTCGGGGCGCGTCGTGCAAAGAAGCCGAAGCGCCTCCTCGGGCGCGGGCCTCGGCCAGCGTCGCGTAGGCCCAGGCAGTCGAGATGTGCACCGGGGGCGACACGAGCACGAGGTCCGCCGCGGGCAGCGCCGAAAGCGCTTCCAGCACCTCGCCCCGACCGGTGCCCCGCGCCAACGGGCCATCACCCAGGAAGAAGGGCACGTCCGACCCGAGCTCCGCGGCGATGGCACCAAGGGACGATGCGTCCAGCCCGTCGTGTAGCGCGGCGAGCGCCCGCAGCACGGCAGCCGCGTCCGAAGAGCCTCCTCCCAGCCCCGCGCCGACCGGAATGCGTTTGATGAGCCGCACGTGAACCCCGACGTCGGCGTGGGCCTCCGCAACGAACCTCGCCGCTGCTCGGTACGCCAGATTCTCCCGAGCGGGACCGAGGTCGGGGCCTTCCATGTCGAGTCGGACCCCCTGCCCTCCCAGCTCGACTCGGATCTCGTCGCACAGGTCGACGGCCTGGAAGAGCGTGTCGACTTCGTGGTAGCCGTCGGGACGCCTGCCCAGCACGTGCAGCGTGAGGTTCACCTTCGCCGGCGCGAGCACCGTCGCCCGGCGGGTCATGCGCCCTCGTAGGTCCGCTCGTGCGCGGTGTCGAGATCCTGCTCGACCTTCTCCTCGGCGGACCCCACCTCCGTCACTGTCAGACCCAGCCTCCACGCGTACCAGAGGCCGATCGCGGTGATGGGAATCCAGCCGCCGAAGTGATACCCGAACGCGAAGGCGAGCGAGGAGGGCTCCGCGACCCCGTACACGTCGCTGAGCGCGAACTTGGCGGACGCGTGGAAGGTCCCGACGAAGCCGGGCGCGGCGGGAAGCGCGACGCCGAAGCCGACGACCCCCTCGACGAAGAAGGCGGACAGGAGCCCTGTGTCGATGCCGAAGGCCAGCATTCCCAGCCAGAAGGAGATCCCGTGCCAGCCCCAGAAGAAGAACGACCATGCGAAGCCTAGGAAGAGCAGCTTGGGATCGCGCATGATCGCGACGGCGTCGAGAAACGTCTCCAGGCCGCGCACGACCGGTTCCGCCACGCGCTCGGGGAGCCGCGCGCCGACCCAACGCGCAACCCTGAGAACCAGGTCCGGGAGCGCGGCCATCGCCACGAGTACGGCCAGCACCCCGAACACGCCGGCGATCGCAAAACGGAGCATCGCTCCGCCAAAGCCCGAGGACAGGGCACCGTCCGCGGGGAAGCCAGGCAACAGCACCGGCACCACGAAGAAGATCAGCAGGACGACCCCGTCCATGAAACGCTCGACCACCAAAGTGCCGAGCGCCGCGCTCGCAGTCACGGGCGTCATGCGGCTGAACGAGTAGGCGCGCACGAACTCGCCCACCCTGGCCGGGAGGACGTTGTTCGCCATGAAGCCGATGGAGACCGCCGCGAAACGAGACCCCACGCCGGTGGCGATACCGAGCGGCGCCAGCAGCACCTTCCAACGGAGCGCCCGGATGAAGAAGCCGAAGGTGGCCACGAAGACCGATGCGCCGAGCAGCCAGAAGTTGCCCTGACGGATGCTGGTCCAGACCTCCGCGATGCTCACGTCGCGAAGGGCCCACCAGAGAAGAACGACCGTGACGACGATCCCGAGGAGCGCTTTGCCCCAATGCTTCACGAAGCGTTCCTGGCCCTGCGGACGATCTCTCTCATTTCCCTCACCGCGGCCTCCAAGCCGGTGAAGATCGAACGGGCCACGATGCTGTGACCGATGTTGAGCTCCTCGATCTCGGGAATCGCGGCGACCGGGTGCACGTTCTCGTACGTGAGCCCGTGTCCTGCGTGTACCGCTACGCTCAGCTTGCTGGCGAGCGCCGAGGCACGGCTCAGCCTGGCGATCTGCTTAGGGCGCTCGCCGCCCCCGGCGTTCGCGTACTCTCCCGTGTGCAGCTCGACCGCGTCCGCCCCGAGGTCGACCGAGGCCCTGATGGCATCCTCGTCGGGATCGATGAAGAGCGAGGTGCGAATACCAGCGTCGGACAACCGCTTCAGGGCAGCCTTGGTGGTCCCCAGCTGGGACGCGTCGGAAAGCGCGAGCCCGCCCTCGGTCGTGACCTCCTCACGCTTCTCCGGAACGAGCGTGGCCTGCATCGGCCGCAACTCGACCGCGAGATCGAGGATCGCCGACGTGGCGGCGAGTTCGAGGTTCACCCCGGTACGCACGGTTTGCATGAGCAACCGCACGTCGCGGTCCTGGATGTGCCGCCGGTCTTCCCGCAGGTGCACGGTGATGCCGTCCGCCCCACCGAGTTCGGCGAGCACCGCGGCCCGCACAGGGTCGGGCTCGTCGGTCAGCCGCGCCTGCCTGACTGTCGCGACGTGGTCGATGTTGATGTAGAGCCGCATGGATTCCGCCCCTCCTCTCCTCCGCCGGGCCCGGGAAGTTAATCAGTCCGGCCTGGAGCGTCCCGATCGTCCGACGCTCAAGCCACTTCCTCGACGTGGACGCCCTCGCGCTGCGACAATCTGCCCACGAGCGCCACGGGTACACGCGCCGTCAGCGCTACCGTGACATCGCCGTCGACGCGGTCGACGACTTCGCCCTCACGGTAGAGCGTGGCGATCGTCTCCCCATCCGCCACCGGGACCTCGACAAGGACGTGCGCCAGGCGCGCGACGAGCCTGGCCCGGATCGTGTCGCGGAGGGCGTCCAGGCTCTTCTGATCGAACGCGGACACGAACACCGCCGGCAACGGCTCCAGCGCGCGAATCCGCTCCCGGAGTGCCTCTTCCTCGGCGTGCGTCAGTCGATCCGTCTTGTTGTACACCAGCACCCGATCGTGCTCGTCCAGACCGAGATCGGCCAAGACGGCATTGACCACCTCGTAGTGCTCCTCCCAATCCGAGTGGGCGGCGTCGATGACGTGCAGGAGCAGATCCGCCTCCCCGGCTTCCTCGAGCGTGGACCGGAACGACGCAACGAGATCGTGCGGCAGCTTCCGGATGAAGCCGACCGTGTCGGTGATCAGCGCCTCGTGTCCCGAGCCGATCGGAACTGTACGCGTCGCGGAGTCGAGCGTGGCAAAGAGCCGATCCTCGACGAACAGCTCGGAGCCGGACAGGGCCCTGAGGAGCGAGGACTTGCCCGCGTTCGTATAGCCGACTAGGGCGACGCGGTACGTTCCTTCCCTCGACTTCCTTTGCACCGCCCGCGCCTTGGCGACGTCTCGCAGCTTACGCCGGAGCTCTCCGATGCGCGTTCCGATCAGTCGGCGGTCCGTCTCGAGCTGGGTCTCACCCGGCCCCCTGAGGCCGATGCCGCCGCGGATACGAGAGAGGTGGCTCCACATGCGCCGAAGACGAGGGAGGAGGTATTCGAGCTGGGCGAGCTCGACCTGCATGCGCGCTTCTTTGGAGCGAGCGCGCGTCGCGAAGATGTCGAGGATGAGCTCTGAGCGGTCGATGACGCGCACGCCGAGCAGGTCCTCGAGGTTCTTGCCCTGGGCCGGGCTCAGGTCTTCGTCGAAGACCACCAGGTCGGCCTCGGACTCCTTCACCGCATCCGCGAGTTGATGGGCCTTCCCCTCACCCACGAAGAATCGCGGGTGCGGGTGCTCGAGCCGCTGTACCAACTTTCCCACCACCTTCCCGCCGGCGGTGTCGGTCAGGCGGGAAAGCTCCTCCAGATGCTCATCGACGAGCCGCTTTGACAACTCACGATCCGGAGCCCCGACCAGGAAGGCCCGGTCCACCGGAGTCTGAACATCAATCAGTTGCGTCGGTATCCTGCCGCCTCCGGCCCCGGAAGGGTCAGTCCGACTTAGGGGCCCTCTGAAGAATACTCAGGGCGACTCCGGCGGAGAACCCGGATCGCCTGTCCCGCCGCGTCCCCGTCGGTGCTCCGCCCACCACTGCATACGCTCCGCGATGCGCTTCTCCCGTCCATATGGACCGGGCCGATAGAAGACCGTCCCTCTGAGCGCATCCGGCAGGTACTCCTGATCGGCCACGCCCCCCTCCTCATGTGGGTCGTAGCGATACCCTTCTCCGTACCCGAGCTCTTTCATGAGCCCGGTCGGCGCGTTGCGGATGTGCAGCGGTACCGGCGCGCTCGGGGTATCCTTGGCCTTCGCCAGAGCCGCAGACCACGCCTCGTACGCGCGGTTCGACTTGGGCGCGGTAGCCAGGTAGAGCACGGCTTCGGCCAGCGCCAACTCCCCCTCGGGCGAGCCGAGGAAGTGGAATGCGTCGCGCGCGGCGACCGTCACGGCCAGCGCGTCGGGGTCGGCCAGCCCGATGTCCTCGGTGGCCATCCTCACCAGCCGGCGGGCGATGTAGAGCGGATCTTCGCCGCCCTCGATCATGCGTGCGAGCCAGTACAGCGCGCCGTCCGGGTGGCTCCCGCGCACGGACTTGTGCAGGGCCGAGATGAGATTGTAGTGCTCCTCTCCACCCTTGTCGTAGGTCGCGAAGCGGTGCTGTAGCGCTTCCTTGGCCGCGGCCACGTCGATGGCCCCGCCCGGACCGACGAGTGTGGCGGCGGCCTCGAGCACGCCGAGTGCCCGCCGCGCGTCCCCGTCTGCCGCGACCGCGATGAAGTCCAGCGCGTCGTCCTCGGCGGAGTGGCCCTCGGCGCCCAGACCGCGTTTCGGGTCGCGCAGCGCGTCCCGCAGGATCCCGCCGAGATCCTCCGGCGAGAGCGCGTTGAGGACGTAGACCGGTGCGCGGGACAGGAGCGGCCGGACGACCTCGAAGGAGGGGTTCTCCGTCGTCGCGCCGATGAGAATCACCGTGCCGCGTTCGACATGGGGCAGAAAGGCGTCCTGTTGAGCCTTGTTGAAGCGGTGGATCTCGTCGCAGAAGAGGATGGTGCGCCGACCGGTGGCCCTCAGGCGTTGGTCCGCCTCGGCGATGATCTCGCGTACTCGTGCGATGCCTTCGGTGACGGCGCTGAAGGCGACGAACGTGGTGTCCGTGGCGCCGGCCACGAGCCGCGCGAGCGTCGTCTTCCCGCTCCCCGGAGGGCCCCAGAAGATCATGCTGGACGGCTGGCCGGCGTCGAGCATCGCGCGGATCGCCTTGCCGGGTCCCAACAGGTGCTCCTGACCTCGGAAATCGGAGAGGGTCCGCGGCCTCATCCGGGCCGCGAGCGGGCCCGTCTCGGGGCCACGCTCTGAGTCCGCGCCGGGGCGCCCTCCATCGCGGCCGAACAGATCGAGCTCAGACAAGGCGCACCACTCCCGGTCCGTCAGCCATCACCCGGCTCCTGAGCGGCCAGGGACAACGCCCGCTCTTCCAGCGCCTCGCGGCGGTTCCGCCTGGGGTCCTCGAGCACCCAATCGAGCAGCGCGTCCAGGATGCGTCCGAAGTCCGGACCCGGCTTGAGGCCGAGGCCGATCAGGCCCCGACCGTCCAGCTCGAGCTCGCCCACGGACAGCGGCGGAGAACTGGCCCGCACGCTACGCGCGCGCCGCCACGACGCGACGACGTCCCCGGTGCGGTCGGGCGCCCCCAGGTCGTGCTCGGCTCGCGCCCGCGCCAGCCCGAGCCTCGCCAGAGCGGCGAGCCTCTCCGGCCCGGTGGCGCTCATCCACCGGCGGAAGGCCAGGTCGTCCTCGCCGGCGCCGGGAAGCGGGGGCGCCCCCACCCGGAGCGCCGTCTCGTCGACCTGGGCATTCGAGAGGCGCAGGCGCAGCAGGAGCCCGGCGACGGCCGGCGGGTCCAATTCGCGAAGCAGAGCGGCCAGCCGGAGATAGGGGCGACCGACGGGCAGTCGAGCCACCGTAGCGACCGACACGCCCCACCGATCGGCGCCCTCCACCCCCGAAGGATCACCGCGCAACGCGTCGAGCTCCGGGTAGAGCACGGCGAGCGCACCGGACGTCGCGTACAGGTCGAGCGCGCGCGACGGCTCGGGATCGAGCTCCAACAGCTTCAGCAGCTCGTCCCGGACGCGCTCGGCTGACAGGTTCTCGAGGTGGCCCGCCAACCCGATCAACGCGCTCCACGTGGCTTCGTCGATGCTCAGCCGCAGGAGCCCGGCGAACCGAAGCCCCCTCAGGATGCGGAGGTAGTCCTCGCGGAAGCGGTCCTCGGGCGTGCCGACCGTCCGCAAGACGCTGTTCTTCAGGTCGTCTACTCCACCGAACGGGTCGCAGAGCTCCTCGCGAAGAGGATGCCAGGCCAGCGCGTTGACGGTGAAGTCGCGCCTCGCGAGATCGTCCTCGATGGTATCGGCGAAGGTCACCACGGCGTGGCGCCCGTCCGTTTCGACGTCCCTGCGAAAGGTCGTGACCTCGTGCATGGTACCGTCGCGGTCGAGCACGCCGACCGTTCCATGCTCGACTCCGATAGGAACGGTCCGGCGGAAGAGCTTCCGCACCTCCCTCGGCGTCGCGCGGGTCGCGAAGTCCCAATCGCCCGCCGGCCGCCCCAACAAGACGTCGCGCACGACGCCCCCTACCGCCCAAGTGTCGTACCCCGCGTCTTCGAGCGTGCGCACCAGCCAGCGCACCTGTGGGGGAGCCGATGGCAGGGGGCGATCCATCAGACCTATCCCTGCGAGGTGTACGCGCGATCGACGATCTCGCACACCACGTGTTCGATGATGATGTGCATCTCCTGGGCGCGCGCGGTCGACTCGGTCGGGACGACGAGAGCGAGGTCCACCCGGTCTCTCAGCCGGCCCCCTCCCTTTGCGAGGAGCGCCACCGAGGTCAGCCCCCGCGCTCGGGCGGCGGCGGCGGCCCTCAGGAGGTTTTCCGATTCGCCACTGGTCGAGTGCAGAACCAGAAGGTCTCCGGCCTCGCCGAGCGCCTCGACCTGCCGCTCGAAAAGCGCGTCGAACCCGGGTCCGTTGCCCACCGCAGTGAGTATGGACGAGTCGGTCGTGAGCGCGATCGCCGGAAGCCCCTTCCGCTCGACACCGAAGTGTACGACGAACTCCGCCGCGACGTGTTGGGCGTCGGCCGCCGAGCCACCGTTACCGCAGAAGAGCAGTTTCCCACCGCCCGCGAGCGTCGCCAGCACCAGCTCGGCGTACCTCGAGATGCTCGCCGAGAGCTCCTCGGAGACACGCTCCGCCAGGGCAACGTGCTCGCTCAGCGTGATCCTGACGGCGGATTCACTCATGCCGTGGTCCTCTGCAGCATCCCTCTGAGCTTCGCCCAGAAGCCGCGCTCCACAGGAAGCGGTGGAACCGGCAGCGGCGGTTCATCGGACAGAATTCGACCCGGGTTCGTCCGCGACAGATAGGTGAGCGTCTCTTCTGCTCCGAGCTCCTCGAGAGCGGCCCATGCCTCGCTCTTGTAGAGCTTCAGCCGGGCGTGCCCATGGAAGTCGGACGCGAGATAGTCGGCCCACCCCCGGCGCAGCAGTCTGTACGCAGTAGCCTGCGATTCGGACCCGAATCGTCCCGCCAAGGAGCCGAAGTTCACCTGCAGGTACGCGCCCGCCTCCCTCCACCGCTGGGCCACATGCAGCGACGTGCCCATCCCCTGGTAGCGCTCCGGATGGGCGACTACCGGACGGAAGCCCTGGTCCACGATGCGCTGGAGAACAGGAACCGTCCCGGGAGGCAGCTGGAGCCTGGGCCACTCGACGAGCACGAACGAGGTTCCGGCGAGCCTCATTCTCGGGTCGGTGAGGCTCACGTTCGGAACGTCGAGCAGGACTTCATGCCCACGCCGGAACTCGACCTCGGGGAAGTGCTCACCAATGGCTTCGGCTGCGTATTCCCAGGCCGACGTGACCTCGTCCAGACGAAGCTCGAGTCGCTCGGGATCGAGGCTCAGGCTCCCGTCGATGTGCGGTGTCGTGACGATGCGGCGAATGCCGTGCCGCGTCATCCGTTGCACCGAGTCGAGTACCGCCTGAACGTCCCGGGCTCCGTCGTCCACGCCCGGCACCAAATGGCTGTGGATATCGATCAGCGACATGGGGTCCGGCATGGCCACCGGCGCGGCTCCTAGTTTCCTACCGCCGCGAGAGTGCGCCTGAGCGCCGTGGCCGGATCGTCCGACTCCAACGCGGCCTCGCAGGCGTACGTCAGCAGCGCGTCGGCTTCCAGAAGGCGAAACGCACTCGCGCGGACTCGGCCGGGCCGTGCCCTCGCGTCGTCGAGGCGGCGGCGCCCGGCTTCGGTCAGCGCGTCGGCTAGCGCGGCGCCCTGCACCGAAAGATCCTTTAGCCGCCCGGAGAGATCGGCCGGGGCAGGTGGGCGGCGAGCGCTCAGCCAGGACGCGACGTCGTTCACGCGGCGCCCGCGGCCAATAGCTCACGGACCTTCGTGACGCCCAGGGCGAGCGCCTCGTCGATCCGCGTCGGGTCCTCGACACCGGCCTGTGCCATGTGCGGGCGCCCGCCGCCCTTTCCACCCAGCAGGCCGGCGACCTCGCGCACGACCGAGTCGGCCCGCACACCGCGGCTGATGAGGTCGTCGGTGACGAACGCGAACAGGGCGCGCTTCTCTCCAGGCATCTCCGCGACGAGTACCGCGACGCCGCTCTCGGCGGACGAGAGGAATGCGTCGCCCCACTTACGGGCATCGTCGACGCCGCGCGCCCTGAGACGCAAGCCGCGGTAGAGGGAGGTCGCTCCGTCCCCGAGCTCCACCGACTCCGAGGTGACCTCGGACTCGCCACCACCACCCTGGGCCCGCACCTCGTCCAGGAGGCTTTCAACCTCCGCCTTCTCGTGTAGCAGCTGCTCGGCGCGGTGCGCGAGGTTGTCCGGGGACGTCTTGAGCACGGCGGCGACGCTCTCCAGCGCCTCCTCCTTCCCGGCGAGGTGTTCGAAGGCTCCCCGTCCGGTGAGTGCCTCGATGCGCCGGACGCCTGCGGCCACACCGGACTCGCTCACGAGGCGGAAGAGACCGATGCGACCCGTGGATTCCGCGTGGGTGCCGCCGCAGAGCTCCAGGCTGACCCCGGGGATGTTCACCACCCGCACCTCGTCTCCGTACTTCTCACCGAACAGGGCCATGGCACCCGCCTTCACGGCCTCGGGGTACGAGCGGTGGTCGATCTCGACCGGGCGATCGGCCCATACGCCCTCGTTCACGATCTCCTCGACGCGGCGCCGCTCCTCCACCGTCATCGGACCCGTGTGGGCGAAGTCGAAGCGGAGCCGGTCCGGGGCTACGAGCGAGCCCCGCTGCACCACGTGGTCCCCCAATACCTGTCGAAGCGCCGCGTGCAGGAGATGCGTTGCAGTGTGATTCCGCACGGTGTCCTTGCGGGTTTCAGCCACGACGGCCTCGACCTCGAGTGGCGCCTCCGGGTGCTCCGGGAACGGGCCCTTCACGCTCCCCCACACGGCGGATTCCCCCCCGACCTTCGTGACGTCCGTCACCGTCAGGACCCACCCATCGCCACGGACCATGCCGGAGTCGGACACCTGCCCACCGCTCTCGGCGTAGAACGGATTCTCCTTGAGGCGAAGGCCGAGGCCTTTCTCGTCGCGGCGGTACGAGAGCACGGAGGTCTTCACCCTCGTGAGCTCGTATCCGACGAAGTCCTGGGCGACGTGCTCGAGCGCCGTCCAGCCCTCCTCGGTGGCGGCCGATTCCATCCCGGGCTGGCTCGCCGCCCGATCCGCCCGCGAGCGCGCACGCTGCTCGTCGAGGGCGCGGTCGAAGCCGGCGACGTCGACGTCGAACCCGCGCTCCTCCGCCATCAGTTGGGTAAGGTCGAGTGGGAAGCCGAACGTGTCGTACAGCTTGAACGCCTCGTCGCCCGGGATCGTCCCGCCCTTGCCCGAGGCCAGCTCCTCGAAGCGCTCCATGCCGCCCTCGATGGTGGAGAGGAAGCGCTCCTCCTCGGCGCGGGTCGTCGTCAGAAGGTGATCGCGTCGCGCCTCCAAGTCCGGATAGGCAGGCCCCATCGTGTCCACCACTGCGTCGACCACGTCGACCAGGGTCGGCTCTCTCCTTCCGAGGAGCCATGCGTGGCGCACCGCCCGGCGGAGGATGCGCCGCAAGACGTAGCCCCGCCCCTCACTCGAGGGGAAGACCCCGTCCGCGAGGAGGAAGGCCACGGCCCGGGCGTGGTCCGCCAGGACACGATAGCCCACCGACTCCTCCGATTCCGCGTCGTAGGGGCGTCCGACCAGCTCGGCGACGCGATCCAGCATGGGAAGGAACCCGTCGGTGTGGAAGACCGAGTCTACCCCCTGAAGCACGACCGCCATCCGTTCGAGCCCGGCGCCGGTGTCCACACAGGGCGCCGGCAGCGGATGCAGCTCGCCCGCCTGGTCCCGATCGTACTGCATGAAGACCAGATTCCAGATCTCGACGATCGTACCGGCCTCGTTCAGCGTCACGAAATCGTCCGTCGAGAGCGGCCCCGTCCGCTCCTCGCGCAGGTCGAAGTGCAGCTCCGAGCATGGCCCGCAGGGCCCGGTGTCAGCCATCTGCCAGAAGTTGTCCTCGTCGCCGAGCCGGAAGATGCGCTCCGCCGGAAGCCCGACCTCCTTCTCCCACAGCTCGGCCGCCTCGTCGTCCGAGTGGTGCACGGTGGCGAAGACCCGCTCCGGGTCGAGGCCGTACTCCTTGGTGACCAGGTCCCAGGCGAACCTGATGGCGTCCCGCTTGAAGTAGTCGCCGAACGAGAAATTGCCGAGCATCTCGAAGAACGTGAGGTGCCGGGCCGTGCGGCCGACCTCCTCGAGATCGTTGTGCTTGCCGCCGGCGCGCACGCACTTCTGCGACGTGGCCGCTCGACGCGCTCCGATGTCTTGCTCGCCCAGGAACACGCGCTTGAACTGCACCATGCCCGCGTTCGTGAACAGGAGCGTCGGATCGTCTGCCGGTACGAGCGAAGAGCTCGGCAACACGGTGTGCCCGTGTGTCCGGAAGAAGTCCAGGAACTGCTGGCGGATCTCGGCCGTCGTCATGCGGTGGGGGCGTTGGGGCGAGAACGGGGCGAATCGTAAGAATAACCGGCGAAAAGCCGGTGCGGACCCCCCTCGCCGGGACTGGGCGAGATGTGCCTGTTCGGGTCACCCGCATGACAAGAGGCCGCGAACCGATCGGTCCGCGGCCTCTTACCCGCCGCGATGCCGCGGCGGATGGGGGGCTACGACCTCAGTCGTCGCTGACCTCTTCCGCGTCCCCGCCGTCGTCGGTGTCAGCCGACGGCGTCCCCAACCCGAGCGTGGCCCGCAGTCGCGCCTCCACCTCGGTAGCGATATCCGGATTCTCGATGAGGAACTGCTTGGAGTTCTCCTTGCCTTGGCCCAGACGCAGGTCGCCGTAGGAGAACCAAGAGCCGGACTTGTCGACGATTCCGTGCTCGACCCCGAGGTCGACCAGGAGACCCGTGTGGCTGATCCCTTCGGCGTATTGGATGTCGAACTCGGCCTGCCTGAAGGGCGGAGCGCACTTGTTCTTCACGACTTTCACACGCGTCCGGTTACCCACCACGTCCTGGCCATCCTTGATGGCGCCGATGCGTCGGATGTCGAGGCGCACCGAGGCGTAGAACTTGAGCGCACGCCCACCGGACGTCGTCTCCGGGCTGCCGAACATGACGCCGACCTTTTCGCGAATCTGGTTGGTGAAGATGACGGACGTGTGCGACCGGTTCACCGCCCCGGTCAGCTTGCGGAGCGCCTGGCTCATGAGGCGGGCCTGAAGACCCACATGCGTGTCGCCCATCTCGCCCTCGATTTCGGCCCGGGGCACCAACGCCGCCACGGAATCGATGACGACCACGTCGATCGCGTTGCTGCGAATGAGGACCTCCGCGATCTCCAGTGCCTGCTCCCCGGTGTCGGGCTGGGACACCAACAGGTTGTCGACGTCGACGCCCAGCTTACGGGCGTACGCCACATCGAGAGCGTGCTCGGCGTCGATGAACGCGGCGATGCCACCGGCCCGCTGCGCGTTCGCGATCACATGGAGACAGACCGTCGTCTTACCGGACGACTCGGGGCCGTAGATCTCACAGATACGGCCGCGCGGGATCCCTCCGATCCCGATCGCCGCGTCCAGGTTGATGGCCCCGGTGGGGATCGCCTCGATGGCGACGGCGAAGCCTTCCTCGCCCATGCGCATGATCGCGCCCTTCCCATAGGAGCGCTCGATCTGCGTGAGTGCCGTCTCGAGGGACTTCTGCTTCTGCTCCGCCTTCTTCTCGTCGCTCATCTGTGCCGTCGCCAATGTTCTCCACCTCCCTGGTATCGTGCCCCGTCTCTCGCGGCACGGCCCCAAAGTACAGGACCCGAAGAGAAAGCGAAAGTGCTTTCTCGCCATTCACCCTTCACGGCCAAGCTACCGGTGTCCGCAGGAAGCCGGAATGACTCGATGGGACCACTGTTGGCCCGCCGACACGTCCCGAACGGGTATGAATCCTGCAGTCAGAGCGGCGTTACACTTGCCTTCGACACCTGGGACAATCCAGTTTTTGAGTACCCCCCCAGGCCCAACGCCGGGAACGAATGAACACGCCAACCAACGTTCGCTCCCGCCTGCGTTTCGACGGTCTCGACCACGAGGTCACTCCGGACGGTTCGGGTATGGTCTCGGTTCGGTTGGAGTGGGGCGGTCAGACGTACGCGGGATCGGTTCAGTGTCTCGAGACGCCTCAGGGCGTCCTGAAGGCCGCATCCCAGGCCGCCCTGACCGCGACCCTCGCTTCGACCGAGGTCGACAAGGGCAACGGCCTCAGCCTGGAGGTGGTCGGCGTGAAGGCCGTTCGGGCCTTCGACGGATGGGTGGTCGTGGCCCGTATCAACGGGGCGGCGCAGGGCGAGCGACTGAGGTTGCTCGGCGCCGCGCCATGCGAATCCGAAGACGAGCTGCCCAACGCGGCCGTGAAGGCCGTGCTCAACGCGAGCAATCGCGTGATGGAAGCACAGATCGCGCGCGACTACGGCAACGGCAACGGCAACGGGCGTCACTGACCACCCGCTTCGCAGGTCAGTTCAGTCCGCGCTCGTAGCGCTGCCAGACGCCCGGCCGGACGGGAATGAAGACCATCACCAACGGCCGCTCCGCAGCCCGGTCCGCGAATACGGGTACCCCCTCGTACACGCCGACCCGAAGAATCTGGTCGCAGTCGACCTGGAAGGCGTCGGGTGACTTGCCGAAGGTGAGATTCTCGAAGACGATCGGGTCGCCCACCTCGAACCAGAACGCCCCTCCTGCGTACCCGCCCGCGAAGTCCACCACCGGGCGGAGCGAGGAGAGCGAGACCCGCTGCGGACCGACCAGTGTGTCTCCCGCGGCGGTGAGCGTGACGTCCACGTTGCGCCCGGTCGAAAGGCACAGCGTCTCGGGCTCGCCCTGCGGCAGCGGAGGCGCGGTGCCCAGGTCGACGATCACGGTGTCGGGAGGAGGCGCCGGAATGACGATGGTGTCCGGCTCGGTGCGCCTCATGTTCGTGGGCCGGCACCGGAAACCGCGCCGTGTCGGACAGACCCTGACCGACGCCAGGAAGCCGAACTTGGGCTTCTGGTACTCTGACGCGTACCCGCCCGTGGGCGCGCCGTGGTTCGAGGCCAGCCAGTGGGCGCCGAGCCGGAGCCCGTCCCAGTCGAACTGGAGCCCGACGTTCACGTCGAAGCCGTTGTGCTCGGCCATGACGCTGAGGAGCGTCGACTCCCCGGTGTCGAAGTGGACCGAAGTACCGTAGAACCACCCGTTCGAGTGGCCGGGGCCGTAGAAACCCAGGCGACCCCCTTCCCTGAACATCCCTCCGCCGTAACCGAGGGTGAACGTCATGTCGTTCCGCCAAATGCGCCCGCCGGCGTCGAAGCCCCTCAGGTAGGCGGTCGCGACGCCGTACATGGACAGGTTGGTGCCGCCCGTGAGCGCCTCCCCGAAGCGATTGTCGGCGAAACCGAGGCGGGCCGGGAAGTGTCCCGAGGCGCCCCCGAAGTCCGGGCTCGTCACGTAGCGCGCGCCTGCCGCGAGACCGATCCCCTGGTCGATGGGCTCCCAGATGCGCACCCGCCCGAACAAGCCCCACACGTCCCCGCCGTCCGAGTCTCCCCCGAACTGCTGAAACGAGAGACCGGTCTCGACGCGGTCGAAGAGGCCGACAGCCAGCGAGGCGTCGGAGAAGAAGTCCTGCACGCCCGGTCCGAATCCCGTCGTGACCCCGTTGGCGTCGACGACGGCGCTGCGGTCGAGATCGACGAAGAAGCCGGAAAACGTCCCCTGGATCTGAAGGTGCGGGAGCACGCTGGAGACCGGAATGTCGAGCAGCCCCGAGCCGTAGCGCAGCGTGCTCGGCATCGACGGGGTCTGCTGGGCCAACGCCGGTGAGACCGCCGGCCACAGGACGAACAAGACCGCGCCAAGCACGCCGGCGCGACGGATGGGAGGGATCATCGAGCGGAGCCTACTGGCCGAGCCGCTCCTCGACGTCCTTGAGTCTCTTGCCGATGGAGAGCACCCAGCCGAGCACCAGCAGGATCGCAATCGCATACGCGATGAACACGTGCCAATAGGGCCTGAGGCTCTGCTCGGCCATCGCCGCACCAGGCATTTCCTGCGCGGCCGCGGCCGAGGCCGACAGGGCCAACAGGGGCGGAGTGAGGAAGGCGGACATCACGGTCTTGAGCTTGTTCATGGAATCACCGGTTCAGGCAGCCGCGCCGCGGGCGCGTACATCGAGTTCTCGCCTCAGGCCCTCGAGCGCGTAGCGCAAAACGAAGAGCCCGGCGAAGAGGAGCGTGAAGACCCCGAGGCTGGTGAGTAGGAGGGTCAGCATGTCACCGGGTAGCGAGGGCCCGCTGTCGGGCCGTATCACCACCGGCTGCGGATGGAGCGAACGGAACCAGAGCACGCTCACGTGAATGAACGGGATGTCTAGCGCCCCGACGATGGCGACGACGGCGGCGAAGCGCTTCCCCTTCTCGGGATTCTCCGTGGAGCTGCGCACCATGAAGTAGCCGAGGAAGATGAACCAGAGCAGCAGGGTGAGCGTGAGGCGGGGCTCCCACGTCCAGTACGTGCCCCAGGCGATGCGGCCCCAGAGGGGACCCGTCGTGAGCATGATGGTCGCGAAGAACATTCCGCCCTCGGCGGCGCTGAGCGCGGCTTGGTCGAAACGCTCGTCCCGGAGCCAAAGGTACATCGCGCTGCAGAGCGCGGAGATACCGAATGCGAGAAAGGCTGTCCACGCCGCCGGGACGTGCACGTAGAAGATCCTCTGCGCGACGCCCTGGCTGAGCTCCGTAGAGACCCAGAAGAACGAGAGCCAATAGACCAGCGCCAAACCCGCCAAGCCGACGACGGTCAGCGCGGTCCCCGCTTTGCGCATCCCGGAAATCTCCATCAGTCCTCCACCACGAATCGAAAGAAAATGGCGCCTGCGGCCAGCGCGACGAGCGCGAAGGCCCCCAACATGCGGACGTTGCCGGCCACCTCGGACACGGGTCGTCCTATGAGGATCCGGCCGGTCGCTCCCACTCCGTAGATCACCATCGGTACGAGAAGTGGGAAGACCAGAATCGGCAACAGTGTCTCACCCATGTGCGTGCCGGTCGAGACCGCCGCAAAGAGCGTCGCGAGCGCCACGAACCCCAGCGCGCCCAGCGCGAGGGCGAGAACGAGGATCGACGGGCTCGACCCGAGGTCGAGGCCGAAGAAGAGCGTGAAGACGAGCAAGACCAGGAGGGCCACCGGGAAGAGGAGGGCGAAGTTCGCCAGCGTCTTGCCCAGATACACGGCGTCCTTGGGGGCGGGAGACATGAGAACGCCCTGCATGGCGCCGTCCTGGGCCTCCAGATAGAAGGTCCGCCCGACGCCCAGGAGGCCACCGAAGACGATGGTCATCCACACCAGGCCCGCCGCGACGTCCTGCGGCGCGACCCTGGCCGTGTCCAACGCATAGTTGAAGAGCACCCCGGCCAGCACGGCGAACGCAGCCATCGCCGCGATGCGCTCCCTGGTCCTCAGCTCGAGCAGGAGGTCCTTCCACACGATGGCGCGGACCTGCCTCAGGTAGAGGCTCACGTGCGCCCCTCCACGACCTCGTGGTAGAACGCCTCGAAGCCGCCACGCTCGATCTCGCCCGCAGAGCCCTCCCACGCGATGCGGCCCGAAACCTGAATGGCGACCCTCGTCGCGAGCTCGAGTCCCTCGCTCAGGTTGTGCGTCACCATGACGACCGTGCGGCGCCCGTCTCGGAGCTCCCGTAACACGTCCCGCAGGACCGCGGCCGCCGACGGATCCAAGCCGGTGTACGGTTCGTCCAGCAGCACGACATCGGGGTCGTGGAGGAGCGCGCGCGCCAAGGCCAGCCGCTGCCGCATCCCGTGGGAGAGCTGTCGCACCAGGAAACCGGCCCGATCAGTCAGTCCCACTCGCGCCAGCCGTTCGGGAATCCGCTCCGCTAGGTCCTCGAGGCCGAAGAGGCTCCCGTAGAACCGGAGGTTCTCCTCACACGTCAGGTGACTGTAGAGGAACCCCTGGTGCGACACCACGCCGATGCGGCGCCTCCAGGACTCCTCGCCGAAGTCGAGCGGCACGCCGCGGACGCTCACGCTCCCGCGGGTCGGACGCATCGCGCCGCCAAGCATGCCGAGAAGCGAGGACTTCCCTGCCCCGTTCGGCCCGAAGATCACGAGGAACTCACCCTCCCCGAGGGAAAGGTCGACGCCCGCCACCGCGACCACCGGCCCATACTCGCGGACCAACCCCGTGGCTCGGATCACGCTGTCGCCCGCCGTATTCG
>JAHEKM010000168.1:4379-4789 GCA_024638325.1 Gemmatimonadota bacterium | reverse complement strand
CTCGCGGACCGCCGCGTGCGGGTGATCGTCGCAGGTACCGACATGGACTTCAGGGGCGAGCCGTTCGGGTCGATGGGCGAGCTCATGGCGATCGCAGAGGTGGTCGACAAGCTTCAAGCGACCTGTGTGCGGTGTGGCGACCCGGCCACCCGTAACCAACGGCTCATCGCAGGAGAGCCGGCCCCGGCGGAGGGACCCATCATCCAGGTGGGCGGCTCGGAGACGTACGAGGCACGCTGCCGACGCTGCCACGAGGTTCCCGAGCCGGGGCGTCACCAGACCGAGCTCGACATCGACGTCGAGGCCGATGCGTGGGCGGACCGGGCGCGCTTCTGGTGAGGGGGCGGCGCTCGCGCGAGCGAGCCCGGCCGCGCCGCACCGAGCGTCCCGTCGAGCCATCCTCACGCCCC
>JAHEKM010000168.1:0-4369 GCA_024638325.1 Gemmatimonadota bacterium | reverse complement strand
CAGCGTGGCGCGGCGTGTCGGTCGTTCTCCCGTCTTCCCGGACGCAGATGCTACCACTTCAGCCCGGTCTGGCACCCGCCCCAGCCGTTCTCATCGACGAGCGAACCCGGCCAGACTTCCGTGCCATCTTCGGCACCCTGGCGGGTGGCTCGACGGAGATCGCGACGGCGGTCACTCGCGTCCGGATCAGCACTCTCGATCTCGACGCCGGAGAGGTCGAGCGGGTCGAACACTTCCGGGTCCTCATCGCCGAGCTCAACGCGCTCACCCTGGATTCCGAGGCGCGGCTCATCCAGGCCGACCCGCGGCGCTCCCCCCGAGTGCCGCTTCTCCGGAAACTGCTCGAGTCCGAGCGGCTCGAGGTTCGCTCGGCACCCCTCGGCGGCTGGTCACCGGACTTCACGGTGTTCTCCGATGAGACGGGGCCCCGAGCGGTCGTGGCCGGATTCCACTGGTTCGAGCGCCCCTACCCTCACCGCGGTCCGGCCCTCACCGCGCTGCACTTCGAGGACGCGGCGCGCCTCGCTGCAGAGCGCCACGCCGAGCTCTGGCAGCGGGCTCATGACGTGGGGCCCGCCCTCTGGAGTATCTTGTCGAAGGCCGAGCGCGCCGGTCGGCTGATGCGTGGGGCGGCTGGTTGACACCCCACTTCAGCCGAACCTTATTTATGCCCCACCGCGCTCCTGACGGTGCCGGTCCGGCGTAGCTCAGTTGGTAGAGCAGCTGGCTGTTAACCAGCGGGTCACAGGTTCGAGTCCTGTCGCCGGAGCTCCCCGAGCCCCACACGTCAACCGTGTGGGGCTTCGTTCTTCACGCCGAATGTTGGCCCCCGCGGGGACCGCTCGACCGAGGTCAGTTCGCGGCGCGGCGACCGGAGAAGGGGATACCCTGACCCATGTCGGGTACGTAGAACTCGCCTGTCATTTCGTCACCGTCGACGTCGGCCTCCACCTCCGCGGTGAAGTACTGCCCCTCGATGCTCACGTGGAGTAGGAAGGACAGGACATTGTCCTCGTAGAGTCCATCGCTGATCTCCGCCGCCTCGACGATGTCGATGGAGGCGGTCCCGGTGACCTCGGTCCCGTTCTGCTCGAAGACGAACTCCGAGGAGATCGAGCCGGTTTCGGGTGACTGTGACGTGAGGATCCACTTGCCTGCGACACTGTCTTGGGCGGCGGCGGGGAGGGCGGCGAGCGCAGCGAGCGCCAGGATCAGCCCAAAGGTGCGCGTGACTCGGAGCATGACATGCCTCACGACTGCGGGTGTGACGAGTCTGAGCATATTAGAGCGGAACGGTGGTCGGAACAAACGGAGCGTCGTCGTGCCCACGTGGTCCGATGAGGCGGTGGAGCGAGCGCCGTCAACCCAGTCGCTTCGCGATCCACACCGTTCGGTAGATCGCCGTCCCGATCGTTCCGACCGCGACGAGTGCCAGCAGCCAAAAGAGCAGCATACCTTCCGGCCACCCTCGCCACGCGGTGACCGCCGGATCGAACACTCCCCCGAAGCCGACCAGCAGGAGTCGCTCCGCGCGCTGCATGACACCGACCTTGGCGACAACGCCTAGGCTCTCGCCTCGGGCTCGGGCATAGCTGACGAGGAGTGAGCCGCCCAGCGCGATGACGACCACCGCGACCTGGGTGCCGGAGTCGCGGAAGAGCACCGCAAGACCGACGAAGGCACCGACCTCGGCGAAGCGGTCGAGGGTGGAGTCGAGAAACGCGCCAGTATCGCTCGCCAAGCCTCTCCCACGTGCTACCCTGCCATCGAGCACGTCAGCGATGCCCCCGAGCAGCACCAGCCACCCACCGAGGTTGAGACGGCCGGTCGCGAAACAGGCACCGGCCGCGACCCCGCACAGAACACCGCCGACATTGAAGACGGTGGGAGACAGGCCCATCGCCAGACTCGGCCGCTCGATCGGATACACGAACCAGTAGAACCAGCTCCGCAGGAAGGGGCCGAGCGCAAAGCCGCCCCGCTCGGCGCTCTCGTGAGGATCGGTCCGGCCGTGTGCGGTCATCGCGTAGAGCGGCATCGACAGGAGAGCGGCGCCGAGGACGGCTGTGAGTACCGCCATGTCCGTCCTCATCGGGAGTCCGTGCCGCTGCGTGCCTCGTCCTCGGCCGGCACCGGCCGCTCCTCGGTCGGGCGCGTCGTGAGCACATGGATGACGCGCGGCCATAGGAAGATGACGGGAAGCCTCCGCTCCAGGACGGTGAGGTGAATGGTGCGGCCCGTGTGCCGCTCGACTTTGCGAACGACGTAGGGGAGCCAGTTCGCGTACGTCATCACGTGCTTCAACCAGCGCAGTGTGGAGCGCGCTTTCGACCGCCGGAAGTGCCGCCTCCAGCGTCGCGCGACCGATGGCTGGACCGCGGCGACCAGAGCGTAGCGTCCGCCCTCCTTGCGGACGAGACCCTCGGCTTCGGCACGCTCCAGGACGGGCCCGAGCGCCTGGGTGAAATGGTCGACCTGCGCGTCGAAGATCCGGTCCGGACGACCACGCGACTCCGGTCGGAGCTCACCCCGGTAGCAGACCTCGAGAAGGCGGCGACCGAGTCGCTCCGCATCCACGGGTTCTTCGAGGTACGGCGCCATCCACTCCAGGACCCGCGCATGGGCTCCTGTTATTTGGCGTCGCAGCCACGCCTCTTCGGCCTCGTCCGCCGACCAAAGCACGCCGAGCCGTTGCACCATCCGCCCGAGCAGAAAGTGGTCGGGAGGCTCGGCGCTGAGAGCGCGCTCGAGATCCGCCTTGCTCACGACGAGGCATTTCGCGAGTCCAGCCCGTCCGTCGTCCGGCGCGTATGCGATCGCGTTGGGTGGAAGCACGCCGGCCAGCAGCGTAACGAGCCCGACCGGACGGTGAAGGACCGCGGCCTGCGCCAGTCCCTGGTAGAACGCGCGGTACCCTGCGACGACGACGATGAAGTCGTGCGCGCTGTGTTCGTCCGGTGCAGTCTGGAGTAGCCGCGACCCATACATGACGACCGCGCGGACCTCGCGACCACCGTCCCCGACGAGGCGCTTGGCGAGATCGGTCGCCTCCGGCCACCGGCTGATGGAGGGCATGTTCACGGCGCCGTGACCCGGGTCACGCCTCGACAGCCTCTCCGCGTAGCTCTGCGAGCCCTTCGACGAGACGGGCATGCAGCGCCTCCACGAACTCGCCAGGATCGGCCGTGGAGTCGATCCACTCGAGGGTGTCGACATGCGCGACCCTCCCGTCGATGTGGCCCATGCCCGAGAGGAGGTCCTTGAACTTCGCCGTGCGCCAGTAGCCGTCGGCGACGAAGACGTAGACGGTCCAGGGTCGCTGCGCGAGCAGGTTGGTGAGCCCCCTTTTCTTGAAGCTCCCGATCTCGCCGTCCTTCGTGCGTGTCCCCTCCGGGAAGATGGCGATCGGGACGTCCGACGCACGCCCCGCTGCGGCCATCGAGCGCACACTTCGGACCAGTTCTTTCGGGTTTGCCGTGGGGTCGACCACCGGGTATTGATAGAGCCTGATCATGTGCGAGATTAGCGGAATGAAGCGGTGGTAGCGCGCGCGCGTCACGATGCGGGGATACCCCCTTTCCATTGTCCGGACCACCAGGGGGATATCCATCAGCGATTGGTGGTTCATCACGATCAGGATGCCGGGACCCGTCGGGACGACGCGCGGCGGCTGCTGCAAGCGGGCCCCGCCGAGCCGACTCACGCATCCCATGACGAACCTCGCCATGAGGTCTATCCACCGGCCGAGCACGTGAATGCGTCGCGATGGCCGTAGCTTGATCCATGCGGTGATGACCGTCCTCTGCACGACGTCGGCAACGAGAAGTCCGGCGCAGAGGACGAGAAGCGCGAGGTACGCGCGCAGCTTCACGACTCGCGACTCCTGTGGATGGGGCTGGGGATGGGCGCCACCGTGGATCCGGCACGGGATGGAAGGCTAACCGGACCCGTTCACGATCATCAAGACGACTTCGGACATGAACGCACCAGAGAACACTTACTACGGGTACGACCTCTGCGCGGGCGGCTACTTCGAAATGCCCACGTCGGATGCCCGAAGACTCTTACCGCCCCACCTCCAGCCGCTCGAAGTGCAGCACGAGCGGAGCATCCTCGCCATCACTGCCTTTCGATTCAGCGAGAGCATGGTGGGCGCCTACGACGAAGTCGTCCTGGCGATCGTGGTGCCGCCGATGGTCGAGCCCGGGAAGCCGCTCCCGAAGGCCGCGTTCTATCCCTTCATGGTGGACACCTCGACCCCCGAGGCCCGCCAGCACGCGATCGACCGTTGGCGCCTTCCCCACTACATGAGGGACGTCGCCGTCGACTTCACGCGCGACGGTCAGGAGCTCACGGTGTCGGTCACCGA
>JAHEKM010000045.1 GCA_024638325.1 Gemmatimonadota bacterium | reverse complement strand
CTGAACCCGCGCCTCCTTGCCGCACTCCAAGCGGGGGAGATCACCAAGCCCATTCCGTCGACCGGCGAGCAGATTCCCGTCATCGGACTCGGGGGACGCTGGATCTCGCGGAACGCGAGCCCCGAGGAGCTCGCGGACCACCGGGCGGTCTTGCACGCACTGGCCGAGGGTGGGCGCGGACGGCTCTGGGACACGGCGGCGGGTTACGGAGGAGGCGGCTCTGAGGAGCTGTCAGGACAGTGGGCCGAGGAAGACGGTTTCGGCGACGACATCTTCTGGGCGACCAAGGTCAACGTAGCGGGCAGGGGCGGCGGCTCGGTCGCTGAGGCCGACGTCCGCGCGCAGATCGAGCGGTCCTTCGAGCGGCTGCGTCGGGAGGTCATCGACCTGAACCAGGTCCACAACATGGGCGACCCGCCGACCCAGCTTGGCGTCCTGCAGGAGTACAAGCAGGAAGGCCGCATCCGCTACATCGGCATCACGACCACGAGTGAGGGCCAGTACGACGAGCTCGAGCGGGTCATGCGCGAGTACCCCATCGACTTTATCGGCATCGACTACGCCATCGACAACCGCGTGGCCGAGGAGCGCATCTTCCCTGCGGCGCGGGACGAGGGCATCGGCGTCCTCGTGTACCTGCCCTTCGGGCGATCCCGCATGTGGTCCCGCATCGGGGACCGCGCTTTGCCCTCTTGGGCCGCGGAATTCGACGCAAGCACGTGGGCTCAGTTCATGCTCAAGTTCGTCGTGGCCCACCCAGCCGTGACCGTCGCGTGCCCCGGCACCGGCGACCCCGAGCATATGGTCGACAACATCGGCGGCGGCATGGGACGACTCCCCACACCCGAGCACATCCAGCGGATGATCTCGTGGGAGAGCACCCTGCCGGGCGCCTAGTCGAGCGGCGAAGGGGCGAGAGCCCCTAGCCCAGCACCTTCAGCAGCATGTTGATGGAGCTCGACAGTAGGTCCGCCCCGGCGTTCTGCGCTCCGGATCCACCGATGGTGATGTTGAACGACCCTCGCTCGTAGGGGTCGGGTCGTTCCCGTCGCACGTTTTCCATGGCGGCCAGGGCACGCGCGCGTGCTTCGGCCGCTTCCGGCGAGACCGACTTACGCTCGGCGTCCGCCTGGTGGAGCTCCCTCAACGTCCGGTCGACGGCCTCGGCGTCGAGCACGGTGAGCGGAGAGCCGCAGTGCGTGCACGCGAATCCCTTGCTGAGCTCAACAGGCGCGCCGCAGCTCGAGCACTGAACCTGCTTCACCTCCGCCTTGAGTCGCTCCTGCTCCATCGGGTTGAGATTCCGCACGAACTCCTTCTCCCTGAGGAACTCGGAGAACGGCGTGAGCCTGCCGTGCGTGCCGCACTTGTAGTACGAGAAGCGACCACCCTTGCCGATGTCGCTGGTGAGCTTGAGCCGGACCCCACACCGGGGACACGGACTCGACCCCCCGAGGGTATGCCGGGCATCGTCTCGGTGGTCGTTCAGCGCTCGGAACAGGTCGAGCGTTCCGCCTGCCGACAGCTGCAGGCTTTCGCGCTTGTCGAGCCACAGCACGTGGCACGCGAAGCAGATGTCGACCTCGATGTCGGCGCCGAGCTTCCCCTCGAGCGCGCGATGCTCCATCGTGGCCCCGCAGTTCGGACAGTTCACCGCAGCCTACCCCAACTCGAATACAACGCCATACGTCCTCCAGCACGTACGTGGGACAACGTGTCGTTGACCATAGACTAAGGCATCTCGCCCTATCTCACCCTCCCCCACGCTCCACATGCACGTAGGACTACGTACGAACGTCATCTTCGTTCTCTTCGCCTGGCTGACGGTCGCAACGCCGGTCGCCGCCCAGCAGTTCCGCGACGGTCCCGGCGGCGAGCCCCCACTCGACCTTCCCCGGCTCGCCCAGCCGATCGAGCTCGACGGCGTGGTGGACGACGCCGAGTGGGCGGGCGCGGCGCAGATCGAGGGAGTGATGTGGCTCCCCGACTTCGGCGCGGAGCCCACGGAGCGCACGGTGTTCCTCGTCGCGCACGACGACGACTACCTGTACATGGCGTGCCGGGCCTACGACTCGGACCCGACCGGGGTGCGCGTCACGACGCTCGAGCGCGACATCAGCACGTTCAACACCGACGCGTGCGGTATCCGGCTCGACACGTACAACGACGAGGAGAACGGGCTCCTCTTCAACACCACGCCCGCCGGCGTGCGCACGGACTGGGCCTTCGCCAACGACGCGACGGGCATGCCGAACTTCGACTGGAACGCCTTCTGGGACGCGGCGGGTACCATGACGGAGTACGGCTGGTCGGGCGAGATCCGCATTCCGTTCTCCAGTCTCGGTTTCCAGGTCGTCGATGATCAGGTCGTGATGGGCTTCATCCTCGTGCGCTCGATCGTGCGGAAGAACGAGACCACCGTGCATCCGGCGGTGCCGCCGAACTGGGGCCCGTCGAGCCTCGCCAAGGCGTCGCAGATGCGGAAGATGATCATGCGCGGCGTCTCGCCCACGCAGCCCCTCTACCTCACCCCGTACGGACTCGGCGGGGGTGGGTACGAAAGCGGCCTGAACAGCGCAGGCACGAGCTATGTCCGCGACACCACCTGGGTAGGCGAGGTCGGACTCGACGCCCGCTACGGCATCACCCGGAACCTGAACCTCGACGTCAGCATCAACACGGACTTCGCTCAGGTCGAGGCCGACGACCAGCAGGTGAACCTCACGCGCTTCTCGCTCTTCTTCCCGGAGAAGCGACGCTTCTTCCAGGAGCGCGCCGCCGTCTTCGAGGTACCCCTCGGCGGACCCGAGCGACTCTTCTTCTCACGCAGGATCGGGCTCGTGAACCGTGAGCCGGTCCGCATCTTCGGCGGAGCCCGCGTCGTCGGAAGGGTCGGTGAGTGGGACGTCGGCTTCATCGACATGCAGACGGACGACCACGAGGGTGCGCCTGGCGAGAACCTGGGCGTCCTGCGTCTGCGCCGACGCGTCATCAATCAGTTCTCGTACGTGGGCGGCATCGTGACGAGCCGCATCGGGAACGACGGCAGCTACAACGTAGTCTACGGCGCGGACGCGTCGACGCGGCTCTTCGGGCAGGACTTCCTGCTCCTCAACTGGGCCCAGAGCTTCGACGACACGGACCCGTCCGGACCCGACGTGCTGGATCGAAGTCTCGTGAGCGTACAGTGGCAGAGGCGCGGCAACGACGGGCCGACCTATCAGGGTGGCATCCAGCGGGCCGGCGACGTCTTCGAGCCGGGCATGGGCTTTCTCCGGCGGCGCGGCTATATCGCGACCGGCGGCAGCCTAGGCTACGGTTGGCGGCCGGGCGTGGGCTCGGCGCTCAACTCGTACTCGGTCAACACGGTGACACAGGTGTACACCCGCGACCCCGACTTCTCGGCCGTGGAGTCGAGCTCGGTGGGGCTCCGGGGGCAGCTCGAGACGCGCAGCGGGCACAGCCTGAACGTGAATGGGAGCGCGAACTACGAGGACCTCGTGGCACCATTCAACCTCTCGTCGACCGCCGCGGTCCCCGTTGGCTCGTACTGGTTCTTCGACGCCAGCGCCGGCTACAACGGCCCCAATGGGGCACTCTTCCGTCCGAGCCTCAATCTCACGGCCGGCCAGTTCTACGACGGCACCCGGGTGAGTGCGTCGTTCTCGCCGACGTGGTCGCTGTCACGGCATCTGCGCCTGAGCGGTACGTACGAGCTCAACCGTATCGACTTCGACACGCGCGACCAGCGCTTCACGTCCCACCTCGGGCGGCTCCGGACGGAGTTCACGTTCTCGACCGCCACCTCGGCGTCGGCGTTCGTCCAGTACAACAGCGCGGACGACGTAGTGGGCTGGAACGTCCGCTTCCGCTACAACCCGACCGAGGGGACGGACCTGTACCTCGTCTGGAACGAGTCGCTCAACTCGGACCGCGACATGCTGAGCCCCAGGCCTCCGTTGAGCCAGGCTCGCACGTTGCTCGTGAAGTACTCTCGGACGTTCACACTGGGGCTGTGAGACCATGCTCGGTCCGTCGGACCCCGTGGTCCCCTTCTCGCTCACTCGACTCGACGGTCGTGAGTGGGTCCTTCGGGACGCCATCTTCGAGGGCTCCGTGCTCCTGGTCCTGTTCGAGGCCGACTGCCCGACCTGCCGGCTCGCGATGCCGTACCTGAAGCGGTTGTCCGAGAGCCTCGGCCCGGACTCGCGCCGGGTCGTGGGCGTCTCCCAGGACTCCGCGATGGAGACGCAGGCCCTGGTCGACCGGTACGAGGTGTCCTTCCCCGTGCTGCTCGACGGCGAGCTGGCCGTGTCCGTGTCGCTCGATCCGCCGAGCGTGCCCGCGTGGTTTCTCATCGGAGCCGACGGACGGGTGCGGCGCTCGAGCGTCGGCTTCGACAAGGCAGAGCTCAACGCGCTCGCCGAGGCCATGCTCACCGAGGCGGGCCTGCCGGCCAGGCTCATCGCGGAGCCGAACGACGGAGCGCCCGACATCAAGCCCGGATGCTCCTCACGCCATATCGAGCCGCGAGTCGACGGTGCCACCGCTCGGGGGCCCGCGCCGATCGACCTGATGCCCGAGACCGGTGCGCGGGCTTCGCGCGTCGAGGTCCCCGGGGGCGTGGACCCGTACGAGTACTGCATGAGCGCCGGCTTCTCGCCGTTCCTGCCTGTGGTGCCGCCGACCGTCGAGCTGGTGGACGCATACCTGGCAGAGGTCCCGTTGCCACCGGAGCGCGTGCTCGGCCTGGTGCCCCCGTGCTACGGTGAGGCGACGGTCGAGAAGGTCGCCGCGAACGCGGTGATGGCCGGGTGCAGACCGGAGTATATGGAGGTCCTCGTACCCGTGGTTCGCGCCGTATGCGACGAGCGCTTCAACCTGCACGGCGTTCAGGCGACCACGCACTCGGCGACACCGCTCACCATCGTCAGCGGGCCGGCGGCCGACCGACTCGGCTTCGTGAGCGGAGCCGGGGTGTTCGGCAACACGGCCCGCGCCAACAGCACCGTCGGCCGGGCGCTGCAGCTCGTCATGACCAACGTCGGCGGTGCTCGCCCGGGCGAGATCGACATGGCGACGCTCGCGAGCCCCGGTCGGTTCTCGTACTGCATCGCGGAGAACCACCGGGAGAGCCCCTGGGGGCCGCTGCACGCGGATCGCGGATACGATGTCGACGACAGCGCCGTGACGCTGTTCGCAGGGGCGGGCCTCAGCGTGGTGAGCGAGCACACGGCGCGCACCGCCGCGGGCGTGCTTCGGACCATCGCCGCCACGCTCGCGACGGTGTGGAGCTGGCGGAGCTGCGGACGGGCCGAGGCCGTCGTCGTCATCTGCCCGGAGCACGCCGCCACCATCGCGGCCGACGGCTTCTCCAAGGAGGCTGCCCGGGACTTCCTCTTTGAGAACACGGGCGTCCCGCTAAGGGCCTTTGCCCACGAGGGCACCGAGGGCACGCAGCTCGCCGACAGCTACGAGGAAATTCTGATCGATGGCGAGCCGCACTATCGTAAGTTCACGACCCCGTCACAGATTCTCCTCGTCGTGGCCGGTGGCACGGCAGGCAAATTCTCCGGGGTGATCGGGGGGTGGCTCTCGGGGCCCCGGGGCTCGCAGATCTTGAGCTATCCGGTGCGCTGGTAGGAGACCGGCCCCTCCAAGGAGCAGCGATGACGACGTTGGTGAACCCCCTCGCCGAGGCCGCGCCCGACGCGCGCGAGCCGGCGCCGCGGCTCGAGACCCTGGCCGACAAGACCATCGGCCTCCTGGACATCAGCAAGCCGGGCGGGAGCGTCTTCCTGGACCGTCTCGAGCAGATCCTGTTCCGCGAGCACGGCGTCGCGAAGGTCGTGCGTATGTCCAAGCCGACCTATACCAAGCCGGCCCCGACCGAGGTTTTGGAGGGCCTCCGCTTCGTCGACGGTGTGATCGAGGCGCTGGCCGACTGAGGATCCTGCACAACGTGCAGTTTGCACGACAGCGCTCGGATCGAGGAGTTCGGAATCCCCGCCGTCCCGGTGGCGACGGAGGAGTTCCGCACGGCGGCTCGCGTCCAGGCGAGCAGGCTCGGTCGCCAGGATCTGGAGGCGGTCTTCGTTCCGCACCCGATCCAGGATCAGACCAGGGAAGAGATCGAGGCCCGGGCGGACGCCGTGATCCAGGAGTTGGTGACGCGGCTGACTGGGTGAGATGAAAGAAAGCCCCCGGCCGGTTTGGCCGGGGGGCTTCCAGCGGAGCGCGAGGGATTCGAACCCCCAAGCCCTTTCGGGCGCTCGCTTTCGAGGCGAGTGCAATACCATTCTGCCAGCGCTCCAGGAGCGAGGCGTGCCGATCTCGTCGGCGCCTCACCCACCAAACATGGGCGCACGGCCGGCCGAGATCAAAAACCCTACCTCCCCATTGACTTCAAGCGTACTTGAAGTTGTAGCGTTCGTCATTCGAGCGATGGAAGACCCAACTGGACGAGGGTACTCAAATGACGAAGGGCACATCGATCCGGACGCGGATCTCGACACTCTTCGAGCGCTGGATCACCGCGGTGGCGCGAAGCGGGGCCCCGGCGGCGTGCGCCAATAAGACACCGCGGTCGAGCTGACGCTCAGTCGCCTAGGGCCTCTCGCTGCGGATCGGCGCGAGCGCACTGAGGCGCTCGCGAGCCTCCGCGAGCTTGGCCTCGGCCTGGGGAAGAGCGGCGCGCCCGACACCCGTGAGCTCGTAGATCCGGCGGCGGGGACGCCGGTCTGCGTGCGCCTCGCTAGCCGGCTCCCAATGAGCCGAGAGCAGTCCGCCCTTGTCGAGACGACGGAGCGCCGGATACACGGTCCCGCTCGGGAGGCCGACCGCCTCCATGACGTCGAAGCCGTACCGGTGTCCGGCACTGATTGCCCGCAGCACGAGGGCCGTCACCTGCGTCATGCGTACATCGCCCATGGGCCTTCCCCATTCGATGGACGGTGTTTGTAGTTTTCTACATAGCCTACGGCACTGGCTCTTCGAAGGTTCCAAGGGGATCCCTCTCCGTGTCCCAAGGGGTGGGCCGAACCGGACGGCCGGGCTGGCACGACTCGTGCTCATCCCGTCGACAGCAACAGACGAAGAGGAGGAACTCATGGCACCTCACGACCTCGTGCTGGTCGTCGGCCTGGCGGCACTGGCCATCATGCAGCTGCTGGTCCACCTGGACCGCACCCGCCACGTCGTAGCGCGTTCGGGCTATCTCCCGGTCGGCCCGGTTCGCATTCCAGTTCGCGACGACGCGCCGGCCCGCTGGCCGAGGGCGTAGGCAGGCTTCCGGATACCGACCGTTCGGGCTGCGTGTGGTCTAGTAGCCCTTCACGATCAGGCCGGGTACCCGGTCGAAGTCGCGCGCGTTACGGGTGACCAGAGTCGCCCCGTGCCGCAGGGCCGACGTGGCAATGAGTAGGTCCATCGTCGGGATCGTCTGGCCGCGCCTGCGTAGCTCGGCCAACGTGGCGCCGTACTCGGACGGGAATCGATCGTCGGGGACCACGACCTCCAGGGCAGCCAGAAGCGCCTCGACACGGCCGCGCTCCCTCTCCGGCTGATCCGCGAGCTCCGCACCCGCGTGCAGCTCGCAGGCCACGTGGACACTCACGGCGAAGTGCTCGTCCGCCAAGTTCTCGAGCAGCGCGTGCGCACGCCCGCCCTCACCGCGTCGAGCCTCGCGTAGGAGATCCACCAGGAACGACGTGTCCAGGTGGGTCACAGGTCCGCCGCGCTGGCCACGTCCTTCCCGCGATCCTCGATCAGGCGATCCACCTCATCGAGCATCGACTCACCGACCCCGAGCTCGCCGACGACGCGCGCGAGCGCCTCACATGAATGCCAGGCGCTTCGCCACACGACGACGCCGGAGCGCGCGGGACACCTGCATGGCTCGTCGGGTCCGCTTGCCGTAGGATTCGGCCGGACTCACCGGGGAGAGGACCATGCTGCGCACTGCACTTTGGATCGTCGGAATCGGGATCGCTCTCGCCGCGGGCGCCGTGGGCGGTGGACTCACCGCAGTGAACGGCACCATGGACATGATGATGGACAACGCCGTCGGCGCGGACGCGCATGCCGTGCGGGTGTACGTCGACGTGCTCGAGGACCTCAGGGCGGGCAACATCGAGGACGCGACCGAGCATCTCGAATCCCGGCTCGACGACGTTCTCGTCATGGTCATGGAGCCGGCCAACTACGAGTACGGCCTCAACGGCAACACGGTCGAACGGGCAGACTCGGCGTTCGTCGAAGCCCGCGCGTACCGGGAGGCCTACCCGCGCACGTCCGAGCGGGGATTCGTGGACGAGATGGTGGCCAGCGTGTGGGCCGCGGGTCCGCCGAGCGGGCTCCGCTGACCGGCTCGACTCAGGGGGCCTGCCAGATCACCGTGTTCGGCTCGAACGCCGCCCAGGCGAACCAGTAGGCCACGTAGGCCGCGGCGACCGGCTCCAAGGCCCGCCCCGCGAGCGGACCAGAGATCGCGACGCCGTCGATGCGCCACTCGCTGCCGGTCTCCAGATCGACGATCGAGCCCCCCGAGGTCCCGAACGACAGATAGTCGTCATCGAGCTGACGCTGATACACCGCGGCGGCCTCCCTCGCGCCGTCCCAGAACAGGACCCTGCCGCCGTATGTGCCCGCATCCGCCTCGTGGTGGATCGCCGCGACCGGACCGGTGGACTCCAGCTCGCCGAAGGGATAGGCCACGCCTCCCTCGCTACCCGGCACACCCAACACGCGCTCCTTGGCAGGTCGTCGCTCGTCGATCGGAGCGGTCAACGGGAAGAGCAGCCTGGGATTGTCGATCGCGCCGTACGCGCCGTAGGGATAGATCCTGTAATCGCGCTCGTGACCGGTCGCAGAGGAGATCACCCTCGTGTCCGGGTACAGGTCGCGCCAGCCGCCCCATGTCATCTCGACGCTTGGAGCCATCGCGAGGTCGAACCCGACCCGAGGACCGCACCTCGCTCCCCGGCTCATCTGCGGCCAGAGCGACTCGCCGCTGCTCCGGTCGTACATGATCAGGTTGGTCTGGTATAGGAGGCCGGAGACCCCGAACTCGACCCCTCCCAACGGCTCGCGGTCGAAGGCGAGGGACGATCCCGTGAGAGGACAGTGCGTGACCGCGAGGTCTCGCCCGTCGACCTCCAGGTTCACGATCTCGTGCCACCAGAGAATCTGCAGCGGTACAGCCACCGGTCCCTCGGTGGCGACGAGGCCGATGACTCGCTCCTCGTCCCTCAGGTAGTCCGTGCCCGGCTCTCCCACCGACGCCAGAACCGGGTCCGTGAGCGCGGGGATGCCATCCTTGCCCGGCCCGCCTTCGTGGATGTCCGCGGTCGGGATGATGCACATGTCGCCCGAAGGCGACGTCGTGAAACCATCCGTCGACTCACATCCCGCGAGCAGAAGGACCAGCGCACTCGTCCAGAGCTGCGTAGTCGTTGGCAAGGCGAGTGGCCCCACAGGACTCCCCCTCGGACCTCGGATGATCGAGCGCCGCCCAAGACGAGCGGCTCAACAGGGAAATCGTCCTGACGGGGAGCGGGTTCCGGGACGCGCGACACGTTGGACTTCCTAGGCCAGTTCCGCTCACCTCATGGTACATTCACCGCATGTCTTCACGGCCCCGCGACCGTTGGCGTCCCCTTTTCTGGCGTGTACTCGCCTTCGCCGCCGTGTATGCCATGGCCGTCGTTGCCCTCGCAATGGGCGTCGGCCTCAGCGAACGTGACCTGACCGACAGCGGAATCTTCGAGCGGGCGTACTACGCGCTCGGCCTGTTCGTCCTAGGCGGTCTCGATATCGGCACGCCCGACGGCGGACCCGCCGCCGCCCGCATGATGCTCTGGAGCGCGTACTTCCTCGCCCCCCTCATCACCGTGTCGGCGCTGGTCGAGGCGGCCGTGCGTCTCATCGACCCCACGGCTCTACGGGTCAGGGGGCTGTCCGATCACGTGGTGCTGGGTGGCGCCGGCCGATTGACGCTGCTGTACGTGCGCAAACTGCGCGAGACCGATCCGCGCCGGACCATCGTCGTGGTCGAGCGCGAGTCGAACCACCCCTTGCTGGCCGAGCTCCGGACCGTCCATCGCGTCCTGGTCGTCGCTGGCGACGTCGCGAGCGACCAAGTGCTGGAGGGGCTACGCCTCGACAAGGCACATCGGGTCTTGCTCATTACCGGCGACGACTTCGCCAATCTCGACGCGGCTGCCAAGATCCTGCGTTTGGCGCCCAACCTGAGGAACCGCATCGTGGTGCACGTCTCGGACCTCAGACTGATGCGCGAAACCGCCGGATCCAGCGTGGCTCGCGAGTGCGAGGTCTTCAACGCACACGGTTTCGCGGCGAGTCATCTGGTGCGCGAGCACCTGCTGAAACGCTTCCACAGCACGCCGGAGCGCGACCTGGTCGTCCTGGCCGGCTTCGGTCGCTTCGGGCAGACCGTGCTTCACGAGTTGCAGCAGCGTGCCCTTGGCAGCTTCGGCAAGGTCGTCATCATCGACGAGCTCGGCACCCAGAAGGCCCGTGCCTTCGCTGAGGAGCCGGGGTTCAGGACCGATTACGACCGTGTCGTCCTCGACGGGGATCTCCGCGATCCAGAGCTGTGGCGGCGCACCAGTGAAGAGGTTCGCTCCAACGGCACCAACCCGGTGGTCATCCTCGGGTCGGGCGACGACGGCACCAACCTCCACGCCGCGCTGAGGGTCTCGAAGCACCATCCGGGCGCGTACATCATCGTGCGCACGTTCCGCGCCTCCCCGTTCACCACGGAGGTCGCCGAGGAAGTCGGAGCCCACGCGGTGAACCTTCGCGCGCTCATCAGGAACGGGATGCCGGCGAGCTGGTTCTAGGCCTACGCCTCCGGGCACCCCTGCCGACGAAAAGTATTGCGTCGGCTCCATCCGGCTTGGAGTAGTTGAATAGGGGCCTCGATCGCCCTCCAGGGTCCACTCGACCATGCCGCAAAGCCGACGTTCGAGGCGCGGCAAGTCCGCGAGAACGCCCTGTAACAGACCGTTCCTACGAAGGGCTCGGTAACGAATCATCGCAACGAAACGTGCCAATTGTAACGGATCGTGACACCTGAAATCAGATTTCGATCTAGCCGGAGGATGCCACTAACACATTGATATGAAAGGAGATGCAGGACCTGGCCTCGGTTGGCACGCGTCGTGCCTTCCCACTTTGGCCCGGGCATTAGCGAACGCGTTGCCCCCCCAGAAGGAGGAGGATGATGAGAAGGACGGTCGAGGTGACCGCCGCCGTGGTGATGGCCGCATCCGTGGCCCTCTCCGCGTGCTCCGATCAGTTCCCGACCGACCCAGTGAGCCAGACATCGCACCCGTTCTTCACGCGACCTCCTGCCGAAGGCTTCGACGTGCTTCGGAGGGATGCGCCGCTTGCCTCTGAGGTAGCTCTCACGAGGGTCATCGGGCCGGAGGGGGGGGAAATACGGCTCGAGGAGGCGGGGTTCGCGCTGGTCATTCCGCCGGGCGCGCTGCTGAAGCCGACGGCGATCACGATGACAGCGCCCATCAGCGATGCCTTGGCGGTCGAGTTCGCGCCGCACGGATTGCGGTTCGAGGTCCCCACCACGCTGCTCGTTGACCCGGGCGGTGGTGCAGCTGGGCTGGAACTGCGCAACAAGCTCGATGGCGAGCAGCTGGACTCTTTCCTCGGGATCTACTTCGAGGGTGACCCGAACGCAGGCATCGAGCCGCTGGAGACCATCTCCACGTATCGGCTCGACGGAAACATCGCCTTCAGTGTCGGTCACTTCTCCGGCTACATCGTGGCTACAGGGTGAGGATTCATGGCCCCCGCTGAGACTCCTCGAACCCAGGTACACTGATCATGTCGCGAGACGCCGCTTCCCCGAGAGACAAAGACGAGGCGATGCTTCGCCCCGTCGAGCATCTGGTGGAGCTGGGCCGCGCCGCAGAGAAGCGCGGAGAGCTGGATCAGGCGCTCGAGAACTACGAGGAGGCCCTGGAGCTCCTCGCTGAAGGGTCGGACACGCCGTTGGGTGCCGACATCGTGCGCTGGATGGGCACCGTGCGCAGTGAGATGGGTGACACCAGAGCCGCCGAGGACCTCTACCGGCGCAGCTTGGAGGTGTCGCGAAAGGCCGGCTACGCCGTCGGCGAGGCCCACGCGACGAACTGCCTGGCGAGCGTCGCGCAGCGTCGTGGCGATGTTGCCGAGGCCGCAGCCCACTACCGTCGGGCCGCACGACTGGCCAAAGACGCCGGAGAGCACCGCCTCTCGGGCATGATCGAGCAGAACCTCGGTGTCCTGGCGAACATCCGCGGCGACCTCGACGGCGCGCTGGTGCGCTATCGTGCGGCTCTGGCCGATTTCAGCGCCGCCGACGACCAGGAGGGCATGTCCTGGGTGTTGAACAATCTCGGGATGCTCCACACCGACATGGGCCGCTTCGAAGATGCCCGGGAGTCACTCGAGCGCTGCTTCCGCATTGCCCAGAACAGGGGCGACCTGAGGACCGAGGGTCACTGTCAGCTCAACATCGCCGAGTCGTTCATCGCCGAGGGTCGATGGGACGACGCCGAGGCTCCCTGCGCAGCCGCCCTCGACATCGCGACCCGGCGCGGAGACCCTCTGCGCAAGGCGGATGCCCTGAAGTTCGTGGGCGTGCTGGAACGCGAGCGCGGACGGTACGGCGAGGCCGAGACGCACCACGCCGCCGCTCTCCAGCTCGCACGTGAAGGAGAGGACACCCTTCTGGAGGCCGAGATTCTACGCGAGATGGGAGTGTCGTCCTACTCCCAGGGACACCCCGACGAGGCCGCCTCCCGACTGGAAGCGGCTGCGGGCCTCTTCCGGACCACGGGTGCGACGCTGGACGCCACAGCGGTGGAACGGCAGCTGCATGCGTTGAAGACCCCCGATCCAAACGGACGCGGGAACGGAAACGGGAGGCCGAGCTCATGACCTACCAGCTCGCTGTACGGGACGAGCCCAACGTCGGGGGCCGGGCGCGAGTGCCGCCGACCGACTTCGCCTTCCGAAGCGTCATCGGCGAGAGCCCGGCCATCCGCGAAGCGATCGGCTTCGCGACACGCGTCGCGTCCAGGCGCCTCACCACGGTGCTCATCGCCGGGGAGACGGGCACCGGCAAGGAGCTCTTCGCCCGCGGCATCCACTACGCGAGTCCTCACCCCGGTGAGCCGTTCGTGGCCGTGAATTGCGCTGCGATCCCGCCGACCCTTCTCGAGTCCGAGCTCTTCGGGCACGAGCGGGGCGCCTTCACGGATGCGCGGGCACGCAAGCGCGGCTTGTTCGAGCTGGCCGGAGCCGGGACGCTGTTTCTCGACGAGTTGACCGAGCTCCCCCCTGACCTCCAGCCAAAGCTACTCCGGGCCCTGGAGGAGCGAAGGGTGCGCAGGCTCGGGGGAGTCGAGGAGACCGACGTCCGATGCAGGGTCATCGCGGCCTCCAACAGGCCACTCGAAGCTCTCGTAGCAGAGGGCAAGTTCCGCGAGGATCTGTTCTACAGGCTGAACGTACTGCGCCTGGAGCTGCCACCCCTGCGGGAGCGCGACGGTGACATCGAGCAGATCGCCCGCTTCATCGCCACAGAAGTAGCCCACGAGCAGGGCACGGAGCCGAAGGCCTTCACGTCCGCCGCCTTGAGCGTCCTCAGGGCCCATGATTGGCCCGGGAACGTGCGTGAACTCAGAAACGTCGTACAGCGCGCGGCGCTCATCGGGGAGCACGGCCGCATTCGAGTCGACGACATCGTCATCACCCGCCGCGCGACCATGGAGGCGGCGGCTACGAATGTCGAGGCTGAGCGCGCGGCCGAGATCCTCATCCCCGCACGTGGCAAGTCGATGGAGGAGATCGAAGCAGAGGCCATCGGCCACACGCTGACACTCACCCGCGGCAACCGGAGCGCGGCATCCAGAATGCTGGGGATCTCCAGGCCGACACTTCTCAGGAAGATCAAGAAGCACGGCCTCGGTACCGCGGGAGCCTTCTAATGCGCCCCCGAGAGCCGGCCGAGCCTGCGCCTTCGGTTGTGGACGCGCTCCTGGAGGACGCTCGCGCGGCCGAGCGCTCGAGTCGCCACGTGGACGCCCGCGCGCGGTATGAGGAGGCGCTTCGTGGGCTACCGTCGGGGGCGCCGGCGCTCGCGAGCGCCATTCTTCGCTGGATCGGCCGAACCCACGAGAGCATGGGGGACTTCGAGTCCGCCCTCGACTGCTACGAGGCGGCCCTGGCGTCCGCATACGCGTGCGGGGCTGACGCGGACGTGGCTCACGTCCTCAACTGCCGCGGCGCGCTCATGTTTCGAAAAGGACAGCTGGAGGAGGCTGAACGGCTGTACCTCGATGCACGGACCATGGCGGAAGAGGCGGGCGAATCGAAGCTCGTGGCCATGGTCGACCAGAATCTCGGCAGCATCGCCAACATCCATGGGGACTTGGAGCTCGCGCGGGTACGCTATCACCGTAGCCTGGAGCGTTATCAGACGCTCGGTCTCGAGGAGTATGTGGGACCGCTACTCAACAACATCGGGCGGCTCTACACCGATCTAGGTGATTGGCACCAAGCGCGGTTGGCGTTTCGGCGAGCGCTCGAGAGCTGCTCACGGTCGGGAAACGTATCCCACCAGGTCGTGATCGAGGTGAACCAGGCTCGCCTGCACCTCAGCACCGAGGACCACTCTCGGGCGCGTGTCGCGTGTGACGACGCCCTGGAGCTCTCGATGTCCTTACAGGACGACCGCTGGCTCGGTGAAATCCACAAGCAACGAGGCGTGATCTTGTTGGCCTCCGATCGGCCCAGGCTCGCCGAGGCCAGCTTCAAGGAAGCACTGGCCGAAGCGGTCCGTCGCGAGGACCTCCTGCTTCATGCAGAGGTCACCCGGGAGATGGCCCAACTCTTCCTTTCGGAGAAGCGCCATCCGGAGGTCCTGGAATGCCTCAAGCAGGCACACGAGGCGTTTTCTCGGCTGCGGGCCCGCCAGCACGTGGCCGACGTCGACCTCCAGATCACGAAGCTGGAGGAGAGCTTTGCGAGCATCGTACGGCGTTGGGGTGAGTCGATCGAGTCCAAGGACCTGTACACCAAGGGCCATTGCGACAGGGTCGCCACGTCGGCGTGCGAGCTGGCGGTCGCCGCCGGCTACGACCGGCACGACCTCACCTGGTTCCGGATGGGGGCGCTGCTGCACGACCTGGGTAAGGTGAAGGTGCCGTCGAGCGTCCTGAACAAGCCCGGTCGGCTGACGTCACACGAGTGGGGCCTCATGCAGCGCCACCCTGAGGACGGAGTGCAAATGCTCGTGGGTATCGACTTCCCCTGGGACATCCGGCCCATGGTGCTGCATCATCACGAGCGCTGGAGCGGCGGTGGCTATCCGCACGACCTCGCCGGCCAGGAGATCCCGGTTGCCGCGCGCATCCTGTGTGTCGCCGATGTGTTCGACGCGCTCACGACCACCAGGAGCTACCGCCAGGCGTACACCGCCCAAGTGGCCCTGGAGATCATGGATCGTGACTCCGGTCGTGTCTTCGACCCAGAGATTCTCGCCCTCTTCAAGCAGATCCAAGCCCGCCGCCGCGTTCGCCCGCGAGTGGAAGCTACGCCGCTCGAGCTGAGCGTGCCCCGGGCGCGATCCGCTTCCAGCAGCCGTCTACCCCCAGCCGGCGCCGTGGCCTGAGGGACGGCGGCTACAGCGTGCCAGACCGAGTCCGGCCTACAGCAGCGGCCGAATGAGCGCCTCGAGCTCCGGGCGAGTCATGTCGCCCGGGTTGTAGCGCTGTACGATCCCTTCCCGGTCGACAATGACGAGCGTCGGCGTCGTGCTGACGCCGAAGTTGGTGAAGTTGTCCCGACCGATCGGTACGCTCATCCACGGTGCGATCGGGAACTCCTCTTGGTACGGCCCGTTGATGTAGTCGAACTCCTCGAGCGGCGTCGCCGGCTGGCCGCGCGAGGTGAAGCCGTAGAGTTGGGTCGGGCCGACGATCTCGAGCCCGTCGTCGTGATATTCTTCGTAAAGCTCATCGAGAATCGGCTCCTGGCGCTTGCAGTCCGGGCACCAATGCGCCCAGAAGAAGAACACCACGACCTTGTCTTCGAGCTCCTCGGGCGTGGGCGGCTGCGGACCGATGTGGATGTCGACCTCGAGCTCCGGAAAAGGCTCCCCTTCCAGGCTGAGCAGCAGGACGTTCTTCTGGATCCGCGTCTCGATGGACGTGCCGGCGTACTGCTCGCGAGCAGCGGTGAGGAACGCCACCCCCCCGGCATTGTTGCCGAAGGCGTCGTACGCCTGCCCCAGCACCTCGATCGAGGCACCGAGGGCGGTGGGGAGGAGACGATCATCTTCGAGGCCACGCTCTCGTAGCATCGCAACGCTTCCGTCGTATGCCTCCGTCGCGTACTCCGCGGCCAGCTCCCATCGCTGCTGGAAGCTCGCGCCGCGTCCGAGCCAGGAGACCGCCGCCAGCCACTCCGCCGTCGGCTCCTCCGGCCGGTTCGCCTCCAGCAAGGCCACGGCCCGATCGACCTCTCCCGCCCAGGCGAGGTCCGACATCTGTGACACGAGGTCGCCGGACTGGGCGACCGCGGTCGACGGCCCGGCCAGCAGGACCAAGAGGAGCGGCAGATACACGGCGTTCATTCGTTTCATGACATACTCCGTTGGGACATCCAGATCACTGCCTCGGCGCCTCTACGCGCACCCGCCATTCTACTGGGGCAGTCACGGGCGGGTAGCAAAGGCGGTCGTCGCACGACTGGTACTGAAAGTTGCCGGGTACGACCAGCTCGCCCGGTGCCAAGTCGGGGCCGACAGCCAAGCGCCATTCGATCGCGAACTCGGACTCGAAGACCGCGAGGGGCTCATCCTGGCCCTGCAGAAACCAATCCGAGGCCGGAGGATACGTGACCTCCTCGACGGTGACGCCCTCCGGCGGGTCGAACGTCAGCCGCGTCGGGATCAGATACTCCTCACGCGGCGCGTCCGACTGCACGTGGATGCCCTCGTCGAGCACGACCCGAAGCCGACCGGTCAGGGTTTCTCCCGGCTGGACCGCCGACTGCTCGACCACCGGCGTCAGCTCGGCGCTCGGCCGCCCGAACTGGGCCTCGGCCGGAGCGGCACCGACCGCTACGGCGAGGAGGGCGAGGGGAGCGAAGATCGGACGAAGCTTGGGCATGTTCGAGTGTCGGTGGGTGGGTGCCGGCTGTCAAACCAGTCCATGTGGCGCACGCGGAGTTCCAGACCGACGGGCCGGCCCTGTGCACGACGCATGTGCCCTCGCTGGGCCCGATCCCTAGCTTTCGAGCTCTGGTCGTGGTCGTGGGACTCTTGGAGATCAAGATGAGCACTGTGTTAGTCACCGGCGGATCGGGATTCGTAGGCAGCCACTGCATCCTCGCCCTCCTGGCCAAGGGGCACACCGTGAAGACGACGGTGCGGCGGGCGAGCCGCGAGTCGGACGTGCGTGCCATGCTGGCGGAGGGAGGGGCAGAACCCGGTGATCGCCTCTCGTTCACCTTGGCCGACCTCGAGCGCGACGACGGCTGGCCGGAGGCCGTGAGCGGGTGCGACTACGTGTTGCACGTCGCATCGCCCTTTCCGCCTGCCGCTCCGGACCACGAGGACGAGTTGATCGTGCCCGCACGGGAAGGTGCACTGCGGGTGCTTCGTGCCTCTCGGGACGCCGGCGTGCGACGCGTCGTGCTGACCTCGTCGTTCGCCGCCGTCGGGTACGGGCATGCGCCCAGGAGCACGCCGTTCGACGAGACCGACTGGACCGATCCGGACAGTGACGAGGTGAGAGCCTACGTCAAGTCCAAGACTTTGGCCGAAAAGGCAGCGTGGGACTTCGTGGACCGGGAGGGAGGTAGCCTGGAGCTCTCGGTGGTCAATCCCGTCGGCGTGTTGGGACCGGTGCTGGCACCCGACTACGCCACGTCGATCCTCATGGTGCAACGGCTGATGGACGGCGATATGCCCGGCTGCCCCAGACTCTACTTCGGCATCGTGGACGTGCGCGACGTGGCCGATCTGCACCTTCGGGCCATGACCGATCCGGCCGCAAAGGGCGAGCGGTTCATCGCCATCGCGGGCGAGGCGATGTCGATGGCGGAAGTCGCCAAGGTGCTCAAGGAGCGGCTCGGCGAGGCCGCCAAGCGCGTGCCCACGAGACAACTCCCCAATTGGGTCGTGCGCCTCGCCAGCCTCCGCGATCCAACGATTCGGCAGTTCTCGTCAGAGCTGGGCAAGAAGCGAAACGCGACCAACGAAAAGGCGCGCCGGGTCCTCGGTTGGGAGCCGCGCTCCAGCGCAGACGCCATCGCCGCGACGGGGGAGAGCCTGGTGAGGCTCGGGCTGCTGAAGGGGCGGTAGAGCGGCGACACCCACGGACATAGAAAAGCCCCCCAGGTCGTTGACCTGGAGGGCATCAGACGGAGCGCGAGGGATTCGAACCCCCAAGCCCTTTCGGGCGCTCGCTTTCGAGGCGAGTGCAATACCATTCTGCCAGCGCTCCAAGCGGCCGGACGCAGTCCACCCACGAGACCGCTCGACCCACGGACGTGGAGCCGGCCTGTCGTACTAGCAGGGATCGTGCGACTTGAGTTAGATGGCCCAGAAAGCCCGGCACGAAGCGGTTTCCTGGACATCTGAGAATATCGGGGTGCCCGGATTCAGCTGCGGTGGGCTTCGCCCATCCTCGCTGGTCTCGCGCGTCGGCCAACCGACTCCGACTACCTGCGTGGCGCTCGGTTCGAACCCTCTGTTCTCATCCGGGCACCGGTAACTCAACCGCCGCTTCGCGGCGGTCATCCAATCGGGGTGCCCGGATTCGAACCGGGGACCTCTGCGACCCGAACGCAGCGCTCTACCGGACTGAGCCACACCCCGAGGACCAACGGGTACCAGACGGACGGGGTGGGATTGAGCTCCGGTGGGGCTTCGCCCATCCTCGCGCGTCTCGCGGAAACACCGGCCTGAGCGCTTCGCGCGTCTACCACTCGCCGCTCGACTCGAACTCACGCGGACGATCCGCTGCGCGTCTCGCGCGTGGATTCGAACACTGCTGCTTCAACAAGCCACCACGTCCTAGGACCTCCAGGACGTCTACACGGACGGGGTGGGATTCGAACCCACGCGGGCGTGAGCCCACACGATTTCCAATCGTGCGCCTTAAGCCACTCGGCCACCCGTCCAAACAAGGCCGTGGGGCTGTGCACACGACCACCCAACGGAGGGAGTGGGATGGAGCTGCGGTGGGCTTCGCCCATCCTCGCTCCTCTCCGCTCACTTCGTGAGCTCCGAGTCGAACCTCCGCGCTGCTTCGCAGCTCGCGTGGGTTCGAACGTTTCGGCTCTCGATCCTGCTCGACCAAGAACCCACTCAAGTCCTTCAACGGAGGGAGTGGGATGGAGCTGCGGTGGGCTTCGCCCATCCTCGCTCCTCTCCGCTCACTTCGTGAGCTCCGAGTCGAACCTCCGCGCTGCTTCGCAGCTCGCGTGGGTTCGAACGTT
>JAHEKM010000167.1 GCA_024638325.1 Gemmatimonadota bacterium | reverse complement strand
GCGACCACCGTGGCGTTACGCGCAACCTTCGCCGAGCGCGCCGCGAGAATGCGCGCGACGAGCTCCGCCGCGACCATGGAGCCCACGACCGGGATCGCCCAGTCCTCGACGATCTCGAGGATCGGTCTCGATTCGCCGCCCAGCAGCCTCAGGCGCTCCGGATCCATGCCCGCGAGCAGCTCGGTGCCCTCCGTGCGCAGGATGATGAAGCAGAGCACCACCAGACCGACGATGAGCGCGATTCCCTGCACGAAGTCCGTCCACGCATCGGCGAGCAGGCCCCCGAACATCGTGTAAGCGATCACGACGACCGCGGCGATCGAGATCATCACGTCGACCTCGAAGCCCGAGGCGTGGGACAGCACCTGGCCGAAGGCACGAATCTGCGCCGCCGCCCAGAAGAGCGACGTCGGCACCATGAGGACGACCGCGAGCCGCTCGATCGACATGTCGAAACGGAGGCGGAAGACATCGGCCAGAGTCGTGAGCTTCAACCGCCAGAGGGGCACCGCGAAGATGAGCCCGGTCAGTATCACGCAGATCGCGTAGCCGAACGGGTCGTGCGACCCACCCAAGAGCCCGCGTTCGTAGACCGCACCCGCGGCACCGATGCACGTCTCTGCCCCGAACCACGTCGCGAAGACCGTGAAGGTGGCAACCCAGGGTCCGAGCGAGCGGCCTGCGACGAGGTAGTCGTCTTCGGTCGTGATCCGTCGGGATACGTACACCCCGATGGCCAACTGCCCGAGGATGTACGCGAAGATCCCCCAAACGACCGGGTTCATGCGCGCCCCCCGCACGGCGCGCTGCGCGCCGGACCTCTAGCCGGCAACGGGCTCGATGCGTGAGAGCGCGACCATCGCGCGGTGGCGACCGAAAAGCCGGTGACTTCTTGCGAGCTGTGCGCCGAGCATCTGCCTCGCATCGCCGGGGGAGAAACCGAGAGTCTCGGCGCATGTTAGGGCACGGACCCAGACACGACAACGGAGCGTCGCCTACGCCGCTCGCCCACCCCCCCGCGCACCTCTACCTTGCAGGCCCCCCGAGCCATCATCGACGCCGCGACTCCGGCTGCCGGCGCGGGTACTTCCCAAGGCTCCGTTGCACCATGACGACGAACGAGAGAGGAATGCGAATGAGCGCGCGAACAGGCCTGTTCCTGGTGATCACCCTGTCTGCCGCCGTGCCGGCCCAAGGGCAGCAACCGATCACGAACGTGGAAGAGTCGCTGAGCGTGACCGGCCAGCTCACGGGCCGGTCCGGGCCCGCGAGCGTGAATTGGATCGACGGCGGGAGCCGCTTCTCGTACACGGTGACCAACCCCCAGACGCGGGTCCCGGAGGTGCGGGCGTTCGATCCCGCGAACGGCAGCGACGAGCTGCTCTTCGATTCTCGTACGCTCCTCGTGTCCGGCACCAACCAGCCGCTCCGGTACCAGTCCTTCACCTGGTCCGCCGACTCTCGGCACGTAGTCTTCCAGACCGACTTCCGGCCGATCTATCGACACTCGGGCATCTCCGATTTCTACGTCTACACCGTCGCGGATGGCTCACTCATTCTCGCGGCGGATGACGCACGCACCGCGGAGCTGTCCCCGGGCGGACGCCGGCTCGGATACGAGCGCGGCGGCGACCTCTTCGTGTATGACATGGACACGCGGCGGGAGCGCCGCCTCACGACCACGGGGACCGAGACGGTCTGGAACGGCGTCTACGACTGGGTCTACGAGGAGGAGTTCGGCCTCACGCAGGCTTGGGACTGGAGCCCCGACGGACGCCGCATCGCGTATTGGCAGACGCAGGTGGCGGACGTGCCCACGATCCAGATCACCGACTGGGAGGGGCAGTATCCGTCGTGGACGGTGATGCCCTACCCGAAGGTGGGGCAGGACAACTCGGCGGTGCGCATCGGCGTCGTCGACGTGGACTCGGGTGAGACGCGCTGGCTCGACCCCGACGTAACGGGTGAGTACCTGGTGCCGCGCATCTACTGGACGAGCGACCCGAACACGCTGGCCGTCGTGACGCTCGACCGGCAGCAGAGCCACTTGCAGCTCTTCTTCTTCGACGTGCGCTCGGGTGAGCGTCGGTTGGTCATGGAGGAGCGCAGCGAAGCGTGGATCGACGTCTTCGACTTCTTCGTCCAGGTCCTGCACTACTTCTACTTCCCGGAGGGCGTGGAGGAGTTCTTCTGGATCAGCGACCGGGACGGGTACAACCACGTGTACCGTTTCGCGTACGACGGACGCCTGCTGAACCAAGTCACCAGCGGGAATTGGGTCGTCACGCGGATCGAGGGAATCGATCCCGCCACGCAGACCCTCTACTACACCGGCACCGAGGAGAGCCCCCTCGAGCGCCACCTCTACGCGGTCCGATTCGACGGCACCGGCAAGCGTCGCATCACGCGTGAGGCAGGCACCCACGCCATCGACATGTCCCCGAGCACCGCGTACTGGATCGATTCCTGGTCGAGCCGAAGCCAACCGAAGACGGTGGAGCTGTGGAGCACCGAGGGCGGCGGCCGCCAGGTCGCTGTTCTGGAAGCCAACGCGCAGGTTCGGGACTTCGTCCGGAGCACGCGCCAGTACTCGCCGTTGGAGCTCTTCAACTTCACGACCGCCTACGGCGTGACACTCGACGGCTCGATGATTCGGCCGCCGGGCTTCGATGCGACTCGGCGGCACCCCGTCATGGTGGCGGTCTACGGGGGCCCCGGCTCGCAGGACGTCTACAACGAGTGGGCGAGCGACGGCTGGCATCAGTATCTCGCGCAGCAGGGCTACGTCGTCGTGCGGCTCAACAACCGCGGCGGCGGCAACTACGGGCGCGACTTCATGGAGATCGTCTACCGGGAGCTCGGCACGCGCGAAGCCGAAGATTTTGCAGAGCTCGGGCGCTGGCTGGCTTCACAGCCCTGGGTCGACGGAGACCGCATGGCGATCCACGGAGTGAGCTACGGCGGCTACTCCGTCCTCATGACGCTGATGCGCCACCCGGGCGTGTACGCGCTCGGTATCGCGAACTCGCCGATCACCGACTGGTCGCTCTACGACACGATCTACACCGAGCGATACATGGGCCTGCTCCCGGACAACCCGGAGGGGTATCGCGCAAGCGCCGTGCTCACCTGGGCGGACCAGCTGCAGGATCAGCTCCTCCTCGTGCACTCGGGAATGGACGAGAACGTGCACCCGCAGCACACCATGCAACTGCTCACCGCGCTGGCCAGCCGCGGCAAGGACGCAGAGCTCCGCTTCTTCCCACCGGGGGCGCATGGTGCCGCGTTCGACTACCCGAGCTACGTCACCCTGACGGAGGTCTACACCAACGCCCTCTGTGAGCACATCGGCACGAGCTGCACACCGGTGAACTTGAATCGCTGACGTCGTTATCTTTGTCACTTCTTCCCACACCGCCTTCCCCCAGACGCGACGAAAGGCAGCCAGACGCCGATGACTCCCTCCGACGTCCTCCGCGAGATCGACGAGACGATCCGCGAACGGTCGATCCTTCAGCATCCGTTCTACCGTGCGTGGGAAGAGGGCGCGCTGACGCGCGAGCAGCTCGCGACTTACGCCCGCGTCTACTATCCGCACGTGAGTGCCTTCCCGACGTACCTCGAGGCGACGCTCCAGCACGCCAGCGACCCCGCCACCCGGGCCGAGCTCGAAGACAACCTGCACGACGAGCTGCACGAGCCGGCGCCCCATCACGAGCTCTGGCTCGACTTCGCCGAGGGCCTCGGTCTCGACCGGGCCGAGGTCGAGGACGCGACACCGCACCCGTCCGCCGCCGTTACGGTCGCGACGTTCGGTGCTATCGCGCAGGAAGGTCTGGCCCCCGGGCTCGCCGCGCTGTACGCGTACGAGTCCCAGCAGCCGGACGTCTCGCACGCGAAGGCCGGTGGGCTCCGCGACCTCTATGGGATCCAGGAGTCGGCCGCCCTGGCCTACTTCCGGGTGCACGAGGAGGCCGACGTGCGACACCGACAGGGTGAGCGTGACGCGCTGGCTCGGTGTCTCGCCGCGGGCACGCAGCCGGAGATTCTGAGGCGCGCCACGGAACAGGCGCTGGACGCCTACTGGGCCCTGCTCGACGGAGTCTGCGAGGAGATCGGCCTCACGGCCTGACCGACGACGAGGCGCTCGGGCGCCCCGGATTTCGTCGGGCAGCGGCGCCCTGCGTCCCTCGGGGCGGAGGCCCATCTCGTCCAGGGAGCGGCCCTCGCCTTCCTTGATCCTGCGTGGCGAACCGCGCCCGATCAGTCCCGCCGAGGGCTCTGTGACTCCTCGTTCTCGCTGAAGCGCGCGCCGCGCAGAACGCCCTCGAGCGCGTAGTTGCCCTCGTGGCACGAGTACTCGTACACGAGGTCGTCGAGCTTCCAGAACGGGACCTGACCGCCGAAGGGAGCCGAAAACGTGCCCGGGTCGTCGACCGTGAACTCGTAGTTGATCCGGTCGGGCCCGACCCTCGTCAGCCGCTCGGTGACCTTCGCGCGCTCGGACGGGCTGAACGTCGCCGCGCCGCCCACGAGCCTTTGCTCCGGGTGGATGTTGGTCGTCTCGATGACGAGCGTCTCACCCTCCCAGTGCCCCGATGAGATGCCCATCCACGGCCGTATGTGGGCGGGCACGGGCTCCGGCTCACCCAGTCGAATGATCCGCGCGTCGTGCACCATCTCGGTCATGATCACGACGTGATCCGGCGTCTGCACGATGGTGTAGTTGTTGTTGTAGAAGTAGTTCGGCAGCATCGGCGGGCCGGCATTCGAGCCGAACGACATCATGCACCGCTCGGCGAGGGGTCGGTTCTCCGGGTTGTCGTACTGCCCGAACTGGGACAGGAAGCGCTGCC
>JAHEKM010000044.1 GCA_024638325.1 Gemmatimonadota bacterium | reverse complement strand
GAGTGGACGAGGCCGCGGCAGCCACGGAAGCCGAAGCGCCCGAACCACCCAAGAAGCGCAAGCAGAGCGGGCTCCAGCGCGTGGTGATGACGGCCATCACGATAGCCTGCTTCGTCTATCTGTACTTCCGGGTGAGCGGCGCCGCGACGCGCGAGGGCCTGTCGCTCGTCGAGTACATGTCGGGCGTCTTCGCCGAGATCGCGTGGATCCCGTGGCTCGGTCTGATGATCGCGTACTCGTTTCTGTACTTCCTCATCGACACGCTGGTGACCACGAAGGCGCTCGGCTGGTTCATCAAGAAGATCCGCTTCCGCGACATCATGCCGATCCGCGCGAGCGCCTACATCATCTCGATCTTCAACGAGCAGATCGGCAAGGGTGCGATGGCCTACTACCTGTTCCGGCGCGACCGCGTGCCGGGTTGGGAGGTCGGCTCGGTCATGCTCTTCATCATGTTCTGCGAGCTGTTCTACCTGCTCACCTGGGCCACCATCGGCTACTTCGTGACGCAGGACTCCCTTCCCGACGTCTTCGGGCTCATTCCCCCGATCGCCGCGGGCGCGGCCGTCTTCCTGGTCCTCTGGATCCTCTACTTCGACGGCAAGCTGCTTCCCGGGAACAAGCTCCGAGAGCGGCGCATCCTGGACGCGTTCCGGCAGGCCAAGGCCTGGCACTACGGCGCGTTCTTCCTGTTGCGCTCCCCGGCCCTGCTCTCGGCGGTGGTCGTCTACACAATCGCGCTCGGCCTCTTCGGAGTGGAGGCGTCGTTCATCAGTCTCCTCGGATACCTGCCGGTCATCTTCTTCGCCGCGACGATCCCCACCCCCATGCGCGCCGCAGCCATCACCTCGTGGGTCATCCTCTTTCCCGAGAACGAGGGCCAGATGGCGGCGTTCGGGCTCGTGCAGCACAACTTCTTCATCTTCTTCAACGCGCTGATCGGGCTCGTCTTCTGGCCGCGCGCCCAGAGGGAGCTGGCCGGGGAGTAGTGGCACACCTGCTCACCGGGGTCCGGCTGCTCATCGTGGCGCCGGCCGCCTTGGCGTTCGCAGGCTGGTCCGGGATGGGACTCCTGATGCCGGCGGTCTTCGTCGCGGTCGCGATCGCCACGGACTACTACGACGGCATCGTGGCACGGGCGCGGGGTACGGCGTCGGCGGTGGGCATGCTCTTCGACCATGCCACCGACTTCCTGTTCGTCACGACATGCCTCGCAGCCGCCGCCACGACAGGCGCGGTGGCGCCGATCCTTCCGCCACTCATCGTGCTGGCGTTCGCGCAGTACGTGCTCGACTCGTACTTCCTGCTCCGCCGGAAGCAGCTCCGCATGAGCAGCCTGGGCCGCTGGAACGGCATCCTCTACTTCGTGCCGCTGGTGGTCGTCGCCCTGGCGAGACTACCCGTCCTGACGGGAGTCGAGGGAATGCTCCTCGCGCTGGCGGCGATCGTGAGCTGGATTCTGGTGTTGACGACGGTCGCCTCGATCATCGACCGGGCCTTAGCCGTCAGGACCGCATAGTCCACTCGCTGCGGGCCTCGCCGCTGCCTACTTTCTCGCCGCTCAGACGGTGGATTCGGCATCCCTCCCCAAGCCCGAGGAGCTTCTCATGGAGTACACGGTCCTCATCCTCTTCCACGTCTTCTTCGGAATTCTCTGGGCAGGCGGGGCCATCGCCGCTGGCTTCTTCATCATCCCGGCGGTGCTCGGGGCTGGGCCTGCCGGGGGCGCGGTCATGGCTGGCGTGCTCAAGCGCCGGTTTCCGAGGGTGATGACCGTGTCGGCCGCGCTCGTCGTAGTCACTGGGCTGCGCCTGTACATGCTGCGTTTCAGCATGGATTGGCTCGTCACTACACACGGCCTCGTGTTGAGCGTCGGCGCGCTCGCGGGGCTCGGCGCCTTCGTCATCGGCGTCTTCGTCCAGAAGCCCACGGCTGACAAGATCGGCGCCCTGGGTGCGAGGCTCGCGGGCGCCGCCGGCCCACCTTCACCCGAAGACGCGTCGGAGATGGACCGCCTCAGGACGCGCCTCGGGAAGGTGGCGCGCGTGACCGCTTGGCACCTGGTCGTGGCCTCGCTGCTGATGGCCGCGCACCAGCTGGCCGCCAGGCTCTAGCGAGGCCGGACTCCGCCCGGCGCCGGAGCGCCTACGGCGTCAGGCCGTGGGCGCCGACCGGACGTGGAAGGTCCACCAACTCTCCGGCCGCTGCGAGTCGAGCGCCGGCGGGCTCCCTCCGCCTCCCGGCTGTCGCGCTTGGACGGCCGGGTCCTGCAGCTTGGTGAGGCGCGCCATCCAGGCAGCGTCCAGCGTCGCCGGGTCCATGATGCGGTTGAGCACGACCGGATAGACGACGCCGTCGAGGCGCAGGCGCGCCGGCTCCTCGGGCCCGACCTTCGGGCACCAGTACTTCCGCTCGCCGAAGGAGCAGCTGAGGTAGAGATCGCCCGCGGGCGTGGCCATACAGTTCAAGTTCACCGAGTGCGGACGGATGCCGATGCTGATCTGGACCTGACAGAGATCGACGTCGTTCGCGAACGTCCAATCCGTGACCAGCTCGTCGTGTACCTCGCCCGTGAGCACGAAGCCCGGTGTGCCATCACAAGGGCACGTCAGGGCCCAATAGCCTCCCCCTGTGAGCGCGACGACGGCGACGACCGCGAGGCCCCCGAGCAGGACGCGCTTCAGGGTCTTGGACTTGGGCTGGGGGCTCTCCGGCTCCGTCGGCATCTCCGCTCCTGTCGGTGTTCTCAGGTGCTAGAAGGTAGCGATGGGGTTGAGCGGTGACCCCATCCCGCCCTCGATGCGCAGCGGCGCGGCAGTAAACAGAAACTCGTAGCGCCCGAGTCGGCGCGCCTCTTCGGCCAACCGCTCGAAGTCGAGATTGTCGAAGATCCCGACGCCCAGCGACACGAGCGCCAGACGATGTAGGGGGAGCCGCTCCTCTTCGGAGAAGTCGTGGGGGTACGCGTCGTTCCACATGTCGTGACCGATGAAGGACACGCCGCGGTCCTTCAGGAAGTAGGCGACGTCCGCGTGGTAGCCTGCGACCCCGTCGGAGATCGGCCACGGACCCAGGGCGTCGCGACGCTTCCAGCGGCCGGTGTACAGGAGGATCACGTCGCCCGGCTCGACACGGACGCCTTGGATCTCCTCGAGCTCCACGAGGTCCGACGCGTGGATCGCCGTCCCCGGCTCCACCCACCCCTCGGGGGTGGAGAAGCGCGGCAGCAACGTGGGGTCGAAGAGGATGCCCCGGGTGACGATGCCGTCCTTCAGCGCATTGATGGAGCCACGTGGGCACGCCCCCGCCGCCTCGATCTCCTCCAGGGAGACCCCGTTGTAGCCCTGCCCATCCACCATGATGTGGCAGTCGACGGCGTCGAGATGGCTGTGGATGGTGCCGTGGTAGCTGGCCGTGTAGCGGTATCGGTCCGACGCGCCGGTCTCGCTCGCCGCCAGCACCTCGCGCTCGAGGTACGCGCCACCTTCGGCCGCGCGCTCCTGTACGATGTCGTGGGCCAACGACACGCTCACCCCCTCGGACACGAGGCCAGCCGCCCTGATCCGCTTCTCCGGCGTGATGAGGTTCGAGGCACCCAATTCGTCGTCCGGTCCCCACCGGCCCCAGTTGGACAGCTCGTCCAGCGCCCGCTCGTAGTCGGCGAAGGTCGTCAGGGTCGGATAGGTGGCGGTGCCGGTGGGCTCGGCGGCCGGTTCCGGCGCGTCTCCACAGGCCGCGAGCGTCGCGCTCAAGACAACGGCCACGCACCCGACGGTGGCTCCACGTAATCGATCACGCATGCTGCCCTCCTGGTGGTCCCTGCGCGCATTCTAGCCCGTGCACGGCGCCGTCGCATGCCTGGGCCCCGACCGGGGCGACGGATCAGGTGTCCGTGTCCGGACCTACCATCGCCTTCGCCCTGAGCACCGTGTCTGCCAGCTGAGCCGTCGTGAACGGCTTGGCGAGATGGATCACGCCGTCGTTGAGATGCCGGTCTGTGAGGTTGTAGCCGCTCGAGAGCACGACCCCTGCGCCGGGCGCCAGATCCCGTATCGCGTCCACCAGGTCCAGGCCGGTCAGGCCCGGCATGGAGTAGTCGGTCAAGATCACATCGAAGTGCCTCGGGCGGTCCCTCAACTCCTTGAGTGCCATGTACGGGTCCGTGACCGAGGTGACCGAGTGACCGTACGCCTCGAGGATGCTCCGCGTGACCTCCGCCACGGCTTCCTCGTCGTCGACGACCAACACGCTCAGCGAACGACGGAGGCTCTTCTGAGGCGGCCGCTCGTGCAACCGAACCCGGCTCGTCGCGGGGAAGCGCATCCGGACCACGGTCCCTAGACCCGGCTCGGAATCGAAGGTGACGCTACCACCGTGACTCGTGACGATGCCGTGCACGACGGAAAGACCGAGACCGGGGCCCTCTCCCGGCGGGTTGGTCGTGAAGAACGGCTCGAAGACGCGCTTTCGGATGGGTTCGATGACGCCCGGGCCGTTGTCCTGGACCTCCATGATCACCCATCCCAGCGGCGAGTCCCCACTGGGGTCGTCGGCCTCGTGACTCAGCCGCACCTCGATGCGACCCTTCTCTTGCCCGATAGCCTGCGCCGCATTGGTGCACAGGTTCAGGACCACCTGATGAAGCCGGCTGGCGTCACCCAGCACCGGCGGCGAGTCCTCGGCGACCTCGGTGGCCATTTCGATGCTCGGGGGAAGCCCCGTCCGAACGAGCTTTACCGCCGCGCGTACCGTCTCTTGCATGCGCACGGGGACGCGTCGGCGTGGACGGTCCTGACTCACGAGCAAGACCTGCTCGACGAGGTCCGCCGCCCGTTTGGACGCGGTCAGGACTTGATCCAGATTCTTGCCGGCATCGGGCTCGTTGCGGTCGATCGCCTCGCGGGCGAGTTGCGTATAACCCACGATCGGCGCGAGCAGGTTGTTGAAATCGTGAGCAAGCCCGCCGGCGAGCGTCCCGAGGCTTTCCAGCTTGCGCGACTGCTCGAGCTCCCTGGTGAGACGCTCCGTCGCTTCGTCGGCCCGCCGCTTGGGCGTGATGTCCGAGCGCGCCAGCCACACGCGCACGAGCTGCCCGTCCTCGACGATTCCGGTCAGCCCGTACCGGTAGTACCAACGCTCGCCGTCCGGGTCCTCGTGCACCACCTCGAGCTCGATGCAGTACGCCGATTCGATCCATCGACGCAGGCCCTCGCGCCAGAGGCTTCCTTGCGGAAACAGCTCGACCAGCGAACCGCCCACCTGCCCCGCCGGGACCCCGGCGGGCAGGTGCGGCACATCTTTGACCTCGGCGATGCGTACGCTACTGAGCTCCTCGATCTGCGCCTCCGGATCGAGGGCGGTGGAGATCGGGGGTCGCACTTCGGCCCGGTAGATCCCGTCTGACCGGGTCTGTACGAAGGATCGGTAGCGCTCTTCGCTAAGGGACAGGTTCCGCTGGCTGGTGGCGCGCTGGCGCTCGAGCCATCTGAAGTACACGAGGGTGATGCCACCCATGACGAGGACCACGAGCGCGACCACGCCTTCGCGTGTCTGGCGGAACTCCGGATCCAACACCCCCAGATAGTAGAGCCCGAGGTGCGCGAGCGGCGCCGCGAAGAGTCCGACGACCAACAGCCCTCGATCCGGTTTGGGCCGGACCTTCACCACCGGCTCCGCGGCCCCGTGAGGATCGCCCAGGTAGCGACGGGCGACGACGATCGCGAAAAGCGGCGGGACGAACCAAGCCAGGTCCCAACCCGGGACGATCTCGCTGCCCTGGAACGGCTCCAGGTAGAGGATGGCCTCCCAACCGTCCACGATCGCGTAGAGCGCGGTCACGACCGCCATCCCGGTCAGTATGCCCCTCCATCTCGGGTCCTCGTGCCGCTGGAGCGCGCGCAGGAAGATCAGCACCACCGCGACATCCAAAGCCGTGTAGAGAAAGAGGCCTGGATACCACGGGCTGAGCGTGTCCACACCTGCGTCGAAGGGAACGGCGTCGAAGTAGACGAGGAACCCGACGCCCAGGACGCCCAGGCCCACGGACCTCAGGCGGTGCAGGTTCCAGAGGTCCTGATCGGAGGCTCCGCCTTGGCTCGCCGCGGCCGCCAGCACGAGGGCGCCGTAGAAGACCAGAAATGCCGAGCGCAACAACAGCTCGACGAGCGGCGTGAAGGCCGCGTCGGGCAAGAGGGCGTTGCCCAGCTCGGCGGCCAGGATGGCTCCAAAGGCGAGGGCGAGGAGACGCCAGAAGTGCCGCTCGGCCGCCGAGCCCACCCGGTGCGCACCGAGGACCATCGCGAACAGCGCCGCCACGGCTACCGGGATGTCGGCCAACACGTACCGCCAACGAGCGAAGGCGTCGGCGGTCAGGATGGGGAGCAGGTACGGGACCACCGCCACGGAAAGCACCGCCAACGCGACCCAGAGCGCCCGATCGCGGCGTAGGACCGCTCCCGCGGTCTGCCGGCCGGCCGTTGCGTGATGGGTCACGGAGGACTCCAGGGGGGACGCCATGGGTGCCCGGCGGAGAGCGCCTCCACGTTCGGCGCTCCCGGCGGTCGATAAAAGAATGTGGAGTGGGCACGAAGGCCGCAAACCCTTCCCACGGGGCAGAACACGCGTTGCCCGCCGATGGGTTCCGAACCAGAATGGCCAGATGAGCCGCTCCCCCCAACCTCGCATACCCGCGCTGATGCGACTGACGGCCGTCCTCTTGGCCTCATCGATGTTCTCGCGGGTCGTCCATGCCCAGGAGGTGGAGCCGGTCAACCATCTGCCGAACCCCTACGAGACGGTCCGGGACTGGGGGGACATGCCGGACGGCCGCAGTTGGGGGTCGGTGCCCGCCGTGCAGATCGACCCCGACGGCCGCACCCTCTGGGCGCTCGATCGCTGCGGGACGCTGAGTTGGCAGTCCGTCGGCGTGAGCTCGTGCGCCGGTCAAGAGCTCCCACCGGTCATGAAGTTCGACACGCGCACCGGCCAACTGCTCGACGCGTTCGGTGCGGGGCTCTTCCTCTTCCCTCACGCGCTCCACGTCGATCCCGACGGCAATGTCTGGGTGGCCGACTCGCGCGCCGCGACGGCGGACGAGCTCGCGCTCTTCCCGAACGCCGCCGGCAAGGGCCACCTAGTCGTGAAGCTCAGCCCCACCGGAGACGTGCTGCTGACCCTCGGGACGCCGGGGGTGGCCGGGGATCCTCCCGAGCGGCTCAACCAGCCCATGGACGTGGCCGTCGCGCCGAACGGCGACGTGTTCGTCGCCGAGGGTGACCACGGCGGCAACACCGTGGGACGCATCTCCAAATTCTCGGCCGACGGCACGTACCTCATGTCTTGGGGCCGGCCCGGTCCAGGGCCCGGCGAGCTACGCATCCCGCACGGCCTGGCCTTCGACGCCGAGGGCCGGCTCTTCGTCGCCGACCGGGGCAACCACCGCGTTCAGGTCTTCGACCAGCAGGGCCGCTACGTCGACTCGTACCGGGACTTCGGACGGCCGAGCGATGTCTTCATCGACGGGAACGGACTCCTGTACGCCATCGACTCGGAGTCGGGTCAGCGCCTCAACCCCGGCTGGCGCAAGGGCGTGCGCATCGGCCGAGCCTCGGACGGCGAGGTGCTCTACTTCATCCCACCCCACTTCATCGAGGACACGTTCCTCTTCCCGTCGGGCATCACGGTGTACTCCGAAGGCGCGGCAGGCGACGGGATCACCGTCGATGCGGACGGAAACATCTACGCCGGCGAGGTCGGGACCGGGAATCCCATCGTGGGCATTACGAAGTACGTGCGGCGGTTCGAGCTGGGCCGGTGAGGGGGTCGGGAAGCCGAGAAGCGAGGCGAGGTCTGGCAGTCAGATGTCCACCATGGTAGATTTCCTCTACCATTCTACCTGACATCCGACCGTATGGCCCTGAACATCAAGAGCGACGAGGCGCATCGCCTGGCGAAGGAGCTGGCCGTCGCGCGCGGCTCCAGCCTCACCGACGCGGTGACGTCCGCCCTCGCCGAGTCGCTGCGCGCCGAGCGCGGTCCGGACGCCGGCATAGAGACGCTGCTCGCCGAGGTGAGACAGGTGCAGGACCTGGTCGCCGAGCTCCCGGATCGCGATGTGCGCGCGCCCGACGAGGTGCTCGGGTACGACGAGTTGGGCATGCCGGTCTAGTGGTACTCGATACCTCGGCCCTTCTCGCCATCCTTCTCGCCGAGCCCGAAGCCAACGCAATGGTCCGCGCCGTCGCGGCCGCGGAGCGACGGCTCGTCGGGGCACCGACCTGGGTCGAAGCCTCCGCCGTCATGACCGCGAGGAAGGGGTCCTCCGGGGAGGTCGCGCTCGACGCGCTCATGGACCGACTCGAAGTCGAGGTCGTGCCGCTCTCGGTCGCCGCGGGGCGGCTGGCCCGCCTGGCCTACTCCCGCTTCGGGAAGGGCGTCGGCGATCCCGCCGTGCTGAACTTCGGCGACTGCCTGTCGTACGGCGTCGCCGTGGCGGAGCGGGAGCCGCTCCTGTTCAAGGGTGACGACTTCGTGCAAACGGACGTGAATGTGGCGGGCTACTGAACGACCTAGTGGTCGTCGCCCGCCCGCGGTATCGCCGCCGGCAGCCCGAAGGCGGCCAATCCGTCGGCGAGCTGCACCAGAATGATCTGATGCCCGTCGTGTACCCAGCTCGACATTCCGTAACGCGGAAGGCTCGGTAGCTCGACGGCTCCGAGTCGCGCCCCGGTCATCTTGTCGATGGCGAAGAGCGACGGCGTGTCGTCCGCGGTCATGCCCGTGGCGAAGAGCAGATTCGGCGACGCCACGACCGTGGCCTGACCCGGACGGCCGCGGTTGTAGATGGATTCGTCGACGTCGACGCCCCGCAGGAGCGGGTGATTACGAATGAAATCCTGTTCGTCCTGCGGCGCGTCCCCGTGCGGGATCGTCCACAGGATCTCACCCCGGTTGAGGTCGTAGGCGACGATGCGTCCCTCCGGGCCCTTCCAGATGGGCAGCCCATCGACGTCCTGCGCCGGCATCGGCGCGCGCGCGGCGGGACCGACGGCGTTGGACCAATCCGAGTACCGCGTCCCGCTCTGCTCCGGGCCATCGAGCGGCGACTCGGCCGCCGGCATCACCGCATGCCGCCCGCAGCGGTTCGTCGACGTGACGAACATGAGCCCGTTGAGGGGGTCGCCCGCGTTGTTGCCGAAGATGTTCGAGCCCCCCGCGTCGCTCGGGCAGAGCCAGGCGGGCCCGGCGGGGTCACCCACCATCGTCGGGGGGTTGTACATCGGAGCGAACAGGTTGCCCTCCCGCGCGACCTGGAGCGCGCGCTGGTAGATCTCGGGCGTGTAGTCGATGAGCATGCTCTCGTCGCGACCCTGCAGGTCGAACGGCGGCGGCGTGGTCGGGAACGGCTGCGTCGGCGAAAGCTGTTCGCCCGGCACGGTGGACTGCGGCACCGGCCGCTCCTCGATGGGCCAGATCGGCTCACCCGTCTCGCGGTCGAGCGCGTACAGGAAGGCCTGCTTGGTCGCCTGGAAGAGGCCCTTCACCTCGCGGCCGTCGACGGTCACGTCCATGAGCATGGGAGGCTGCGACGTGTCGTAGTTCCAAATGTCGTGGTGAATGAACTGGTAGTGCCACGCCCGCTCACCCGTATCGGCATCGAGCGCGATGACGCTCGTGCTGAACAGGTTGTCGCCCGGGTGGAAACCGCCGTAGTAGTCGATCGTGACACCGTTGGTGACCAGATAGACCAGGCCCAGCTCGGGATCGGCGGACGCGGGCGCCCACGACGAGATGTCGCCCGTCCACTCCCAGGCGTCGTTCTCCCACGTCTCGTGGCCGAACTCGCCCGGTCGCGGAATCACGTGGAACTTCCACTTGAACGCCCCAGTCTGCGCGTCGTACCCGAGGATGTCGCCCGGCACGTTCTCGATGCGCGTCTGGTTGTAGCCCTGCTCCGCCGAGTTTCCGACCACGACCGTGTTGTTCACGACGATGGGCGGGGAGGAGCTCGTGATGTAGCCGAGCTCGAGCGGGATGCCCATGTACGGGTCGTACGGGTCGTCCCAGCTCTCCCAGGGACCCCAGCCCTCGATGAGGTCGGCGACCATGTCGACGCCACCCGTCTGGCTGAAGCCCGGGATGTCGATCGGCTCGCCCCAGTCCTCCAGGGGCTGGCCCGTGTCCGCGTCCAACGCCCAGAGGAAGAAGCCAGGCGTGCTGATGAAGACCACGCCGCCACGGCCGGGCACCTCGGCGAACGCCACGCCCTTGCCGTAGCCCTTCCGCATCGAGTACTCGAACCGGTGTGTGTTCGGCTCGGTGAAGCTCCACAGCAGCTCACCCGACTTGGGGTCGAGCGCGATCACGTGACGGCGCTCGCCCGTCACGGTGATGAGCCTTCCGTCGACGTACGACGGCGTCGCTCTCGGCGTGCTCGGCCCGAAGCTGGACGCGTTGAAGCGCCACAGCATGGTGAGCTCTTCGAAGTTCTCGGCCGTGATCTCGTCGGCCGGGGTGTAGCGGGTGTGCCAGGCGTCTCCGCCCAGGTACGTCCACTGGCCGTTCCCCACACCGGGGCCCTGGGCCGACACGGAGGCCGGAATCCAGATGATGGCTCCCAGCGCGAGTGCCACCAGCTTCGAGCCGATTCGGGTGCTGCGCTGCATCGTCATCCTCTCCAGTTCCAGTCCCGCCCCGGCCTCACTGCGGCCTGAGCGTCAAATGATACTCCGCCTCCGACTCGACGTCCTCGCGAGCCCACAGTAGCGGGAAGTACTCACCGTTCCCGAGCCGCTCAGCCAGGTTGCCGTAAAACGGACTGCCGGGCTGCGCCGACTGCCCTGGCGCGTTCGTCGCCACGGTCCTCGTCGGATCCGACAGGTCGATGATGCGGCGGAAGTTCGCTCCGGTCGCGTTGACCGAGCCGAAGCCACCGGGCCGCTCCACGGTCGGAAGGTCGTACGCCGACACGAGCAGGTGCGGCAGTTCGCTGGCGGCGAGTCGACCGTGCCGCCAATGGCTACGGTCGGGCCCGAGGTCCCGCTGGAGGCGCTCCAGCGCGGCTTCCAAGCCCGCTTCCACCAGTGGACGCCGCTCAGTGAGCGGCACCGAAGCGTCCATCGCTCGCTCGTCCGCTTCGTCCTCCCAGCGGACGTAGATGGCGCCGGCCGTCGACCCGGCCGTCAGCCTCCCGTCCCACTCGGCGATCTGGCTCCGGGCCCACTCGAGATCGGCGTCGTCGGACGTCCAGCCCTTGAAGGACGGGATGTCGCGCTCGGCTGCCAGGATGTAGACGTCGTGCTGGATGTCTTGGTGGTCCTCCATAGTGAACTTCCGGCCCGACCCCAGAATCTGGTGCAGTCGCGCGATGCGAGAGGTCTCCACGCCGCGGGACGAGTGATAGAAGACGGGGCGGCCCTCGTAGCCGGGAGGGTGCACGTTGTTGTTGGCGGTCGCGATGTAGCCGCGCTCGGGATTGAACTCGCGCGGCAGGTCGTCGCGGAAGCCGACCCACTCGTACTCGCCGGTGCCGGGGACCGGAAGGCGGCCGTTCCAGCCATTCCTGTCCGGCGTGAGCCCGGTCACCTGCAGCGCGATGTTGCCGCTGTCGTCTCCGCAGATGAGGCTGTGCGTAGGCACGAGCCAGTGGTTCGCGCGCTCGAAGAAATCCTCGCAGCTCGTCGCCTGGGCCAGCTGGAAGCTGCCCTTGTACGCGGCCGTGCCGGGGTACTGCACCACGGACTGCACGGCGTACGCGCGGCGGTTCTCGAGGTCCTCGTAGAAGACGGGCCCGTGCCGGCTGAACTTGAGCGTCACCCGCTCCGGCGCCTGGCCCTTCACGGGGATCTCTTCCTCGATGACACGGAGCTCCTCCCACTCCCCGCGCCAGAGCACGAGGTCGGGATCCTCGGGGTGCATCTCCTCGACGAACACGTCGACCATGTCTGTGCCGGCGAACGTGAAGCCCCACGCGATGTTCTCGTTGCTGCCCGCATCGACGCCCAGGAAAGGCGGCTCACCCCCGCCGATGACGTTCCAGCCCGGCGCGTTCAGGTGCACGAAGTACCGCAGCGCCGGCATCTCGATGCGTCGGTGCGGGTCGTTGGCGAGGATCGGCACGCCGGTCGGCGTAAGGTCGCCGCTCATGACCCAATTGTTGCTCCCTTCCATGTAGTACGGGTCGGTCGTGACGCTCGCGACCTGGACTCCCCCCTCGACGAGGTCGCGGTAGGACTCGACGATCTCGAGGGGCGGGAGCCGGCCTCCCGTGAACGGGTCACTGTCCCCCGCCCTGGCCGCGTCGAGCACCTCCTGCGTGATGAGACCGACGTCCAGGCCTTCGGGGACCTGCAAGTCGTCCCACGGGTCCGGCGCGGCCCGGCGGTTCGCCTCCTCGGCTCCGTAGCGTGCCACGTTCATCGCGAGCTGCAGCTCGTTGATCGCATGCCCCCTGACGCTCGGCACCGCCAGCGCTGCCCAGCGGAGGACCAGCGTCTCGGCGGTCCACGGCGCGGGCTCGATGCCGGTCAGTTTGAACTCGACGGGCAGGTCGTCCCCGTTGGCCTCGATGAAGGCGTTGACCCCGTTGGCGTGGGCGGTGAAGAGCCGATACGCGTCGGGGTGATAGCTCGTCCACTCGGTCTCGTCGAACGGGCCCCGGAACATCATGAGTCGCGCGCGCTTGTCGTACTCGAGCGCCTCGGGTCCGAAGACCTCGGCGAGCCGGCCCTCGTGCCAGCGGCGCCACATCTCCATCTGCCAGAGGCGGTCCTGGGCCATGACATAGCCCTGGGCGAAGAAGAGGTCCTCTTCGTTTTGGGCGTAGATGTGCGGGACGCCCCACTCGTCGCGGATGATCTCGACCGGCGCGCGGAGCCCGGGGGCCGTGAGCTCTCCGTCGATCTGTGCGAGCGCGGTTTGGGCGAGCTCGTCGAGCGACAGCGGCGCTTCGGCGGGCGCGCAGGCGACGAACCCCAGCACGAACAAGACCACGATGCGTCGAGAGGTCGGGACGTTACGCATGGACGACTCCTGTCTGGTCGCCGCGCCCGGTGACTCGGGCGCGGGGGGTGAACTTGGGGTCCGGGCTGCGGGCCCGCTACCAGCTCTCCATGACGTTGATGAGCATGTACGTCATCGACTGCCCCTCGTCGAGCAGCAACTGGTGCCAGACGCGCGCCGGCACGTGCATGACGTCCCCCTTGGTGACCTCGAAGGCCTGGGCCCCGGTGAGCGTGGGGCGCTGATCTTCCATGGGGCGACCGTCGTCGAACCAGTTGGTGCGCTGCCCTCCGACGAGGATCGTGCCCGAACCGTCCACCACGACGTACAAGTCCCACTTCTCCTCGTGGATCTCGGGCTGCGTGTACCCTTCGCGGTGCACGATGGAGATGTTGTGCGGCCGGTAGTCGGTCGCCTGCAGCACTCGGTCGAAGGCGAACCCGGTGCCCCAGATGCCGTCGCCGTCGGCGATCCGGCCCGAGAGCACCGCTTTCTTCTCCGCGAACGCCTCCGCATCCCAAAGGACGTACTCGTCCGGGCGCTGCTCGACCGTGACGGCACCGAAGGGGTCCTGGGCCTCGAGACCCGATGCGAGAACGAGACAGGCGACGACGGGGAGGGCGCTGGCGAACCGCATGGCATCACCTCGAGTCGGGGGTGAGACGGCAAAGGACCGCGCCGGGGGTGCCGCATCGGCACGGACGGCGTACTCTGACGCCATGAGACGCGTACGGCTAGCCTCGGCGGCCCTGACCGCGGCCCTGCTCGGCATCACGACCGGTGCAGCGGGCCAAGACCCGGGCTTCGCGCCCGTCACGGACGCCGAGCTGGCGGCGCCCGACGACGGGGACTGGCTCCAATGGCGCCGAACGTACGACGGGTGGGCGTACAGCCCGCTCGATCAGATCGATCGCAACAACGTCGGCCGACTCACGCTCGCGTGGTCGCGCGCGCTCAACGAAGGCGGCGTCCAGCTCATTCCGCTCGTCCACGACGGGGTGATGTACATCCCCCACCCCGGTGGCGTGGTGGAGGCCGTCGACGGGACGACCGGGGACCTCATCTGGCGCTACAGGCGCGAGCCCCCGGAAGGCGTGCAGCGGCCGACCACGACCACCCGCAACATCGCCATCCACGGCGACCGGATCTTCTACGCCGCTCCCGCGGACGGAGCCGTAGTGGCGCTCGACGCCCGCACCGGGGCCGTCGTGTGGGAGACGATCGTGCACGACAACCAGCTGGACCGCGCCTTCCACTCCTCAGGGCCGATCGTGGTTCGAGGCAAGGTGCTGACCGGCAGGTCCTGTCAGCCGGGTGGCATCCGGGGAGGGTGTTTCATCGCGGCGCACGACGCCGAGACCGGCGAGGAGCTCTGGCGAGCGCACACCATCGCCCGACCGGGAGAGCCAGGCGGCGACAGCTGGGGCGGCCTGCCACTCGAGGAGCGCTTCCACGTCTCCCCCTGGATGCCGGGCACGTACGATCCCGAGCTCGACCTCGTGTACTGGGGCACCGGTGTGCCTGGGCCCTACGCGGCGATCTCGCGCGGCGCCGCACCAGGCGCCGAGCTGCTCTACTCCAACTCGACGCTCGCGCTGGACCCGGACACCGGCGAGATCGTGTGGTACTACCAGCACCTCCCCGGTGACGAGACCGACGCCGACTTCGCGCATGAGCGCATTCTGGTCGATATCGACTTCGAGCCGTCCGACGAGCTCGAGTGGGTCAACCACTCGGCGGCGGGCCAGTCACGCAGGGCGGTGTGGGCGGCGGGCAAGGCCGGTACGCAGTTCGTCCTGGACCGTGAGTCGGGCGAGTTCCTGTGGGCGCGCCCGATGCTCTATCAGAACATCATCCGGTCGATCGATCAGCGCGGGCGCGTGACCCGAAACGAAGAGCTCACACACCGGGAGTTCGGCGACGTCCTCATCGCGGCCCCCAGGGCAGGTAAGGACTGGTGGTACGGAGCCTACAGCCCACTCACGGGCGCCGTGTACCAGCCGCTGCTGAACGCCTGGCTCGAGCAGGCCAGCACGGAGTGGACCGGGACCGGCCAGGCGTCGATCCGCCGGACGATTGCGTCGCAGGACCAGGGCGGCCTCGTCGGGATGGTGAAGGCCTTCGAGGTGGCGACAGGCGACCTGCTTTGGGAGTACAAGCAGCCGGCCCCCTGGCTCGGCGGTCTCGTGGCCACAGGCGGCGGGCTCCTCTTCGGCGGCGACCTGAACCGGCGCTTCCGCGCACTCGATCAGGAGACGGGTGAGGTGCTCTGGGAGACCATCCTGAACAGCCGCATCACGGGGGGCGCCATCTCGTACGAAGCGGGCGGACGGCAGTACATTGCAGTAGCCGCAGGTGGCGGCACCTTCGGCTCTTACGAAACCTTGGCGCTCACCCCCGAGTTGGGTCTCGAAGCACCCACCGGCAGCAACACCATGTTCGTCTTCGTCCTGCCCGAATGAGTACGCTCCGCTCCCTACTGCTCGTGCTGGTCATCGTCGCACCAAGCGCGTGCTACTCGATCGTCGGGCCGGAGGAGACCCTTCCACCCGACGCGGTTCCGACTGAGCCGCTCGCCGAGTACGAGTTGTGGTACTCCCAGGTCGAGCTGTGCACCGGGGTGACCGGGAGCTTCGGTGACATCCGTTGGTTCGAGGTGCCGTACAACCGCTGGTGGGATCCCGTATGGGAGCAGTACGCCATCGGCACATGGCGCGCGCCGCACGACATCTACCTGGCCACCGCGGAGTTGAGCAACGAGAGCCTGATCAAGCACGAGATCGTGCACGACCTGCTCCAGGGCGGGCTCGTCTACGACCCCCGCTTCAAGAACTGCAGCGGGATCGGGCACTAGGCCCTAGCGCCGAGGCCCTCTACTCAGAGGGCGGCCCCGCATTGACGCGCACGTCACTCACCGTGACCTCCACGGTCATGGCGTCACCCGTCCCGGCGGCCATCTGCCGAAGCTGCTCGAGTTGGTCGCCGAGCATGCGCTCCATCATCTGGCGCTGCTCAGGTGGTAGCTGCTCGAGCTGCTGCTCCATCTCGCGGAGTTGGGCCTGCATCTCCGGATCGATCATGGCCTGCAGTCCGGAGACCTGCATGGTGGTGTGGAACGGAACGAGGAGTCCCTGGACGTCTCGGATGTCGCCCTGGTCGATCTGAACGGTGACCTCGTGGACGCCGGTCGGCATGGTGGCGTCGCCGACGAACCGAAGCCGGCGGGGCACCATCAGGTCCGCGTCGACGAAGACCGTTCCCGTTCTCGCCTGGAACTCCATGTCATCCCCGGCGGGCGGCTGTGCAAGCGACACCTGAGACAGGTCGTCGATCTGGAGGACGTGGACGCTGGCGCCGTCGATCGACTCACGACCGGCATAGCGGGCGTGAGCGATCAGGTCCGGGCCGATCTCGTAGATGTTGCCCATGGCGCCGTCGCCGCTGCCCAGGTCGAAGCTCATGTTCGCGCCCTGGGCCGAGCCACCGCGCTGGACGAAGACGGAGTGGCCATCGACCGTTTCCTTCACGAAGTACGTGGTCGAGGCCATGCCCATCGCGGACTGCACGATGGTGTAGTCGTCGATTCCGGAAGCCTGGGCCTCGTAGGCTTCGTACATCTGCTCCACGATGTCGGCGACCGACTGGGCGGACGCGCTCGCCGCGAACAGGGCACCGAGTGCCAACGTCGCCGAGAGTGTACGGACGATGGAACGCATCAGATCCCCTTGTGCGGTAGGCGCTCGGCCGCGGCGGTCCCGCGACGATGTCTCCCAGGATGTCCAAGGTCCGCGCAGCGGGCAAGGTGGGGGCCGATTCGATGTATATTCTGGCCTCAAAAGCGGATTCGACGACTACAGATCGGAGTTCCAGATGAGCTCTCGAGGACTGATCTCCTTCGGAGCGGCCCTCTGCGTGGTGCTACCACTCCCACTGAGCGCGCAGGACGACGGCGCCTTCACGTGGGAAAACGCGACCGAACTGAGCTACGCGCAGACCGCCGGCAACGCGTCGACGAGCGCGTTCGCCGTGGCCGCCGAACTGACGGGCAGCGGCGGTCCCAACGAGGTCAAGCTGCAGATCGGCGGCATTCGCGCGTCGTCCGACATCAAGACTCGCACGGCCACAGGGACGGCGAGCAACTTCACAGTCGCCGAGACGACCCGATCCGAGCTGTCGGCAGCCAGCTACTTCGCCAAGGCCCGGTACGACCGTGAGCTGAACGGAGCCTTCGTCTTCGCGGGCGCCGGGTGGGAGCGGAACACGTTCTCCGGTTTCAATCACAGGACCTCGGCGGTACTCGGGTTCGGGCGCACGTGGATCGACACCGAGTCCGGGCATTTCAAGACCGACCTGGGCGCGACGTACACCATTCAGAAAGACGTCGAGCCGGTGCCGGGTGCTGACGACGCCTTCGCGGGCGTGCGGTTCTCCTTCGACGCGGCTCGCTCGCTGACCTCGACGACCGAGTTCACCTCCAAGCTCGTGGCAGACCAGAACATCGAGGAAGGCGGCGACTACCGCGGTGACTGGACCAACTCCGTCAGCGTGGCGATCTCGGAGGGGCTGGCGCTCAAGACGTCCTACCAGGTCCTGTACGACGCCGAGCCGGCCTTCATTCGGGTGCCGCTCCTCGACGGATCGGGTACTCCGACCGGAACCAACGTGCGCACGCAGGGCGAGAACTTCGATACCGTTCTGACGCTGGCGCTGGTCATCAAGCTCTAAGCCGAGGGAGGCGCGGTGCTGAGAAAGATCCAAGGGGCGCGCGTCGGCCGGAAGACGGCCCTCATCGTCATTGCGCTGGCGCTGGCGCTTTGGGCGGCGGTCGTATACGTGAACGTCCGCGACTTCGTGCCGGAGGAGCTTACAGAACCGGTCCCGACGAGCCGCTCATGATCTCCTCACCCAGGTGGCTCTCCACGATATCCCTGACCACCTGGCCCAGGGCGTCGAGGGTGTCTGGCTTGCGGTAGAACGACTTGGCCCCGAGGCCGAGCGAGCGCTGCTCCGCTTCGGTGTCAGGGGACCCCGTCAGAACCACCACGGGGACCCGGTCGGCGACGGCGTCCTGCGCGATCCATTCCAAGACCGCGAAGCCGTCGACCTCGGGCATGATCAGGTCCAGAATGATCAGATCGGGGGTGGGGTGGGACCGACGATCCTGAAAGGGCGGAGTGCCCGCGAGGTAGGCGATCCCCTCGCGTCCGTCTCCCGCCACCCGCACGTCGAGGCCGGGTAGCGCGCGACGGGCGGCTACCCGGACGAGAATCGCGTGCTCACGCGCATCCTCTATAACCAACAGGGTTGGGTCTGCCATCAGCACCGGGTCGTACCCCCACATTGAACGCACGCTCATCGTGAAGTTACCGGGGGGGACACGTAACATGGGATGACCCCACCCGCGTTGGCCAGTAGTTTTTCACTGGAGGGTTCACCGCTTCCAAGAGGCAAACATGGCTAAGCAGGCCGGGAAGTCGAAAGCGTCGTCGGACGCCAAGCTGGCTCGAGAGAAAGAGAAGACCAAGGCGGCTAAGCTGGCCGCTAAGAAGGCAAAAGAAGCGGCTAAGCAGCAGGTCGAGCGTGAACGAGAGGCCGCGAAGGGCGAGGTGGCCAAGGCGAAGGCCGAGGCCAAGGCGAAGGTGGCCAAGGAGCGGGCCAAGGCGAAGGCGCGACGGGACCGAGAGAAGGCGAGACGCGCGAAGGGGCGGGCCGCGGCCGGGAAGGTCGCCAAGACCGTGGTCAAGCGGACGGCGAAGAAGAAGGCGGCCGAGGCGAAGGTGAAGGCCACCAAAGCCGCCAAGACGGTCAAGAAGAAGGCCGTGGCCGCGGGCAAGGCGACCAAGAGGGCAGCCGCCAAGATCAAGAAAGAGGCGCCGGCCCGACGCAAGGCGGCCGAGAAGACTGCCAAGAAGGTCGCGAAGCGGGCGAAGTCCCTCGCCAGGGCGGTAAAGAAAGGGGCTCAGGCCGCCAAGAAGGAGATCGATCGCGGGCGAACCGCCGCGAAGAAGGAAGCAGCGAAGAAGAAGAAGAGGGCTGCTCCGAAGAAGGCGAAGAAGGCGGCGGCCAAGAAGAAGGCGGCGACCAGGAAGCCCTCCGCCAAGAAGGCCGCGAAGAAGAAGACGGCGGCCAAGAAGCCTGCCGCCAAAAAGAAGTCTGCCGCCAGGAAGCGGCCCCCGCCGAAGAAGAAAGCCGCCAAGACCTGAGGGCTGGCGAGGCGGGGGCGCGCCACTGCGCCCCCGCCCGTCGGCTCAGATGAAGACCACCTGCGCGCCGTCGGCCTTCTCCCAGAAGTCCATAGCGGTGAGGGTCGACTTCACCTGCGGGACCAGATCGTCCTCGTCCAGGTCGAACATCTCCATGGCCATCTGGCAGCCGTAGAGCTCGGCCCCCGCGTCGTCGAGGATCTCGAGCAGCTCCGGCACCTCCGGGATGTCCAGCTGCTCGATCTTCTTCTTCATCATCTTGGTCGCCAACGCCTCCATGCCCGGCAGGCCCATCAGCGAGTGCGGCATGGGGCTCGACGGGTTTCCGAGTAGCTCGGCGTGCAAGTGGTCCACCTTGCCCTTCGTGACGATGTCGAGGCCCCAGAAGGTGAAGAAGATCATCGCGTCCATCCCCA
>JAHEKM010000043.1 GCA_024638325.1 Gemmatimonadota bacterium | reverse complement strand
CGTCTACGGACCCCTCGAGGCGCTGGGCTACTCGGCGGCCAACCTACTCACGTTGGGTGTCTACCTTCTCGAGAGCCCGGTTCCGACCGTCCCGCTGGTGGCGCTCTTCCTGCTCGCTTCCCGGCGGCTGCCCGACGGTGTCTGGATCCTCCTCGGGTGGGCCCTCCTTCCGGTCCTCGCCAACACCGCGTACTGGCATCACGGCTTCCACCTGGGTCCCCGCATGCTGTACGAGGCGGCGCCCGCTTGGATCGTCCTGACCGCACTGGCGGCGATCGGCCTGACGCGCCGCGACACGACCTCGGTGGCGGCGGCGGACCGTGGCGCCTCCGGGACCACCGCCCCTCCCGCCGCCACCACCGCGCGCTCCCGTCCAGGGCCACGCGACGTGCTGCTGTGGGCCCTCTGCCTTTCCCTGGCCGCCGCCGCCGTTCTGGGGCCACTCAGGGCAGGCTCGTACGCGTGGTCCGACGAAGTGCTCGCGAGAATCGTCGTTCCCGAGGTGCCGGGGGACCGCTCGGCACTCGTGTTCGTGCACGGGTCCTGGGGGGAGCGGATCTCGGGAAGGCTGCAGGGACACGGCATGCGCCTCGACAGCATCGAGTCGGGCCTCAGACGCAACGACGCCTGCCGCCTGCACACGTACGCGATGCGACGCACGTCCGGCACGGGAGCCCTGCCCACGCTCGACTTCGAACTCCTCCCGGGTACTCCGGACCACCTGCGAAATGTCGAGCTCGTCGAGGGGTCCACGCTGCACGTCGATCCGAGCCTACCCGTGCCGCCCGAATGCGCCCGCGAGGCCCGGGCCGACCGCTTCGGGGTCATCTCTCTGGCTCCACTCGTTTGGCAGGGGGACTTACCGGGGATCGAATCGGGCCGGCCCATGTTCGTGCGGGACCTGGGTCCGGCGGAGAACGAGGCGATCTTGGCCGTGTTCCCCGAGCGCACCCCATGGCTGTACCGCACGGAGGCGCCGGGCGGCGAGCCCGTGCTGATTCCCTACGCGCACGGGATCGCCGAGCTCTGGGGGATCCCCGATGCGACGCCGGCCGAGGCCGCGAACGACTGAACGGGCGACTCCGGGCGCGACGTTAGTTTTCCCGGATGCGCGACGCGAGATCCCCCTTCCAGATGATCGGCGGCGAGGAGAAGGTCCGCCGCCTAGTGGACCGCTTCTACGACCTCATGGACTCGGCGCCCGAGGCGGAGGGCATTCGCGCGCTGCACCCGGCCGACCTCGACTCGTCCCGGGAGAAGCTCCATCTCTTTCTGGTCGGCTGGCTGGGGGGACCGCCCCTATACTTCGAACGGTTCGGACCACCGATGCTGCGAGCCCGCCACCTACCCTTTACCATCGGGGTGCCCGAGCGCGACGCCTGGCTCTGGTGCATGGACCAGGCGCTCGACGAGCAGGACATGCCCAACGAGCTGCGCGACTTCCTGCGGGACCGGTTCCGGGCGATGGCGGACCACATGCGCAACGTGCCCGCCGAGGAATGACACACCGTGACGACCACCTCGACGACGGAGGCCCGGCCTTGATCTCCAGACGAACGTTCGTGGCCCGCACGTCTTCTTGCGCGGCCCACATCGGCCTCATGGCGGCCGCGTCACCGCCCCTGCTTCGCCTCGGCTGGCTGGCCCAGGACCGTTTTCCGGTCGCCGCGTCGGCGCCTTGGGGGAATCTGCTACGCGTCGCCGAAGGCGTTTGGGCTCTGGTGTCGGATCCGCTCGCGGACCGCACGACGCTCTGCAACGGCGGCATCATCGCCGGGCGGGCCGGTGTCGCGGTCGTCGAGAGCTTCTCCACGCCCGCGGGTGCCGAGTGGATGATCGAGCAGGCCCGCCTCCTGACCGGCCGACCGCCGACGCATCTCGTCGTGACGCACTACCATGCGGACCACAGCGCCGGGCTGGCGGGCGCGCTCGGTCAGGATCTGGACGTCGTCTCGAGCGACACGACGCTGGACCTGATCCGGGAGCGGGTCAGCGCGGTCCCGCGAGGGATCTTGGACGACGCCGTGGTGCTCTCCGGCCGGCGGCCGACCGAGCTCGACCTGGGGGACCGGAGCGTCATCTTGGTGCACCGACGCGGTCACACCGCCTCGGATCTGAGCGTCGAGGTCCCGGACGCGTCGGTCATGTTCTGCGGCGACCTCGTCTGGAACGCGATGTTTCCGAACTACGTCGACGCCACCCCGTCCCGGCTCACTCAGGAGGTGCGGGTGATGCGTCTCTTGAACGCCGCGACGTACGTGCCCGGCCACGGACCGCTCGCGGACGCGTCGGCCGTCGACGGGTATCTCACCGTGCTCGACAGCGTGGAGACCGCGGCGCGGTCGGCCATCGAGCGCGGATTGACGGCCGACGTGGCGGGTGCCGAGTACTCGTTGCCCGCCGGCTTCGAGGACTGGACGCTTTTCAGCCCGAGCTACTTCGCACGAGCGATCGGGGCATGGATGACGGAGCTGCAGGGGTAGGCGGACGGCTATGGATCACGCGGGCGTGGACAACATCGATCAGCTTCTGAAGAAGACCGAGATCGTCGACCCGTCGGGCGTGTCCTACCGAGAGTTTCGCAAGGCGCTGACGCCCCGCTACGGCGTCGCCTGGCTCCAGATCGCCACGGGATGGGTCGCCTGTGCCGCCCTGGTCGCCGCCCACGCCGCCGTCGCCGACCGGTCGATCTTCGGGGCGACGGTCACCGTGCCCCTCTTCGCGGTCGGAATCGGGTTCTTCCTCGCCTACCTCCAGCTCTTCCTCCACGAGGCGGCCCACTGGAATCTCCACCCCAGCCGCGGCGCGAACGACGCCCTCACGGACGTCTTCATCAGCGGTCCGGTCGGCATGGACGTGGCCCGTTATCGGCCCGTCCACTTCGACCACCACCGCTTTCTGGGATCGCCGAGTGACACGGAGATCAGCTACTTCGATCCGCTAGACGTCCGCTTCGTGGTCGAGTCGCTCCTCGGGATCAAGGCGCTGCGCGTGCTTCGGCACCGGGCGCAGCTCCAGGCGGACAAGAAGCAGCCGACGACGTGGCGCACCCGCCTGGTGTTCGCATACGGACTCGTCCTGAACGGCGCGCTTCTCGTGTTCCTGGTTCGCGGCGGATGGTGGCCCGCTGCGGTCGCGTGGACGCTCGGGGTTCTCGTCTTCTTCCCGTTCTTCGGAGCGCTGCGACAGCTGTTGGAGCACCGGGACGAGTACGCCTCGGACGACGTGGACTACACGGAGGTGATCCACGGTGCGATCCATCGCCTCTTCGGCGACGGCCTGCTGGCGAGCACGTTGGGAGGCGCCGGCTTCAACCGCCATCTGCTCCATCACTGGGACCCTCAGCTCTCCTGCACGCGGCTGAAGGAGCTCGAGCGCTTCCTACTATCCACAGAGGCGCGCGACTATCTCGAGGCCCGCTCCACCACGTACTGGACGACCGCGCGAAAACTCTTCCACCTTCGTAGGCGCTAGTGGGCGGACCCGCCTGTCCCGTGTGCTCGTCGGACGGCGCCGTCGCCTACGCCGAGGCCCGCGACGAGGAGTACTTCACCACGCCAGAGGCCTTCGACTACTACCGCTGCTCGGCGTGCGGCGTGGTCTTCATCCATCCGATGCCGACGGATCGGCTCGCGGAGATCTATCCTCCGAACTACTACAGCTTCGACGCCAGCGTCATACGGTCGCCGACTTTTCGTATCAAGGACCGGCTCGACCGGCGCTTCTTCGCGAAGCTGCTCCGCTCCGTGCCGGGCACCGAACTGGCGGCGCTCGACGTGGGAGGAGGCGTGGGCTGGATGCTCGACACGGTCCGCCGAGCCGATGCGCGGGTGACCTCGACCACGGTCGTGGACCTGGACCCAGACGCGGGCGAAGAGGCCGAGGAGCGGGGTCACGAGTACCGTTGCACTCGATTCGAGGACTTCCACTCCCATCGGCGCTACGACCTCGTCGTGCTCTTCAACATCGTCGAGCACGTCGCCGACCCCAGGGCCGTGCTCGAGAAGGTCCGAGAGCTTCTGGCTCCCGGAGGGGTCGCGGTGGTGAAGACGCCCAATACGGACAGTCTCGACGCGCGCATCTTCCGGCACCGGAACTGGGGTGGCTATCACGCACCGCGCCATTGGGTGCTCTTCGACGCCGACAACTTCCGGGCGCTGGCGGCTCAGTGCGGACTGAGCGTGCGCAGCTCGCGGTACACGCAGGGGGCTCCGTTCTGGACCACCAGCATCATGTACGCGCTACGCAGACGAGGCTGGATCGACGCCTCTGCGAATCGCCCGATCCCGACGCATCCGCTCTATCAGGTCCTGAACGCGAAGTTCGCCGCCTTCGACATGGCCCGTCGGCCCTTTGCGCGCACGTCACAGATGTTCTTCGTACTCGAGAGTGCCGCGGGCGGCTGACCCCCCACGGGCCGAGCTCACACGGGGCAGTCCGCGGATACTCTTCGCACGCGGGCCAGCGTGATGACGTATCGGCCGTCCCGTAGCTCACGCACGATCTCGAAGGTGAAGTCCGGCGTCGACTCCACGACCTGGATCAGGGCACGGATCTTCTCGCCGCCGAGCCAGGGATAGTTGTACAGGACGTAGAGACACGGTGGCATCGCGTCGGGCTGGAAGGGCTCGGTCAGAGGCTCGAGAAAGATGTTGTGCCCCTCCCGGAGAGGGCCGTCCGAGAACCCGAGCTCCGGGTACTCGAACAGATAGTGCTCGTAGTGCCCGTAGTAGACCGGCACTCCGTCGGGCAGTTCCTCCAGCGCGCGCATCGCCTCCATCTCGAGCGCGAGTAGTCGCCGGTACGCGTTGGAACGCTCCGTGAGCGGCGGGTCGTTACCAACTCCCTCGGTGTTGATGTCGAGCGGGTACAGCACGCCATTCGTGTTGGCCAGGAACACGACCGACAGCGCGCCGAACAAGACCGCCGGCGGCGCCCGAACCCGAGACGCCAGGAGTCGCTTGGCCCCGTAGCCCAGCCATAGCAGGAGGAAGGGCAGCACGGTCACGTAGTAACGAGGCAGGATGAGCGTGTAGCCGATGGTCGCCGGCAAGACGACGGTGAACATCAGGCCGAACAGAACGACGAGGATGCCCGCGTATCCCAGGACGAGCTGCTCCTGGTGCTCGGCGCTCCGGCTCGACGGCGCGAGAGGCTCGCGCAGCAGCGCGCCCAGCACCGGCCTTCCGTACGCGACCACGAGCGCGAGGAAGGCCAGGATGAGCAGGAGCAGGTCTGGCACGTTCAGGAGAAAACGCCGGAGATACTGTCCCAACCCCCAGACGAAGGGGTCGAGCGAGGGAATGAGATCGACGTTACCGGATGCGACTGCAGCGATGCGTCGTACGCCGAAGACCGCCGCCGTCCATACCACGGACGGAGCCAGAATCCCGGCCAGCCGCCGCGCCTTGTCGCCGAGCGTCCGGCGCTCCAGGAGGGAGGCCACCGCCAGCGTGCCGGGCACGAGGAGGCCGGGCTCCTTGATCGCGTACGCGAGGGTCGCCCAGACGACCGCGGGCCAGAAGCGCTGAAGCGACCAGGCCCTCAACGCCAGCACGGCGAACAGGAAGAGGGCGACTTCCATATAGAGGTAGCCGACCTGGACCGAGAACACGGGGTGGAGCAGCACGGCCAGGCAAAGAAGCCCCGTCCCGACGCTGCCGAAGAGGGGTCGAGCAAAGTCGTACAGCACCATCAGCGCGAGCGCGGCCACGGCGTACTGAAGCAGGTGCAGAATGACCAGGGCGGTCGTGCCTCCGCCCGTGACAGCCAGAACCAACGCGGTCATCAGCGTCATCAAGGACGTTCCGTGGTGATTCGGTCCGCCCTCCAGATACCCCGGCATGGTGTGCAGCTCGACGAGGTCGAAGCCGTTCTCCACCAGGGTGAGGGCCGCCGGGAAGAGCCCCATCGCCGTGTCCCAGACCGGCGGCTGCAGGATCGTACCCCACTTCAGCACGACGATGAGCCCGAGAGCCAAAAGGAATCGCGCCGCGTTGCCTCGATGCACTTCGATCTCCCGAGTCGAGTCTCGGCCACGGATATGACCGGCGGGACGCCCCCTGCAAGGGTGGCGCTAGCGTGCAGCGTGAATCTGCCCGCACGGGTATCTTGGCCCGCACGTGGAGTCGGAACGGACGAGGCGCCGGGAGGGCGCGCATGAGCACACCGGATCGGAGGCGCCCGGCGCCACTCGGATGGACGCGACCGTCCGGTCCGCTTTCCGAGGCACCCCGCGTCTCCGTGGCCATCCCCCTGTACAACGAGGCCGACGTCCTACCGAACCTCATCTCGCGACTGCGCGCGGTGCTCGACGATCTCCCAGGGGGACCCCACGAGATGGTGTTCGTGGACGACCGGAGCAGCGACGGAACCCTCCAGGCGCTCGAGCGCGCCGCGGCGGAGGACCCGCGCATCACCGTAGTCTCGCTCTCGCGCAACTTCGGTCACCAGGCGGCGTTGTCGGCGTCGCTCGACCACGTGACGGGCGACGTCACCGTGCTCATGGACGGCGACCTCCAGGACCCTCCGGAGGCGATCCCGAGCTTCGTGGAGCGGTACCGCGAGGGCTACGATGTCGTGTACGCGCGCCGACTCCGCCGCAAGGAATCCGTCTGGCTGCGACTGTCCTACTTCGTCTTCTACCGACTGCTCGCCCGGATGTCGGCGCTTCCCCTCCCGGTCGATGCGGGCGACTTCTCGCTCATCTCGCGGCGGGTCGTGGACGTGCTGAGGGCCGCACCGGAACGCCATCGCTACCTCCGAGGCCTGCGGACCTGGGCCGGTTATCGGCAGATCGGCATCGATGTGGAGCGCTCCGCGCGCGCGGCGGGTGAGAGCAAGTACTCCCTGCCCAAGCTGCTCCGTCTCGCGTTCGACGGCCTCTTCTCGTTCACCATCGTCCCCCTGCGCGCCGCGGGCGTGATCGGCGCAGGCGTGGTCGTCCTATCGGGAGCGTACGCCATGTACGTCCTCTACGCCCGGCTCGTGCTTAGCCAGGTGCCGGAGGGATTCACGACGCTGATCCTGGCGATCACGTTCCTGTCGGGCGTCATCCTCTTCTTCCTCGGGGTCATCGGGGAGTACGTCGGTCGAATCTACGAGGAGGTGAAGTCCCGGCCCGTGTACATCGTGGACCGAGTGATCCGCGAGGAGCGCCGTGGACCCTGACTACGCCGGGCGGTATGGCACGCTCGCCGAGAGTCACTGGTGGTGGCGGAGCCGCAACCGCGTTGTCCTGCGCGAGGTGCGGCGCCTCGTCCGCCACGGCGCGCGCCCACGCATTCTCGACGTGGGCTGCGGCCCGGGAACACTGTGGCCCCGACTCGAAGCCTTCGGAGACGTCGAGGGTGTAGAGCCCGACTCGACGCTGGTCCGACCTGAGCACGCCGACCGCACTCATGTCCAGCTATTCGACGAAGGCTTCCAGCCAGAGTGGAAGTACGACCTGGTCTTCTTCCTGGACGTGCTCGAGCACCTCGACGATCCGGTAGCCGCGTTACGTCACGCCTCGAGCCTACTCGAGCCCGGCGGTCGGATCCTCGTCACGGTGCCCGCGTTTCAGATCCTCTGGACCCGCCATGACGTCATCAACCACCATCACGTGCGGTACCGCAGGAGCACGTTCGACGACGTGGTCCGACGAGCCGACCTCGAGCTCATGAGGTCGCGCTATCTCTTCCACTGGCTCTTCGGAGCGAAGCTGCTCGCGCGTGCCGTGGAGGCGGTGGTGCCTCCGCGCACCAACGAGTTGCCGTCTGCGCCCCCGGACCCGGTGAACGCGGCGCTGGAGTTCGCGTCGAACGCGGAGCACGCGCTCTTGGCGCCACTCCGCCTGCCGTTCGGCAGCTCGTTGCTTGCGGTGGTGGGTCGCCCAGGGTGAGCTCCTACTCGGAACCGCCCGACCCCAGCAGCTTGTCCGTGAAGTCCGCGCGCTCGTTGAGACGCTCGACCTGTGTCTCGAGCTCGTCGATGCGTGCCATCACTCGCCGGTCCAGGCCCGCCGCGGCGATCTCGTCACGCTCGCGCTGTGCGTCCAATCGGACCTTGTAGGCGCCGAGGAGAAGGCCGCCGAGCCCGAGCAGCCCGCCCGTCAGGATGGCGACCAGCGCGATGATGGCCCCGACGTCCATGGATGTGGCTCCCATTCCTAGTGATTGCGTTGTGCCGCGTGCCTCGATAGCCGGACCGGCGAGGCACGACCTCCCTACGGAAGGGGGCGGTCGAATGTTCGCACGGGCGTCGAAGCACCAAGTTACGAACCACCGCCCGAATCACCGAACGAGAGGTGCGCCCATGTCGGACCTGCTGATCGACGTCGCCGACGGCGTCGCCACGCTGACCATGAACCGCCCGCAGGCTCGCAACGCGCTGTCGTCGGAGATGCGGGCCGCCCTGGACGACGCCTTCCATCGCTTCGAGGCCGACGAGTCCGTGCGGTGCGTCGTGCTCCGTGGGGCGGGCGAGCACTTCATGGCCGGCGGTGACGTGAAGGGCTTCGGCGAGACCCTCGCCGAGACGGACCCGGCGGGCATGCGGGACCTCTTCCTTCACCGGGTGCACGAGCTCCACACGCTGATGTTCGCCATGCGACGACTCCCGAAGCCCATCGTCGCGTCGGTGCGCGGCGCCGCCGCCGGAGCCGGCGTGAGCTTCGCCGCCTGTTGCGACCTGATCATCGCCTCGGAGGACGCATTCTTCACGCTGGCGTACAGCCTTATCGGCACCAGCCCCGATGGCGGCTCCACGTTCGCCCTGCCGCGCGCGATCGGCAGCAAGAAGGCAATGGAGATGGCGCTCCTCGGTGACCGCATCGACGCCGCTTCGATGGCGCGCTTCGGCCTGGTGAACTTCGTGGTGCCGACCGACGAGCTCGAGGCGGAGACCGCCGCGCTCGCCGCGCGACTGGCAACCGGGCCGACGCGCGCCTACGGACACGCCAAGCGCCTGGTCTACGCTTCGCTCGAGAATCAGATGGAGCGTCAGCTCCAGATGGAGGCGGAGGCCTTCGCCGATTGTGCGTCGAGCGAGGACTTCCGGGAGGGCGTCTCCGCGTTCGTAGAGAAGCGGAAGGCGGTGTTCAGGGGGCGCTAGGGGCCAGCGCGCGAGACGGCGTGGCCAAACATCCTCACTGCGCCTAAGATCCCTTCCCTCCACTGGACCGCCGTGAGGTCGGAGTTCCCATGAAGAGACGCGAGTTCATCGCCCGCAGCGCGCTCGCCGGTGGCGCGCTCTCCATGCTCGACGTGCGCGAGCTGCTCGCCCGCCCCGCGCGGGCCGACGCATTCTACTTCCAGGCCCAAGAGCAGGAGCTCGCGTTCCGCGCGCTCGACGTGGCGCGCCAAGCAGGCGCCAGCTACGCCGACGTGCGCGTGAGCCGCAACCGCACGCAGCGGGTGTCGACCCGTGAGCAGCAGATCACCGGGCTGTCGGACAACGAGACCATGGGCATGGGCGTGCGCGTGATCGCGGACGGCTCTTGGGGTTTCGCGGCGACTAGCGGGCTCACGGCGGACGAATTGGACCGGGCGACGCGGCAGGCCGTCGCTCAGGCGCGCGCCAATGCCGTGACCCAGCTGCGACCGCTCGAGCTCGCGCCGACCGAGGTGAACCCGGACGGACAGTGGACCAGCCCGATCTCGATCGACCCCTTTTCCGTCGCCATCGAGGACAAGGTCGCCCTGCTCTTCGCGGCCAACAGGGCGGCCATGCAGGTGCCCGGCGTGCGCTTCGTCACGTCGGCGCTCTCGTTCCTGCGCGAGGACAAGTTCTTTGCCAACACCGAGGGCACGGTCACCAATCAGACCATCTACCGCACCACGCCCGGCACCAACGTGACGGCGGTGGCGGCGGACGGCTCGGACTTCCAGTCGCGCTCATCCACGGACGTCGCCCCCCGAGGTCTCGGTTGGGAGTACGTGGTCGACTCCGACCTAGAGGGCAACGCCCCCCGCTGGGCGGAGGAGGCCGTGCAGAAGCTATCGGCTCGGTCGGTCGATCCGGGGCGGTACGACCTGGTGCTGCTGCCGACGCACCTCTGGCTCACGCTGCACGAATCCATCGCGCACCCGACCGAGCTCGACCGCATCTATGGCTACGAGGCCAACTACGCGGGTACGAGCTTCATCTATCCGCTCGAGGACTATCTGGGCCGGTTCCGCTACGGCCCGGAGATCATGAACGTCCAAGGTGAGCGCAGCTCGCCGGGCGGACTGTCCACCGTCGGCTACGACGACGAGGGCGTGCGCCCGCGCGACTACCTCATCGTGCGGAACGGCATCCTGGTCGACGCGCAGACCACGCGCGAACAAGCGCCATGGTTGGCCGACTGGTACGCGCAGACGGGTCAGGAGGTGCGCTCGCACGGATGCTCGTACGCGCAGTCGTGGGCGGACGTGCAGTTCCAGCGGATGCCCAACGTGAACCTGCTCCCGCACCCCGACCGCGACGTCCAGCTCGATGAGCTCATCGACGGCGTCGACAACGGGATCCTCATCGACGGCAACGGCTCGTTCTCGATCGACCAGCAGCGCTTCAACGCCCAGTTCGGCGGCCAGGTCTTCTGGGAGATCCGCAACGGCCGTGTCGAGGGCATGCTGAAGGACGTGGCGTACCAGCTCCGCACCCCCGAGTTCTGGAACTCGATGGACCTCATCGGTGGCGAGAGCACGTACTGGACCGGCGGCGCCAACAACGACGGCAAGGGTCAGCCGTCCCAGAGCAACGCCATCAGCCACGCGTGTGTGCCGGCCCGGTTCCGTCAGGTCAACGTCATCAACACCGGACGGAGCGCCTGAGATGAGCTACCTGTCACGCGAAGACGCTCGCGCGCTCGCCGAGCGCGTGCTGCGCTTCTCGAGGGCGGAGCAGGCCCGCGTCACCATCGTAAGCGGCGACACCGGCAATACCCGTTTCGCGGAGAACCAGATCAGCACCTCGGGAGACGTCACGGACACCAGCGTCACGGTCACGAGCGCCTTCGGCCGCAACGTTGCTTCTTCCACGACGAACCGACTCGACGACGAGTCGCTGCGCGCAGCGGTGCAGACCAGCGAGCGGCTCGCCCCCCTGTCTCCGGAGAACCCGGAGTACATGGGAGAGCTCGAGCCGAGGGCGACCCCCGAGCGTGACGCGGTCGTAGCCAGCACGGAGAACCTGTCGCCCGAGACCCGCGCCCGCGCCGTGGCCGAGGTGACGTCACGCGCTGAGGCTCGGTCGCTCATCGCCACCGGCTACACGGTGCACGGTACGGCGTCGTTCGCGGTGATGAATACCCGGGGACACTTCGCGTACCAGGCGTCCTCGAACGCGAACTTCACGACGACCGTGCGCACCCCGGACGGAACCGGCTCGGGTTGGGCGGGTGCCGGCTTCTTTGATTGGAACGACCTCGACGCAGCCGACCTCGCCGCGCGCGCGGTCGATAAGGCAGAGCTCTCCAGAGAGCCCCGGGACGTCGAGCCGGGGCGGTGGACGACGATCCTGGAGCCCACCGCCGTCGCGAACATGGTGGGTCTCATGATGGGCAGCCTGTCGGCGCGCTCGGCGGACGAGGGGCGCTCGTTCTTCTCTCGCCCCGGTAGCGGCAACCGTATCGGCGACAGCTTCCTGGACGACCGCGTCACTATCTGGTCCGATCCCATGGACCCGCGCCTCTACTCGTCCGCGTTCAACGGCGAGGGTCTGCCGAACCGGCGAGAGGTGTGGGTGGAGAACGGGGTGCTCATGAACCTCGCGTACAACCGATTCTGGGCTGACCGCCAGAACCGGGAGCCAACCGGATTCGTGTCCGGCTACTACATGGAGGGTGGTGACGCGACGCTCGACGACATGATCCGATCCACCGAGCGGGGCCTGCTCGTCACGCGCTTCTGGTACATCCGCGGCGTCGACCCGAGGACGATCTTGTTCACCGGACTCAGCCGCGACGGGACCTTCATGATCGAGAACGGAGAGATCGCGTACCCCGTGAAGAACCTGCGCTGGAACGAGTCGCCGGTCTTCATGCTGAACAACCTCGAGATGATGGGCCGGCCGGTCCGGGTGAGCCCCTCGGAGTCGAGCGGGCTTTCGTCCGCCGTGCACGTTCCGCCCCTGAAAGTAAGGGACTTCACGTTCACGTCGGTGTCGGACGCGGTGTAGGCTATTGGGCGGGATCCAACCTCTGAAGTAGAACGCGGCGAAATTGGATCGGGTGGCTCTCACTCTGTAGTGAGATGTAGCCGCTCCCGAGTGGCGCCCCGTCCGGCTTCGCCTCCGGGTCGAACCCGCTCACGACGCCGCCTCCGATCACGGGCCTGTCGTACGCGATCACCGTGTCCCCGTTCACGATGTGCGTGATCGACTCGTCCCCCAGGACGATGGCCTCGAACGTGACCCACTCGTCCCCGTGGTAGGTCGCGGACGAGGACTCGGTGCAGTGTGTCTCGACGAGCGCGCCCTCCATGTGGACGTGCGTCCCCGGTGTACAAAGGTTGGCGGTCGGCCGGTCATCGATCCCGTTGCCGCCGAGGAACTGCGCTTCCAGCGAAATCGGGAAGTCCTGGCCCGCCGGCATCGACTCCGGTGCTTGGGAATGAAGCATGACGCCGCTGTTCCTGAAGGCCCATTCGGGACCGCCGGGCGCCTGCTCACCCACGAATCGGTACTCGACCAGCAACCGGTAGTGGGAGAACGGCTCCTCGTAGAAGAGGTGGCCGAACTGGTTGGCGAAGTCGTCGTATCCCTCGTATCCGACGGTGAGCAGCCCGTCCTCGACACGGAACGTCCCGGCCGGGTCTTCTCCGAGGGCGAGACCTCGAATCTTGGGCGTCCATCCCGTCAGGTCCTCGCCGTTGAAGAGTGGCGTCCACTCGGGCTGGACGGGAGCGCAACCGACGAAGGCGGCGACACCGAGTACGCAGACGACACGCAGTACGCCCCCGCTGCGGGGTACGCTCACCGGTGTGCTCATGCTCGCCCTCAACGTTGAGTGATTGCCACGTCACCATAGTAGCGGGTGGCCGAGAGGCGCACCTCCGTGGCGAAACGGCTCTGCCCGCCTAGTTTGTCCCGATCGTCCACCCTGACCCGGGACGGCCACCATGACTGACCAGCTCACCCGTCGGGACTTCGTGTCGACCACCTCGAAGCTCGCCCTGGGCGCCATGGCGATCCCACGAGACGCACTCGCGCGATCCGGCCCGCAGGTCCGTGGCGCGCTCAACATCGCCATCGTCGGTGCGGCGGGCGTGGGCCGGTCGAACGCGGAAGCGGTCGGCACTGAGAACATCGTCGCAGTGTGCGACATCGATCAGGGGCTGGTGGCACGACGCATACGCGACAGCACGACCGACCGCGACGGGCGACCGCGCGAGGCCGGCCGTCGCTTGGCCGAACAGTACGAACGGGCCGCCAAGTACACCGACTACCGGGAGATGCTCGAGCGGCAGACGAACATCGAGGCGGTCCTCATCGCGACGCCCGACCACACCCATGCGGTGATCGCCGCGGCCGCGATGAGGGCGGGCAAGCACGTCTACGTCCAGAAGCCGCTCTGCTGGTCCGTACACGAGGCGCGCGCACTTGCAGCCCTGGCCGAGGAGACCGGCGTCGTGACCCAGATGGGGAACCAGGGACACTCGTCGGACGACGCGCGACTCATCAACGAGTGGGTCCAGGCCGGCGTCATCGGGAACGTCCGCGAGGTGCACGCGTGGACGAACCGGCCCATCTGGCCCCAGGGCCTCCGCACGCCGGCTCCCCTTCCTCCCGACTTCGACCCGCTCGACCAGGATCGGTCCTGGGGCAACCGGGCCGTCTCCGAGGCACAAGCGTCAGGGCTGTGGGCCGACTTCGAGATTCCTGAAGGGGTCGACTGGGATCTCTACCTCGGGCCTGCGAAGCAGGTCGAGTACCACCCCATCTACCATCCCTTCGGATGGCGGGGCTGGGTCCCGTTCGGGGTCGGTGCGCTGGGCGACATGGGTGCGCACCTGATCGATCACCCCTACTGGGCGCTCGGACTCGAGTACCCCACCACCATCGAAGCGACGTCCACGCCGTGGGGTGGTCCGGCCAGCGATCCGGCCTCGTATCCGCTGGCCACGAAGGTCCACTACGAGTTCCCGCGGCGCGGCCTCATGCCGCCGGTGGACCTGCATTGGTACGACGGAGGGCTCATGCCGAGGCGACCCCCTCTCCTTCCCGACGACGTGGAGCTGGAGCGCGAGGGCGGCGTGATCTTCGTCGGCGAGCGCGGCCTCCTGATGCACGAGACCTACGGGGACAACCCCCGGCTCTTCCCCGAGTCACTCATGGAAGAAGCGGCCCGTGTACCCCGGACGTATCCCCGCATCGAGGACAGCCACGAGATGAACTGGGTGAACGCGTGCAAGGGCCTCGCCGAGGCGACATGCCCGTTCTCCTACGCGGCCCCGCTCACCGAAGTGATGCTGTTGGGCCTGGTGGCGCTCCGCACCGGACAGGGCTACAAGATTCGGTACGACGCGGAGAACATGCGCGTCACGAACTCCGACGAAGCCACTCGACTCCTGACCCGCGAGTACCGGCGAGGATGGGCGATATGATCCGACTCCACCGCAGTGCGCTCGCCCTGGCGGGCGCCGCCACCCTGACGCTCGCCGCGTGCGGGGCGGCACAGGAGGAACCGCAGGCGATGAACACGCTCACGGACGCGGAACGCGCACAGGGCTGGGTCCTCCTCTTCGACGGTCAGACCCTGGACGGGTGGCGCGGCTACAACATGCAAGGCCTGCCTGAGAGCTGGGCGGCGGTGGACGGCACGCTCGCCCGGGTCGGCCGGGGCGGCGACCTCATCACCGAGGCCCAGTACGAGAGCTTCGAGCTCGCCTTCGAGTGGAGGGTCGAGACCGCCGGAAACAGCGGGGTGTTCTACCGCGGCGTCGAGGGGCAGGAAGTCATCTACCACAGTGCCCCGGAGTACCAGGTTCTGGACGACGCGAATCACCGTGACGGACAGAGCCCTCTCACCAGCGCCGGCTCCAACTACGGCCTGAACCCGGCCCCACGAGGCATCGTGAAGGCCGCAGGAGAGTGGAACTCGGGGCGCATCGTGGTGCGGGGCCAAAAAGTCGAGCACTGGCTCAACGGCACGCGCGTTGTCGAGTACGAACTCGGGAGCGAGGCGTGGGCCGAGACGGTGGCGAACAGCAAGTTCGTCGAGTGGCCCGCGTATGGTGTCGCCGAGCGTGGACATATCGGACTGCAGGATCACGGGGACCCGGTGTGGTATCGGAACATGAAGCTCAGGGTGCTTTCGTGACCTTCCCGGCCAGCGACCGGCGGGCGCACACGATCGATCGCCGCGCCTTCCTCGGCGCGATACCGATCGCTGCGCTGGCGGCCGCCTGCGGTCCCGGCGGCCCAGCGCCGGTCTCGGGCCGGGCCGTCACCGCGTGGGGCCTCCAGCTCTACACGCTCCGGTCCGTGATCGCGGACGACGTGGAAGGCACGCTCGCGACCGTCGCCGAGATCGGATACCGCGAGGTCGAGTTCGCGGGCCTCTACGGCCTGACTCCCCGCGAGATGCGCGCGGTGCTGGACGCGGTCGGCTTGCGTGCCACCTCGAGTCATCAGTCGGTGGGGGACGTGCGGGGCGATTGGGCGAGCGTACTGGACGGCGCACGCGAACTCGGTCAGACCCTGGTCGTCGTACCGTCGATCCCAGGCCCGCTGCGCACGTCCGAGGGGCTCCGTGCCCTGGCGGACGACTTCAACCGGGCCGGCGAGGCCGCCCGCACCGCGGGGCTGCGCTTCGGCTACCACAACCACGACTGGGAACACCAGCCGCTAGCCGACGGCACCGTGCCGATCGACCTCCTGCTCGAGCGGACCGACCCCGAGCTCGTAGACTGGCAGATGGACATCTACTGGACCGTCCACGGCGGCGCGGACCCGGTGCGCTACCTGAACGAGACCGCCGGGCGCGTCACGAGCGTGCACGTAAAGGACCGGACGCCGGACGGTGAGATGGTCGCCGTGGGGAGCGGCGTGATCGACTTCGGCTCGCTGGTGCCGTTGGCCGAGCGCCTCGGGCTCCTGCACGCCTTCGTCGAGAACGACCGGCCCGGTGCCGATCCGCTGGATAACGTGCGTCTGAGCTTCCAGCACCTGAGCACGCTGTCGTGAGGAGGAAGGCGCAGCAGCAGTACGACGTCGTCATCGTCGGTTCGGGCGCCGCGGGCGGCATGTGCGCGTACGTGCTCGCCTGCTCGGGTGTGCGGGTCCTGATGCTCGAGGCCGGACGCGACTACGACCCGGTCACCGAGACGCCCATGTTCCAGCTGCCGAGCGACGCTCCGCTGCGGGGGGTGGGCACGCGCGAGAAGCCGTTCGGCTTCTACGACGCCACGGTCGACGGCGGCTGGGAGGTACCGGGCGAGCCCTACTCGAGCGCCGAGGGCTCCGAGTTCAGGTGGTGGCGCGCGCGCATGCTCGGCGGACGCACCAACCATTGGGGCCGCATCTCTCTGCGCAACGGGCCCTACGACTTCAAGCCGTACTCACGAGACGGTCTGGGCTTCGACTGGCCGATGTCGTACGAGGACGTGGCCCCGTACTACGACAAGACCGAAGCGCTCATCGGCGTGTTCGGGTCGAACGAGGGCCTGGAGAACACGCCCGACTCTCCGCCCGGCATCCTGCAGGAGCCGCCGGCGCCGCGCGCGAACGAGATGCTCGTCCGCAGGGCCGGCGACGAGCTGGGGATTCCGGTGGTCCCGTCGCACATCGCCATCCTCACCCGGCCCCAGGACGCGGACCGACTGTCACGATTCCTGTGGCCCGGCAACCCGACGGCTCAGCGCGTCACGGCGGAGTCGATGAGGTCCCGCGCGGCGTGCTTCTACGCGACACCCTGCGGCCGTGGCTGCTCGATCAAGGCCAACTTCCAGTCGCCGACGGTGGTGCTGCCACCGGCGCTCGCCACCGGCAACCTGGACATCGTCACCGACGCGATGGTGCGCGAGGTCACGGTCGACGCGTCCGGACGAGCCACCGGCGTCCACTACATCGACAAGCGGACCCGCCTCGAGGAGCACGCCGGCGCGCGCGTCGTCGTCGTCGCCGCCAGCGCGTGCGAGTCCGCTCGTATCCTGCTCAACAGCAAGAGCAGCATCTTTCCCGACGGGATCGCCAACGGAACGGGACTCGTCGGCAAGTACCTCATGGACACCGTGGGTGCAAGCGTCTCAGGGCAGATTCCGGCGATGGAGAACATGCCGCCGCACAACGCGGACGGCGCGTCCGCGATGCACCTCTATTCGCCGTGGTGGCTCTACCAGGAGCAGGCACGCGGCCAGCTCGACTTCGCCCGCGGCTATCACATCGAGCTCGGCGGGGGTCGCCGCATGCCGGGCTTCGGCACGTTCAGCGGACTCGAGCGCTACACCGGCGGATCGTACGGGCAGCAGTTCAAGGAAGACTGCCGTCGCTACTACGGATCGTTCGTCAACTTCGCCGGCCGCGGCGAGATGATCCCGAACGAGGACTGCTACTGCGAGATCGACCCCGATCAGGTCGACCAGTGGGGCATACCGACGCTCCGCTTCCACTGGAAGTGGTCCGAGCACGAAGAGAACCAGGCGCGCCACATGCAGCACACCTTCGCCGACATCATCGAGGCCATGGGCGGACGCGTGACCTCCACAATCCGCGAAGACGGCGCCGACGCGATCGCGCCCGGTGGCGAGATCATCCACGAGGTCGGGGGCGCGATCATGGGTGACGACCCCCGCCGGTCGGTGCTCAACCAGTTCTGCCAATCCTGGGAGGTCGACAACCTGTTCGTCACCGACGGGGCACCATTCGTCTCGAACGCCGACAAGAACCCCACGCTCTCGATCATGGCGATCGCCTGGCGGGCGTCCGACTACATCGTCGAGCAGCTGAACGCGGGGCGCCTGTGAGCAAACCAACGCGGCTGCCGGTAGTCGGCCAATCCGACGACCCGTCGGTCATGGACCGCCGTCAGGCGCTCAAGGTCATGGCCATCGCGGCCGCGGTTCCGAGCCTCACGTCGTGCGCACCGACGGACGCAGGAGACGACGTCGTCGTCGCACCGGCCGCGGCCAACCCGAAGGCGGCCGGCACGGCGTGGGATCCCGACCTGCTCGCGCCCGTCATCCCCTGGGAGAGGACGCTGACCTCGGACGAGCTCGAGACGCTGGCGACGCTATGTGACATCATCATTCCCGCAGACGAACGGTCCCCCGGGGCGAGCCAGCTCGGCGCGCACGATTTCATCGACGAATGGGTCAGCGCTCCCTACGCCAGGAACGAGCGGGACCAGGTGACCGTGCGCGGAGGGCTGGTGTGGCTCGACGGCGAGTCGGCGGGCCGCTTCGGCGAGGGCAGTCGTTTTCGGGAACTCGATGCCGCACAGCAGCGCGCGATCTGTGACGACATCCGCAGCGTGGCCGACGCTCCGTCCGGGCTCGAGGCCGGAGCGCGCTTCTTCGACCGGGTTCGGGACCTCACCGCCGCCGCATTCTGGACCACGCGGGAGGGCATGCAGGACCTCGGGTACGTGGGCAACGTCCCGCTCGCGCGCTGGGATCCTCCCCCGCCCGAGGTACTTCGTCACCTAGGGCTGGAGTAACGCCGAACATGTCGACGCAACCCACTTCCGACACGGCCCCCGCCGGCGCCGGGCCCAGGCAGCCCGAGGTGAACGCTTCACGGCTCTTCCTTGGGAGCTGCATCGCATTGATCGCGACCTCGGTCGCGTTCGCCACGGTGGGCGCGATCATGCTCGCGCTCAAGCGGGACTTCGTGCTCACCAACGAGGAAGTCGGTCTCATCGGGGGCGCCGCGCTCTGGGGCTTCGCGGTCTCGCAGCTCGTGTTCGCGCCCTTCGCCGACACGCTGGGCATGCGCGCCCTGCTGCGGCTCGCGTTCCTCGGACACCTCCTCGGCTCGCTCGTCATGATCCTCGCGGCTGGCTTCTGGACTCTGTTCGGTGGAGCGCTGATCATCGCGATGGCCAACGGGCTGGTGGAAGCCGCGTGTAATCCGCTCGTAGCAGCGCTGTACCCGGACAACAAGACGGTCAAGCTGAACCAGTTCCACGTCTGGTTCCCCGGGGGCGTGGTCATCGGAGGACTGGCTGCCTTCGCGCTCGACTCCATAGGCATCGGCGCGTGGCAGATCAAGATCGGACTGATTCTCGTGCCCACCGCGGTGTACGGGGTGATGCTGCTACGGGAGACGTTCCCCGCCACGGAAGGAGTGGCCGCCGGCGTCGGCATGGGAGAGATGTTTCGGGCCGCGCTCGCCACCCCCTTCATGTGGGTGATGCTCATCGCCATGGCCATGACGGCGTCGGTCGAGCTGGGCCCGAACCGTTGGGTGCCCGCCGTCGTCGAGGCGGGGGGCATGGCCGGTATCCTCGTTCTGGTGTGGATCAACGGCCTCATGGCGGTGATGCGGTACCGGGCGGGCAACGTCGTACACCGACTGTCGCCCACCGGGCTCCTCATCGCGTCGTCCGTGCTCTCGGGTCTGGGCCTGCTCGCGCTCAGCTACGTGTCGAGCACCGTGGCCGTCTTCGCCGCGGCGACGGTGTTCGCCGTGGGCGTCTGCTACTTCTGGCCGACCATGCTCGGCGTCGTCTCCGAGCGGGTTCCGAAGAGTGGGGCCCTGGGTCTCGGGCTGATGGGAACCGTGGGGATGGCGACCG